>DATJGL010000035.1:0-18512 GCA_035495075.1 Gemmatimonadales bacterium
ATCTCCTCGCCGGATAGCGCGGGATTGAGCTTGCGAATGTCGTCCGGCGTCACCGCCACAGCTTCGGTCAGCCCCGCCTGGTGCTGCACCCGGCGGCCCGCGGCCAACAGGGCAAGCTCGCGATCGGTACGGGCAAGCCAGTGGTAGCCCTGTCGTGCGTAGCCCGGGTCCATGCCGGTGTCGTCGGCAAACGATTCGAGCTTGCTCCTGGCAAGCAAAGAGAGACGAACGTTGATGGTGGTGGCGTATTGGGCCCGGAAGCCACCGGTGGCGCGACCGGTGCTCCCGGCCCCAGGCGTGGGTGCGCTATCGAGCAGAAGCAGGTTGCGGACACCGCGGCGGGCCAGGTGCCAGGCGGTGCTGGCTCCCATCACGCCGGCACCCAGCACTATCACCGCGGCGGAGCTCACGAGGTGAAGACGTGCTCCGGATGCTTGAAGGTCTTGAACTCGAGCGCATTTCCGCTCGGATCGCGCAGGAACATCGTCATCTGTTCGCCGGGCTGGCCGGGATAGCGAACCCGCGGCTCGATGATGAACGGCAGCGCCGCCTTACGGATCCGCTCGGCAACTCGGGCGAACTCATCCCACCCCAGCAACGCGCCGAAGTGCGGCATGGGGACCTTGATGCCCTCGACCACGCCGGCATCGACCGTCGGGACAACCGAACCCGTCGTGTGCGCCGAGATCTGGTGGCCGAAGAAGTCGAAGTCCACCCAGGTGTCCGTGCTGCGCCCCTCGCGGCAGCCCAGCACGTCACCATAGAACCTCCGGGTCGACGCGAGGTCCGCGACGAAAAACGCGAAGTGAAAGGCGGTCATAGGTAGCTGAGCCAGGCATCGCGGCGGGTTGCCTTAACGCCGGCAAACCAGCGGCACACGGGGTAAAGCGCCAGTACCACGAATACCCACACTGCGTAAGCAACGCCGAGTCCGTAGCCCCACGATTCCGGCATGAAGCGCCAGACGACCAGATACCCATGCAGGTCGTCGCCTCTCAACCCTGCGACCAACAGCACCAGGGCGTGGATGAGATAGAGATGCGCGACGTAAAAGAGAAACGGAACCCTGCCATAGACGATGAAGAATCGCGCCAGTGGGACGCGTGACCGCTCGAAGAGCACCAGCGACAGGATGGCCGGCCCCAGCGTCATCAGGAGAAATAAGAGCGAGGGCGGATACTTCGTCGTATTGAGGAACGACAGAAAGGTGAACAGCCCGGTCGGCTGAGACGACCAGTGGTGCGGGTCACCATACCCGTTGATGGTGCGCAGTACGACAAAGCCGGCGATGAGGGCCGTTCCCAGCCAGATCAGCTCGCGGCGACGACGATCCGGATCGTGCTGCAGCACGGGCCCGAAGGCGTAGCCGGCCGCCATCACGCCTATCCAGGGAATGAGCGGATAAGTGACCGGCGGGTTCTGGACGTGCAGAATGCTCCACAGCCAGTCTCTGACGCTCGCGTGGGCGAACACCCCCGGAGCCGACACCAGGGGGGCCACGCCGATTCCATCGAACAGGTTGTGGGTCGCGATCATCGCGACTCCAAACAGCCCGATCGCCCACATTGGCAAGTACACCAGGCCGGCAAGCGCCACCATCGACCAGCCGATTGCCCAGATGACCTGAATGTTGATGAAGTGGTAGTTGAAGTTGAATTGCCATGCCAAGCGGACCACCGTCATCTCGATGAAGACCAGCCAGAGACCTCGGGTCAGAAGGAACCGGGCCAAGTCGCTCCGCGTGCGTCCTGGGCGGGAGCCGTAGAGGAAGGCACTCGCGCCGGCTAGGAAAATGAACGTCGGCGCGCAGAAGTGCGTCACCCAGCGAGTGAGGAACAACGCTGGAGTGGTCTTGGTTATGTCGGCCGGATCGAAGAGGTGGGAAGAGCGCGTGAAATAATCTCTCGCGTGATCCAGTGCCATCACCACTATGACTACACCGCGGAGGAGATCGACTGAATCAAGCCGCTTGCGTGCGGGCTCGCGTGCTTCTGTCTCGACCAGCGGTACGGCGGATGCAGCGGCGACCTTGCTGGGGGCAACCATCGAAGCGGCCTTGGCTGAACGGGTGACTGAGCTTAGGGACCGCGGAATATGTGGCCCCGCCCTCATCCCCCGCCACTACGCGTCACTCGTGCGACGGTCCTCTTCCGGCTTCTACCCGATACAGGAGATCCGCCCCAGTGGCCTCCCCGGTTTCCGCCTGCAAGGTCCACTTGCTGGAGAGTATGTATCGAAGCCGCACCGTGCTCACCGGATCGAACAGGCCGATGCCGTAGCTTACGTACAGGTTGGGCGACAGATACTTCCCGGCGACGAACGAGGCTTGTTGCAGATCGCCTTTGGTCTCGATCTGAGCCTGATCGAGTCCCACCCCTCGTCCAACCGTCTTTGCCAACAGGTTCCCTCCCCTGAGGCCCAGGCTGGTGGCGGCTTGCGACGCGAGATTGCCCTGTGTGCCTCCGCTTTGCCCCAGCGGGTGTCCCAGCACCAGGTACTGAAGGGCTCGCTCCTGCGACATTGGGGGCTCCGAGAAAATCGTCACCTGAGGCGCCTTGAGCGTCCCTGCGATCTTGACCCCCGCCGTCACGCTGTCTTCAGCCGTGCGAGTGGCCTTGATGTCGAGCCCAGGATTGTCCACCGGTCCGCCGGCAAATCGCAGGCGCCCGTCGGAGATGGTCAGGTCCTGTCCGTATGCCTTGTAGTGACCCTGCCTGATCGTGATCGTGCCGCTTCCGGTTGCCGGCCGGCCGGGGACCGAAACCGCGAAGAGATCGCCGCCGAGATCCGCGGTAAAGTTGAACCCCTTGAAGGAAATGCTGTCGCCCAACAGCACTCGGACTCGCGCAGTCACGCGCTGCCGCTTTGCCTTGCTGGCAACGGTGTCGGTGAAAACCACATCATCCGTTGGCGGGACTGCCGTCGGCGGAATCTCCGAAAGCTCGATCCGCGCATACGGTATCCGGAGATCGCCTTCAACGTCCAGGCTGTCTCCGGCCAGCGCTACACCGATTCGGGGCGACACCAGCATACGAATTTCAGAAGTGTTCATCGCCTCCACGCTGTCGCCTTCGATGCGAAGGCGGCCGGGCTCCTTCGGTGTCGGCCGAACGGGCGATTTTCCGCGCAGCATCAGCCAGCCTCGACCGGACCTCAATCTGCCGTCGATCGTCACCGCACCGGCCTGATCGCCCTGCGCACTGAGCTGCAGCTCACGGAGCCGGAGCCCGGCTCGGGGCACGTTGGCAGCGACACCGAGTACCCGGAGGCCGCCCGTCATCTGCGGCTTACCGGCGGTCCCGCGGACGTCGACGTCGAGCGACACTCGACCGGTGACGCTGTCGATATCCGTGGTGAAGCCTTGGGCGAACGAAAGATCATCAACGCGTCCGACCAGCGTCGCCTCGACCGGCTGCGGAGGCAGCGGTCGACCGAACTTGGTGTATTGCGGCAAAGCCAGCCGACCCGTGATATCGGCGAGCCTCCCATGCCTGGCTTCACCCAGATGAAGGTCCAACGTCCCATGCACACCGTTCTTGCCAGCCACGATCCGGAGGCCGCTGCTGTCGACCGTCACCCGACGCGAGGCCCCCGCGGCGGCGTACTCGATGGTGGCATTGCGTGGCGCCAGGCGCACCTCGGCGTTCAACGTGCTGTCGGCGGTGACTGCGGCGCGAAGATCGCCGTCGACCGCGCCGCTCAAGCGAGTTCCCTGACGCAGCTTTGCAAGCAGGTTTTCGAGCCGGAGCCGTCCGCTGACGTGCGGCACTGCGGCAGTTCCCTCGGCCGATAGCTCGACCGCTGCTCGTCCCGTCAGGGAGTCCAGACTGCTGGCGAATCCGCGCGCAAAAGCGAGGTCCGGTACCTCGGCAGCGACGCGCAGGGCCACCGGCTGGCGGCGAAGCTGCTCTCTCGTACTGGTGTACTCGGGAAGGCGCAGGGCCCCACTCAGAATGGCAAGCCTGACGTTAGTTGTATCCCGCAGCCCGAGGTCCATCTCGCCACGGGCGCCACCCGAATCCACCTGGGCCTCGACCCCTTTGCCGTCAACCACAAATTGGCTGATGGTGGAATCTCTCTCGTACATCAGGCGGAGATCGCGCGGTCGGATCGTGAGGCGGCCGTTCAGTCGGCGGCTCGGCGCAACGACGGCATGCAACGTCGCATCCATGCCGCCGGTGATTCCGCGGTTCCCGGGCAACCACGCCCGAAGCTCTCGCAGCTGAATGGAGCCGTCGGCTCGGGGTGCTCCGATCGTTCCGGCGAGATCGAGCCCGAGCTTGACCTGGCCGCCTATGCTGTCCAATGCGTGAGTGAAGCTACGAGCTACTGAGAGGTCGCTGATACCGCCTTCGACGTGCGCTTCCACGGGCTGACCCGGACGCCGAGCGCCGAGCTTGCGATATCCCGGAAGCGCAAACCGGGCTACGATGCCGCCGATAGCACGACCACTGTTGGAGGCCCGTACAGCCATAGTTCCGTCCACTCCGCGGTTGCCCGCATGGATTTCGACCTCAGCCGTGTCGAGTGCGACCTTCACGAGCCGAGCACCAGAGGCTTCCGGATATGTCATTGCAGCGCTGGTGCCGGCCACGGCGATCGATCCAGTGAGAGCCCCACCGATGGTGGATACGTCGAAACGGCCGTCGAGTGTGCCGCTCAACGCACGACCCCGCGGCAGGAATGAATCGGCCAGCGCGAGCGGGAGCCGCTCGATCGCGCCGGTGGCCCGCCATCCGGCAGCGCTTCGCCAATGCCCCCCGGCGCACACTCGGGCAGCGTGTTCATCCAGGCCAAGGCAGAGCGATTCCAGCGTCGCGGACTTACTCGACGCAATCAGCCTTGCCGGCTGAGCGAGCCGCCACGCGCCTCCAACGGTGGAGCCGCGAACCTGCACATCCGTGATCCGACCATTCCACGTCTGGTCCTGTAGTCCACCATGGGCAGCCAGCGCCAACTGCATCGAAGGTGCCGCGAGGCTGGCCGTGGCATTGTGGCGAGTCCGGGTCCCCCGAAGGTCGAAGACCACACTGTCGATCAGCTGCGCGCCGGCCCGCACCCGATCGGCGCGCAACTGAGCATCGGTGCGTCCGTCGGGCGCCAGTACCAGATCCGCCCGACCACCTAGCCGCCCCAGGCGATTGGTACCGTAGGCGAGCCGCTTGCCCTGTAGCTCGAGCCGGATTCGAGCAGCCGACTTGGGGCCTTCCGCTGTTCCCTGCGCGGCGAGTGACCCCGCGCCGCCGCGCACTGCAGTGGCAAGGTTCGCAACAGTCACGCGATACCGGACGCTGAGCGTGTCGGCAACCGTACCGGAAGCCGCGAGCTGCGCAGATCCCCAGCCGAGTGTGAGTGCTTCCACCCGATACACACTGTCGGCAAAGCTGAGGCGCAGGTGACCACTGAGAGGCTGCTGATGCAACGTTCCGCCAAGAGAATCGAGGGCGGCCTGACCAGCGGGTCCGGTGCTGTCCAATACGCCGGCGGTGGTCGCGCTGAACATCACGGATCCCGGCCAGGCCGCGGGCTGTTCCAGCAGCATTCCGGGTTTGATATCCTGCGCACGGATGACGAGGTCCCACTCGATCCTGGGCCACCACCGCACGGGCCCGCTCGCCGTCACGGTTCCATCGAGCAGGTCCACGCGAGCCTCGGCGCTGTTGAGCCGCTCCAGGTTGCCCCTGGCATCGAGTTCGAGCTTGACCTGCTTCAGTTTGGGAAGCGAGGCGACAGCGCTGGCACCGAGGCGATAGTTGTCTGCGTGCCCGGTGATTCGAGCCGCACCGTCCGACACACGTACTCCACCCGGCGCTGCGACCGTCAGACGACGCAGTGCGACCTCGCCCAGCACGACATCCAGAGGGAGGTGTGGCCGCTGGGGCTGCGCGGTATCCACCGGCGCAGGCGCGGAATCGGGAAGGACCACATGAACGCCCGCAATCTGCAGCCGGTCGATTCGCATCTGCCGATGCAAGAGATTCGTGGGACTCCACTCGAGCAGTACGCTGTCTACCGACGCGGTAAAGGCAGGCTTTTTTACCACGATGCCGGTGAGCAGCAGCGGCCCCCGCAGTCGTCCCTTCACCCCGTGAATCGTGACGGCCGGACCGGCTCGTGCGAGACCGAGGCTGATAAGCTTTCTGGCAGCAACGCCGCTGGAGAGACCGACCCACAGCACACCGGCTACGATCACCCCGAGCGCGCCGAGCGTGCCGACCATGATCAGAAGCATTCGGCGGACTCTCACAGATCCGGTCCTACCGAGAAATGGAGGTGAAACGGTGTGCCGGGTCTGGTGACGGCGAATGCGCCGTCGATTCGAACCAGCCCGATCGGCGAAACCCAGCGAATCCCGGCGCCGACGCCTTGCTCCAGGGCACCCTGCTTCACGGACAGGGTGAAGCTGTTGAGCGCGTTGCCGACATCGGTAAACGCCGCCACAGCCCACCGGTTGAAGATCTTGTGATCCAGTTCGACGCTCGCGACCTCGAGCACGGGGCCACCGATCACGTGCCCCAGGCTATCGGGTGGGCCCAGCTCGAGATATCCGAAGCCCCGAACGGTCTCCGTGCCGCCGGCAAAGAATCGCAGCGTGGGCGGCAGGCTTCGGAAATTGCTACTGAAGGTGCGGCCGACGTTGGCACGGAGCAGCACCCGGGTATTCCTCGCGATCGGATGAATCAGCTTGGCCAGCGCCTCGATCTGGCCCAACGACGGACTGGCCAGGCCTCCTGGGCTGCCTTGCAGGCTGAGTCGCACGCGCCAACCCTTGCTCGGGAAGACCTGATCATTGGCGCGGACTCGCTCCCAGCTGGCCCCTCCGATGATCATGTCGGTGGTCCCGCTATCCACGCCCACTCGGAAAGCTTCGTGGTGATAGGTGAGCGAGAGCACTTCATTCCAGCGGAACCGCTGCCGCCCCAGCCGCGTGCCGACGAGAATGGTCTTGCTGTTGCTGACTGTGGGATTGAACAGGGCGTAGCCAGCCATGAACGTGAGCATCCCCGTGGGGGACCCTACCGCGGGAATGCGGTATTCTGTCGAAATGCTCTGCTCGACCGGAGACACCGTGATCTCCGCCTTCGCGGAGTGGCCTCGGCGATTGAGCCTGCGCCATTCGACCGCGAAGCTGCCCCGTGGTCCGGTGTCGGTCCCGTACCCCGCGCCGACCTCGTACCCGCGGGGCTTTCTCGGCTCCAACTGGACCTCGATCGGGACCTCGACACCGCGAGCCAGATCCCGTCGCGGGATCACTTCGATGCGCCGAAAGTAGGGGTCTTGGCCCAGCGCGGTTTGGAGCTCGAGCAGCTTGTCGCCGCGATAGGGTTCGCCTCTCTTGAACGAGACCCGGGTCTCGAGAAAGCGCGGGTCGAGGACATCCTGCTCGAACGAGACCGGCCCGAACTTGAAGCGCGGGCCGGTGTCGAAGTGAAGCTGGACGTCAGCAGTGGACGCAGCCCTATCCACTCTTATGTCCGCAGTGTCGAACTTCGCATCCAGGTAGCCGCTGTCCGTCGCAACGGTAAGAAAGGCTAGTTTGGCTGCTTCATAGGGGAGATGAAGCAAGGTGTCGCCCGGATGAAGCGGGAAATCACGAACGAGCTTCTGAAATGCTGGCGTCTTGGCTCCGGCACCGGTCACGCGCAGGTCCACTGTGCGGACGAGCACGGCGGGTCCCGGTTGGATGGCGTAGCGCGCAACCCAGGTGTCTCCTTCTTTTCGAAGCGAAGACCGCACCGTGCTCCGGTAGAGGCCGAATGGCTCGAGCGCGAGCTGGATGTCCGCCGGGGCCTTGTCATGCAGGTTCCGAATCCGCTCCAGCGGAACCTTCCCCGTGTCGGCAGCCCGTGCGATCTGAAGCACCGTCCGCACGTTTCGCTCGGCGTCGCCGTTCACTCCGGAAACTTCTACCCGCAGCGGCTCTGCCTGACCGGCTCCTGCTCTCGGAGTCAGTATGATGCCCGTCCCAATTCCAAGGAGCAGGGCCAGAACCCGAGCGATGCCGCTCACGGAGCGAGCAACCAGGACATAGGCCCAGAGTGTAGGGCCGCGGGGTCACCCCCCGCTCGGTCGAAGGTCACATTGGTTAACTTCGAGTCAAATAAACCGCTCCTGCATCACAGCTTATTCCACAGCGAGGTGCCCATGGGCTCGATCGGCCTGAAAGGCGTAATCGTGGGTGGTCTAGTGGCTGGGTTGGTCCTGAATGTGATCGACTACGTGCTCTACGGGGTGGTACTGGCGAAGGACTTCGCGGATGCCATGCAAGCGCTGGGAAGACCGCCGGCAGACTCATTGGTCCCGCTGTTCGTCCTCCTCGATTTTCTCTACGGCATCATTCTCGTGTACCTGTATGCGGCTATCCGTCCCCGCTATGGGCCGGGCCCCAAGACGGCCGCCTGGGCTGGTCTGATCATGTGGACGCTGGTGATGGTGCTACACGCGGTCGGCGAGGCCCCGCTCGGCTTGCTGCCGATGCGGCTCAATCTGATCGGAATTGGCGTCAGCCTGATCGGGATCCCGCTCGCGGCGGTGGCGGGCGCCCGTTTCTACCAGGAGCCCGCCTGAGCCGAATCCGAAAGGTGCAGCTTAGAGACCGAGCTGCTCGAGCATGGTGAGCATGTCGAAGTAGTGGCGCTGATTCTTCGCCTTGTCCCCAGCGATCTCGCTGATGATACAGGCCCGAATCTCGATCGGCTTGCCGGTGCCCGGAACCGGGCCCTTCGGCGTCTGGAGCAGCCCGGAATGCGTGCCGCGCCAGGTGACGTCCATGATCACCGTGTTCCCGCTGACCAGGGTCTCGTTGAACGTGGCCCGCGAATCCGGGAACGCCTGGGCCCACCCCTTCCACGCCAGGATGGTATCATCCGCATTCTGCAGCCTGCGACGGGTCCCCACTTCGTCGTACACGAAGTTGGGCGACATCGCAGCGCGGACCCGATCCCAGTTCTTGTCGTTGTACGCGAGAATCGGAGCCTTGGCGGCGTCAATGAGTGCTTGGGGTGACACTGCGGTCGTTGGGGAGGACATGCGCTCTCCTATGATGAAATGCAGGGTGTGAACTCAGCTCATGGACTACTCTCAGGAGGCACCGAGTCTCGGCAGCGCCTCGCTGCCCTGACCGAGCACCCGCCGGACCTCGCGAGCAAGCTCTGCAGGAGCGAACGGTTTCTGCAGGAACGGCCGGCCCGCCGCGAGCAAGCCTCGGCGCATCACCTCTTCGCCGGTGAAGCCGGACATGAAGAGCATCGGCAGGCCGGGAAGGGCTTGCGACAGCTGTTCGGCCAGCCACCCGCCGCTCATTCCGGGAAGCACGACGTCGGTGATTACCAGGTCGGGGTGGAGCTCGTGATTCTTGACCATCCGCAAGGCATGCTCTGCTCTCTCGGCGACGAAGCAACGATATCCAAGCCGTCCCAACGTCCGTACCGTGAGTGACCGCACCAGCGGTTCGTCCTCGACCACCAGAATGGTCTCGGTACCCGGCTGTCCCGGCGGGAGAGCATTCGAATCCGCCAGTTGCTCCTCCGTCAGCAGGCCCTCGGGCCAGTAGACGCTGATCACCGTGCCCTGGCCCGGCGCCGATTCGGCCCAGACAAACCCGCCGCTTTGCTTGACGGACCCGTACACCGCGGCCAGGCCAAGGCCCGTTCCGCGGCCCGACGGTTTGGTCGTGAAGAAAGGTTCCCAGATGCGCTGCAACGTGGCGGGGTCCATCCCGTCTCCGGTGTCGCTCACGGCCAGCATGATGTAGCGTCCCGGCGATGCCTCCGACTCGACCTGCCGGCCCGACAAGGCGCCGCCGAGGGCGAGCTTCGCGGTCTCGATCACGACACGACCGCCCTGCGGCATCGCATCCCGGGCGTTGAGCACGAGGTTCATCAGGATCTGTTCGACCTGACCGGGATCGGCGTAGATCACCCCCACGTCAGGTGCCAGCTGGAAGAGCAACTCGATGTTCTCCCCCAATACCGGTCGCAACATTCCCTCGGCCCGCTGCACCACCCGGTTGATGTCCATGCGACGAGGCTGGATGATCTCGCGACGGGCAAACGCCAGCAGCTGGCGAGTGAGATTGGCCGAGCGCGACGCGGCGAGGGTGATCTGCTCGGCATCCTCGCGGCGCGGGTCATCCGGTTGGAAGCTTCCGGCCAACAGATCGCTGAACCCGAGGATCGCCACCAGCATGTTGTTCAGGTCATGCGCGATTCCGCCGGCCAGGCGGCCGATCGCTTCCAGCCGGAGCACCTCTTGGAGCCGGGCCTCGGTGCGCTTTCGTTCGGTGATGTCAAGCATCACGCCGGCCATGCGAACGGCCTGACCGCTGGCCAGGTCTACCATCGCACGCCCCACCATCGCGATCGTGTGCTCGCTGCCGTCCGGCCAGACGATCCGGTATTCGATCGACAAGGGCGTGCGGTCCCGCACGGCCTGCTCCCGGGCAGCTTCGGCACCGGGGAGATCCTCGGAGCGGACGGCATTGGCCCACCGCCGCTGACTGATCACGTCGTCGGGAGAAAGCCCGAACAGCGCCTTGGCTCGTGAGTCCCAGCGAAGCTCGCCGGTCATGAGGTCCTGATCCCAGGTTCCCAGGGCCGCGGCTTCGAGGGCGAATTCGAGCGCCTCCCGGCTCCGCCGCAGCTCCTCCTCCGTCCGCCTCAGGTCGGTGAGATCACGCAGGGTCTGCGCAAAGCCGATCACCTCGCCTTTGGCGTCCCGTGCAGCGGTCGTCGCAGTCGAAGCCCAGAAGCGGGAGTTGTCCTTCCGCACGACCCAACGCTCGCGGGTCGTCCGCCCGTGCTCGATTGCTTCGGCCATCTGCTGCGCCGGGAGATCGGCGGCCTGGTCTTCCGGGGTGTAGCACTCCGCGACCGGGTGCCCCAGGAACTCCGCCATCGAGTAGCCGAGCATCCGGCCCACACCCTTGTTCCAGGTCGCATTGCGCCCCTGCCGGTCGATCATGAAGATCGCGTAGTTGATGACCTGGTCGGCGGGCGTCCGGTAGCGTGCCTCGCTGAGCAGTCGGGCGGAGGGCTCGACCGGCGGGGGCCGACTTGGCTGCGCCGGGTCGGGCTTTTCATTGAGCGGCTTTTCGGGGGAACTCTCGGACTCGGGAGGTCGACGCAGCCTGAGGGCCCCGAGGGTGGCAACACCGGCCCCGGCGAGTAGCCTGGAGATCCGCGCCATCGAGAACCGCACCACGAGCTTTGACCGACGAGGGACCCAGTGAATGTACGTCATGGAACGCGAACCTACAAACGGTCCGGGTGCATAAAAATCGGCCGCCCCGCACGGTGGCGGGGCGGCCGAAACAGCCTCAGAGCCGGTTAGCTCAGAGCGCCCAGCGCAGCCCCAACGTGACGGGAACCATGTAGGCGGTCCCGTCCTGCAGGGTGGTCTGGTCGGTCACGCCCTTGAAGATGGCGTGAAAGCGGCCTTCGGCAAACAACGACGCAGTCTTGCCCAGGCCGACGTCCAGGCCGGCGCCGGCATTGGCGCCGAACTTGGTCTGTGCGTCGCTCGAGCCGAGCCCAGTCACGGTCGTCTTGCCGTTGTACACGCCGACGCCGCCGATCAGATAGGGATGGGCGGGCCCGGCGATCGGGAAGGCGAACACCGCATTAGCCGTCCCGCCGATCATCCGGCTGTTCCCATCGATCCCGTTCTCGAGCGCAAAGCGATTATAGAACCCGTCGAGCTGCAGGCCGACCGGGCTCGCAACAGGCTTCACCCGAGCCACGACCTCGCTGCTCCAGCCGGTCTTCGCGCCATCGGCCATGCTGCCGGTCGGGACGGCGGCGCCGCCACCGAGGCCAAGGCTCACGCCGGTCTGCGCGCTTGCGGTCTGCGCGCCCACGAGAACGGCAACACCCACCGCGACAACCCGAACGATGTTTTTCATGGTGCACCTCAGGAAATTGGGGCTAGTAAGACGGTTACCGGGACGACGCTCGAAATGCGTCAGCCCGGGAGTCGAGCAATGCCCCTGCCACCGGCGGTTTCAAAGGGGAACGTGCGGAGATACGGGACGCCAGGGCTTTGGATTAGCGCTGTCGTGAGAGCTTCAAAACCCACCTTGGGCCGGGCCTCTTCAGGCCGATTCGGGCCGGCTCCGGCGGGGCGCTATGCAACGAACAGGGAGAAGCGCACGGGCCTATTTGGCGCGCTTTTGTGAGACCGGAGGCGGCTCCGGTTGGAGTGTCAGGACCAGCTCTCCCGAACCCGAGGCAACGGCGCGGGCCAGAAGGGCGTCGGGCGCCGCCCGCACCCCGAGCACACGGCCCATTCCTACCTTGGCGCGGAGATCGACGCCGGAGACGAGCTGGCGGTTCAGGTTCTTCTCCATCAGCTCAAGACCCTGCTCGATCAGGTGGCCCATCTTGATTCGAACCTTGGTCCGCAGAAAGTCCTCGATCGGCCCCTGCGCCAGCCAGGACAGCGCGCCCACCAACAGGCTCTTGGTTCCCACGTCGTAGGCCAGGTCCGGCATGTACAACTCAGCCGTTGCGGTGTCGAATGCTGGTCGGCCGACCGCGTACAAGATCCCGTTCACCGGCCCGGTGACGGTCAGCCCGACTGCCACGCGACCGTCGCCTACCCCACTCACCTGAAGGCGGCGAACGATCAGCACGTGATCCTGGACCTTGATCTTGGTCCCCCTGAGTTGCTTGCTGAGGATGGCGCTCGCGACGTCGTACGGCACTTGCGCCTCGGTCAGGAGGTGAAGCACCGGCGGCCTGGTCGCGGAGTCTTGCGGCGGCGGCATGGGAACCTCGGAGGCCGGCGGACGCGGACCACCGATGATCCGGGGGTTGGCCGACAGGCCGACCGTCGTGACCAGTGTGTCAGCCTCGACTTTAAGCAGGCCGATGCGCACGGCGGTCGGGTTGATGACGAGCCACAGGCTGTCCGTCAGCCGCAGCGGCGACCGCAGCACGTTCCAAACTTTCTGTGCTTCTCCCCGCAAATCGAAGCGAGTAACCCGGCGGTCGAACTCATTGAGCTCTTTCTGGAGCGCGTCCTGCGCAGCGCCCAGGGCCTTGTCGGTCACGTCGATCCGGAGCGCAGTGACCTTGCACCGGTCGCGCTCTTTATTAGTGAGCGGCTTGGCGTACACCTTGGTCCGCGGGCGCAGACCCCAATGCTCCGTCAACTCGACATTAGTCACGACCGCGACCCGTGCGCGCGGCCTCTCGTGACCGACACCACAGGAAGCGCTGATTTCCGGAAGGAGGGGGGGCTTGTACCAGGCCCGACCCTGGTAACTGATGTCCGAGACCACACTGGCGGTGCGGCCCTCGATCTCTACCCGAAACGGCTGGCGGTCCAGCTCGAAGGCGTAGTGCATCTGTTTCTTGCCGGGAATCGGATGGCGCTCGGCAAGGTCGCCCATAGAACGAGGGACGGCCGCCTCGAGCCACTCGAGTGTCGGCGCGAGGTCATATCGGACCGGCACGTCGATGTACGATGTCGGAACCCGCGGCAGGGTATCTAGCCAGGGGCCGGTCGCGTGCGGCGCCGAAGGCGCCAGTTTCTTTGGGCGGCAGGCGCCGATTGCGAACGCAAGGGCAATGAGCACGCAGCCCGACACGGCATAGGCTCTGATGCCGCGACCGGTTTCGCTGCGCCCGGTTCCACCCAGGATCCTCATGATCAGCCTGCCCTGTAGCCGGTCTTCTCAGCGACGTGCGTCCCCGACGTGTAACGGAGCTGCCCGGGAGCCTACCAAGAAATCGCGCGCAGAAAGGAGAGTAGCTCTCTCCCCGCCGGTGTGAAGGGTGCAGTGACCGGGGTCACCCCGGTACCTCGCGCACCCGGACTACATTGGCCCGTCACTCTGCGTTCGAGGCAAAGAATGGTCAAAGCGTCGCGACTGGTCGGGGCGACTCCGGACCGGAGCGACGAACTCGCGGTCCAGTTCGCCGATCTCCAACGGCTGCACGAAATGAGCGACCGGCTCGCCTCGATGCGGGAGCTGCAGCCGATCCTGGACGAGACGCTCCAAACCGCCGCCGCCGTCGCGAACGCCGATCTGGGACTCCTGTTCTTGCGCGAGGAGAACGGAGACAATCTCGTGGTGGCGTCGAAGCTCGGCTTCAGCGACGAGTCTTTGGCAGCGGTGGAAGAGGCCCTGTCGCGCGGCGGCGTTCTCGGGCTCTGCGCGCAGGGAGGCCGCCGCACCGCAGTCGAGGACATCGAAACCGATCTGGCGTTCACTACCTATGCGGAAGCCGCCCAGCGCGCCGGATTCCGCGGGCTCCACTGCACACCGCTGGTCAACGGCGCCGGGCGGAACATCGGATTCCTCTCAGTGTACTATCGGCGGCCGCGCCGCCCGTCCGATCGCGAGATGGATCTGGTCGAGGTGTGCGCCAGCCAGGCGACAGCGTTCATCGAGAACGCTCGCCTCTACAACGCTCTCCGGGAAGCCGATCGCAGCAAGAACGAGTTCCTCGCGACCCTGGCCCACGAGCTCCGCAATCCCTTGGCGCCAATCCGGAACGCAGTGCATGTTCTGCAACTCGTGCTCCATCTGAACGGAGCGAGGACCGAGGAGTCCAAGTGGGCCCTCGCGGTGATCGAGCGACAGATGCACCAGCTTGCCCGCCTGGTGGACGATCTGCTGGACCTGGCGCGCATCACCAGCGGCAAGCTGGAGCTCCGCAGGGAGCGGATCGTGCTCAGCGACATCCTGAAGGCGGCCGTCGAGGCGAGCAGTCCGCTCATCGACGGATACGGGCACGAGCTCATTGTCTGCGAGCCGCCGGAGCCGCTGTATCTCGACGGCGACCTTACCCGGCTGGCGCAGGTGGTCTCCAACCTGTTGAACAACGCCGCCAAGTACACCGAGCGCGGGGGGCTGATCCGGCTCGTCGCCGAGCGTCAGGACGGCGAAGCGGTGATCACGGTACGCGACAACGGCACCGGTATTCCAGTGGAGATGTTGCCCCGGATCTTCGAGATGTTTACCCAGGCCGGCCGCTCGCACGATCCGGTGCAAAGTGGATTGGGCGTCGGGCTCACGCTGGTCAAGCAGCTGGTCGAGCTGCACGGAGGCACAGTGGAAGCACGGAGCGACGGGCCCGACCGGGGAAGCGAGCTCACGGTTCGGCTCCCGCTCCTGCGCGTGACCGAGCCGGCGCCGACCTCCGAACCGGAAGACGGGGAGCCCGCCATCCCTTCCTCTTCCCTGCGGATCCTCGTGGTGGACGACAATCCCGACTCCGCTGACAGTCTCGCGGCCCTGCTTGCGATACCGGGCAACCAGGTGAGGGTCGCCTACGACGGCGCCGACGGCGTCGCGCTCGCGGCAGAGTTCCGGCCCGATGCCGCGCTCCTGGACCTGCGACTGCCTCGATTGGATGGCTACGAAGTGGCCCAGCGGATTCGGGAGCAGCCCTGGGGCAAGGACATGGTGCTCATCGCACTTACCGGCTGGGGGCAGGACGAAGCCAAGCAGCTGTCCAAAGAAGCCGGGTTCGACCAGCATCTGGTCAAGCCGGTCGATCCAGCGGCGCTCCTCGACCTGGTATCGTCGCTCCATCAAGGCCGGAGCCGAGTGGGGTAGGCCATCGCTCAGCCCGAAATTCCCGACCAGCCACCGTCCCGGATCTTCCTTCTCTCGCCGGCGCACTGCGGAGGGAAGCGCGCCGAGTTGCTGCTAAACGAGAAGGCCAGGTTTCCTCTGGCCGACCGGCTTCGGCGGGAGCCGGGCGTGAGCGTGGGGGAGGCGTTCGCGTTCCTGAGCGGGCTCTATTTCTCCGGCAAGCTGGCTTATGCGCAGCGCTTCGCTCGGCCCCCGCTCGACGCGTCCACGGTGCAGGTCATCACCACCAATCGCGGCCTGATCCCGGCCGATACCCCGATCACCACGCAGGATATTCGCGAATTCGGCGAGGTCGATATTCGCTCGGACGATCCACGCTATCGAGACCCGGTCGAACGGGATGCTGCACGCCTTGCCGGGCGCAGCGCGGAGATCGTGCTGCTTGGAAGTGTGGCGACCGGCAAGTACGTGGACGTCTTGCTCGAGTTCTTTGGAGAGCGGCTGCTGTTTCCCACGGTGTTCGTCGGGCGGGGAGATATGAGCCGGGGATCGCTCCTGCTGCGGGCGGTACGGGAAGACAAGGAGCTCGAGTATGAGCCGGTGGCGAGCGCGATCCGCAGCCTGAGCCAGCCGGTCATCCGGAGCTTCCGTCGCTGACGGGCAGGAGAGACGATGCCAAGCAAGAAGAAAACGACTCGCCCCAAGACGACGGCGCTGCGCGAGTACCGTCGCAAGCGGGATTTTGCCAGGACGGCGGAACCCCGCGGCGGCCGCACCGCCGCGAACCCGGACCTCGCCTACGTCATTCAGAAGCACGCGGCCAGCCAGCTGCACTTCGACCTGCGGCTGGAGCTGGACGGAGTAATGAAAAGTTGGGCGGTGCCGAAAGGGCCGAGCCTGGACCCCGCCGTAAAACGGCTGGCCGTGGAGGTCGAAGACCACCCTATCGAGTACAACGCATTCGAGGGCACGATTCCGCGGGGCGAATACGGCGGCGGCACCGTGATGATCTGGGATCGCGGCACCTATCGCTACGACGGAGACGATCCCGACCCGATCGAAGGACTTCGGCAGGGGTATCGGGACGGCGAGCTGAAGATCGTGCTACAGGGAAAGCGACTGAAGGGCTCCTGGGTGCTGGTGCGTACCCGGCGAGGTCAGCCGAAGCGCCCCCAATGGCTGCTGATCAAGCACCGCGATCGCGTGGCGAAAGCGGGATCTCAAGTCGTGGATGAATACGAAACGTCGGCCGCAAGCGGACGGACCATGGAGGAGATTGCCGCGGGGAAGCGTTCCCACCGCTAGGGGACGTGGCCGAAGCCGAGGAGCTTGTCCATCCGACTGAAGACGTAGGAAAAGCCCTGCACTCGCGGGCTGCGATTCCCCTCGATGGTGTACAGGATCCCATCGCGGAGTTGGTGGACCAGGCCCACGTGTCCCTGCCAGCCACTCAGCTTGACCCGCCACCAGAACACCGGATCGCCCGGCTTTGGTTCATATCCCTCCTGCGGAGCGCTCGCCCACCCCTTGTCGCGGAAACGGGTGAGCAGAGCGCGGGCGCCTGGGCAGTACTTGAAGGGCATCCGGCTCCCGTCCCCGTCACTGGCCTGCAGAAAACACCAGCTGACAAAGGACGCACACCACGAATTGCCTTCGGGAACACCCGCGGGCCCGAGATATTTGCGGACAAAGGGCCCGGCATTGTCGCCGCCGACCTCGCCTGCTCCGGCATTGAGCTCTTCGATCGCCACCGCGAGCGCCGCCCGGCCGGCTCTGCTGCCGCCCGCTTTGGGCGGAGGCATACGACCGTAGTCCACCGCGCTGACTGGCGTCAGATCCGGCTTCGGATTCTGGAGGCTCCACCAGGTGAGCGGCCCAACCTTCCCGTCCACCACAAGGGGCAGGCCGTGTTGATCGAGGTTCTGCGATTGGAACGCGCGAACTGCCTGGTAGGTGCGAGCTCCGTATCCGCCGTCCACGCCCACCGGGTAGCCGCGCCGCACCAGCAGCCGCTGCAGCTTGGCAACCTCAGGGCCGTGATCGCCCTTCTTCATCAATGCCTCAGGGATCGCTAGGTCCCTCGCGCGAAATCGATGAGCCGTATCGACAGCAGACCGTACAGGTGATCGCCGTGCGCCTGCAGGTTGTAGCCACCGCCCACCATGATCCGGTCGCCCAGGAACGAGAGGGTGGGTCCGATTCCGATCTCGATGGCCTCCTCGCTCTCGAAATGAAGATTGACCGCAGTGAGGCCGACTCCGACCCGGCCGAGCCCGGCCGGATCACCCAGACCCCGATCGGTTCCCCGGGGCCAGTTGGCTTTCGTGAATATCCAGCTCACGGCGGCACCCGGACGCCAGGTATCGGTGTGCTCGCGGATGGCGAAGGCGAGGGCGGCCGACACCCGCGATCGAATGCCGAACACTCTCAGCCGGAACCGATCGGTCCACCCGCCGATCGATTGCTCGCCGGCAAAGAACCGATACTCCACTTGCACCACGTCATTCTCGTGGCGTGGAGCGCAGATCTGGGTCAGGATGATCTCGGTACCGAGGCTCGGGCCTACCGGGCGACGCACGACGCCAACGGGCTCCGGCAGATTGGCGGCAAGAAACGCGGGCGGCAGACCGAGCACTCGTGCCAGAAAGTCGAGCGCACCCTGGGAGACGCCCTGGAGAGAGTCGGCTGCCTGTCTCAGCGCGCGCTGCAATGCCAGGATCTGACCGACAGGCCCGTTCGGGTCGCTCCGAATCCGGTCGCGCAAAGCAGGGCGAAGCCGATTCACCCGCTCGACCAGCCGATCGGCCAGCTCGGCGCGGCGCGCCCAGGTGTCGGGCTGAAGGGCACGCAGCGCGGCCGCGTCGTCGCCGGTGATGCGTCGCACCTGGTCCACCTGGGCCAGGAACAGCTGCATGGCAACGTCGGCCGAGGCGGCGTCGATCCGCCCGCGGAGCGACGCAAAGGA
>DATJGL010000036.1:0-39386 GCA_035495075.1 Gemmatimonadales bacterium
TCAGTGGCCCAGGAACGCCCGAACGCGCGGGTCCATTCGCTCGGGGGTCCAGTAAGGCTCCCAGACCAGCTCCACGTCCACCGAGCGAACGCCTTCGAGGTCGGCCGCGACCTCCTTGACGCCCTGGAGGATCTCAGCGCCGGCCGGGCAACCCGGCGATGTCAGCGTCATTCTGACCTGGACGTCGCCTTCATCACCAACCTCGATGTCGTACACCAGGCCGAGGTCGATGATGTTGAGGTTGAGCTCCGGGTCCTTGACGGCTCGGAGGGCCTTGCGAACGGAATCGGGTGAGAGAGGCATGGCACGTTACCGGTAGTCGCCTTCAATCTGCTGTACGCTCCACCCCTTAATGTAGCGTCGTATCGGCTTGGAGCAGAGAAGAGGGTCGGTCTCAGCAATGGCTCACCACCTCCACGGTGCAGACCGGCGGGAAAATGCGGGCAGCAGCATCCGAGAGCTGGGCCCGGACGATCCGGAGCTTGTCGATCGAGCGCCGCGTCAGGGGGTCGTAGCTTCGGTTGGTAAGAAAAACGACGAAGAGATTCCGGGCAGGATCGATCCACAGCTCCGTGCCGGTCCAACCGGTGTGGCCGTAGGCAGCCGAGCTCACCAGCGTGCCGAAGACGCTGGGGTCATCGGCCGGCGCATCCAAGGTCGGCCCGTCCCAGCCCAAGAGCCGGGTGCCGCTACGAAGAGTCGGTGTCAGAAACACCCGCATCGTCTCAGCCTGGACCCAGTGGCCGTGAGGCCCTACGCCTTGTCGAAGCCACACCTGGGCGAACCGCGCCAAATCGCCCCCGGTCGAGAACAGCCCGGCATGGCCCGCGACGCCACCGAATCGAGCGGCGTTCTGATCGTTGACTTCCCCCCGCACCGGGTAGCCGCGATAACGTCCACTCGGGGCGATCCTTCGGCGCGCATCTCGGGGCGGGTGGTACAGCGTCTGGGTCAGGCCCAGCGGGTCAAGCACTTCTTCTCGAACAACCTGGTCGAGCGGCTTCGCAGCGACCCCTTCGAGCAGCAGCCCTAGGAGCATGGCGTTGAGATCACTGTATGCGGCAGAATCTCCCGGCGCCCGCTCGAGAGGTTCGGCATACAGCCGCTCGACGACAGCCTGCGGCGAATGGGCCAGCCGGTAGAACGGCACATACGGTGGCAGGCCGCTCGTATGATCAAGAAGCATGCGGACCGTCACGTCATTCTTTCCGGGGCCAACGAAGCGAGGCAGGTACCGGACGACCGGGGTATCCAGCGCAATTCTGCCAGCGTCTACGAGCCGGAGCACGGCGCTGGCCGTGCCGACCACCTTGGTGATCGAAGCGAGATCCCACAGGGTGGAATCGGGATCCGGTCGGGCGGATTGCCGACTCCAGGTGAGGTGTCCGTAGCCTTTGGCGTACAGCACGGTGTCGCGATGGCCAATGACGACTACGGCCCCGGGATAGAGCCCTTTCTGAATTCCTCCACGGACGGCGGCGTCAACCTGTGCAAACTGCTGAGCACCGAGCAAAGACGGGCCCAGAACCAGCCCACAGAGTGCGGCAACAAACGCCAGAGGTGATCTGCCGTTGCGAGGGTATGTCACGGTCACTCACGTAGAGACGTGTCGGCTACGACCAGGGCTTGCAGGGGCTAGCCGAGCAACTGCGGTGCCAGGGTCAGGAGGAGGACGCCGATTGCGCCGTAGTGCGAGCAACTACGCTATGGGCTGCTAGTGTCCTTTACCGAGCCAGGCGGAAGCTGATAAAGGAGTTGCGCTGTTCGCACGTCGCGCTCGGAAAGCCGGGCTGTCCGGGTCGAGGGGAACATGACGTCGTTCGAATCTGCTGAGTGGGGTAGGCCGATCGCATGCCCGGTCTCATGCACGGCCACAGACAAGAGGGCCGGATCGGAGAGCGAGGCTCCAGCGCTCGACCGCATCGCAAGTGAGATAGTCGCGCGGCGGACCCGGCCAGCCTGGTCCCACGTCAGATCGGTCTGGCCGGCGCGATCGATATCGAAACGATCGATCCAGCGGACGATGATGTCCGCATCCGAGGTATCCCGAGCCTCGCTGAACGTCACGCCGACACCGGCGTCGATCCAACGCGCCAAAGCCTGGCGGACTAGCGCGCCCATCCGGGGCGTATAGCCCGGGGCCTCGCCCTCGACCAGGAGCACCTTGAGAGGCGCTCCGTTGCGATCCGGCCAGCGACGAATCACCGAGTCGGTTGTCGCAATGAGGGAATCGAGATAGGTGCGGTCTGCCGACGCAGCCAGCTGCCGTCGAGCGCTCAGGCGAGCGAGTCGGTCGAGCGTCGAGGGCTCACCGACAGGGAGCGGAGTTGGGCGCGGAGCAGTGGCGGGGGTCGGTACCGCGGCGGGCGAGCGGGTCGGCGTAGCCGCCAGGGTGTCAGCCGGCGCCGGTGCAGTGCGCGCGCTGAGGGTGGTAGACGCTGTCTTCGTCACCCGGTCCGCCAGGATGACGAACAGCAGCAGCCCGGTCATGGCCGGAAGGAAAATGCGCTTCATAGCGTGTCCGGAATATGCCGTGGCCAAGTAGTCGGACGCCAGCATGCTGGCGTGGATCGGCGAAGCCGTCTAACATTTGGCCACCCGCAGCCAGCGGTTGGCGCGGTCAGGGAGGCACTAACTGAGCGCGAGGGAAAGAATCGCCCGGGGCCTGATCCGCTGGCGCTGGGTCATAGTGGTCGTCTGGATCGTGATCGGCGTGTTTGCGGCATTTCGCGCCCGGGCGACGGAGCGGCTGCTCAATCTCCGAGGTGGCAGCACCCGGGAGACCGAGGCGTCGATAGCCGAGGCAACGCTCAGCCATCGGTTCGACAGTCCGGTAAGCGAATTCTTCGCCATAACGCTCGCCGCCCCGGCATCCTTCGATCTGCCCGGGCCGCGGTTCGTCCTCGACAGCCTGGCTGGTACGCTCGCCGCCCTGCCCTTTGTACGAAGTGTGGTTTCGTACGGGTCCACCAACGACACGTCCTTCGTGAGTCGAGACCGTCGCACGACGTTCCTCGTCGTGGCGTTGCGCACCACCACGGGTGACAGCGCCGCCGGCCTGGTCCCGGTCATGCGCGAAACCGTGAGGACAGCCCTGGACGCGCTTCCGGGCGGCCGGCACTACGTCGCGCACGTCACCGGACGAGCGCCGCTCGACCTGGACATCCGTACCGTCAGCGCCCAGGATAGCCGCCACGTCGAGCGGCTCTTGATTGCCCCTACCCTGCTGATCCTGATTCTCGCGTTCGGTGCCATGGTCGCCGCGGTACTGCCTCTCATTGTCGGCTTCCTGGCCATCGTCGTCTCGCTCACGATCATTGGCGTCATGGCGCACTTCACGCCGATGTCCGTGTTCGTGCTCAACATGACTACCATGATCGGGCTTGGGGTTGGAATCGACTACTCGCTCCTGGTCGTGACTCGCTTCCGGGAAGAACTGGGTCGAGGCCGACGCCGCCGCGAGGCCGCGGTTACGACGCTGTTGACCGCGGGTGCAGCCGTCGTGACTTCGGGGCTTACCGTGGTGGTGGGTTTCGGCGCGCTCTTTTTTACCCCGCTGGTGGAAACCCGGAGCGTCGGGCTCGGCGGACTGGTGACCGTGGCCGTCGCCGTCCTGCTTTCGACCACCCTCCTGCCCGCCCTGCTGGCCATCATGGGCCGCACCATCGAGCGCCCGCGGTGGCTCGCCCGCCGAGTTGCGTGGTGGCACGCTCCCCAAATCTGGGAGACCTGGGCCCGCACGCTGAGCCGGCACCCGTGGAGAGCCGTCACATTGGGCGGTCTCGCAATCGCGCTCCTGACGGCGCCGATCTTTTGGATCCGAATCGGGTTGCCCGCCCGACATTGGTGGCCCAGTGACGCCGATGGCGGGAAAGGGGTCGAGACGCTTACTGCCATGGGTGTTGCCGGTGTGATTCAGCCTATTCGTCTCGTCATTGAGGCACCCCCCGGTCACACTGCGGTAGAGACCACCACGCTTCGTGGCCTTCGGACCCTGTCGGATTCGCTCAGGGCCGACCCGCGGGTTCGGGACGTTCGAAGCCTGGTGGACGCCAAGCGAAGGACCTCACTGCTGGCGTATTCAGTCCTCTACAGCGACCTCGATGCGGCACGCAAGGACCTCCCGCCCGAGTTCCTGGAAGCCTACTTGAGCAAAGATGGGCGGGCCACATTGATGGACGTGGTTCCGTCGGATACAACCTCGCTGACCACAGCGATGGACCTCGTTCGAAAGATCCGAGGCCTCCGAACCGATCACCTACGCGGCACCAAGGGATTGGATATCAAAGTCGGCGGTTACGTCGCATCGGCCCTCGACTTTCAGCACGACATGCTGGGCCGCCTCCCGCTCCTGATCGGCTTGATTCTCGCTGCCACCGGAGTCATGCTCGCGGTCGCCTTCCGCTCCGTGCTGGTCCCGGTCAAAGCAGTCATTATGAACTCACTCTCCGTCAGCGCCACCTTCGGACTGATCGTGCTGGTCTTCCAGTACGGCATCGGATCCCGCCTCTTCGGCCTCACTGGGCCAACGTCAGCGATTTTCGTGATCGTCCCCGTGCTGGTGTTCGCCGTCGTCTTCGGCTTGAGCATGGACTACGAGGTCTTCCTGCTCAGCCGAATCAAGGAGGCATTCGATCGGACCGGTCGAAA
This sequence comes from Gemmatimonadales bacterium, assembly GCA_035495075.1. Lineage (GTDB taxonomy): Bacteria > Gemmatimonadota > Gemmatimonadetes > Gemmatimonadales > GWC2-71-9 > DASQPE01. The sequence goes on from DATJGL010000036.1 coordinate 4,651, forward strand.
CGACGAGGCAGTGCTTGAGGGACTGAGCGCGACGGCATCGGTCATCACCTCCGCCGCGCTGATCATGATTCTGGTCTTCGGGGTCTTCGCGTTTGCCAGGATACTGCTGATGCAGTTTTTGGGATTTGGCCTTGCCGTGGCCGTGCTGCTCGACGCCACCATCATCCGCATGGTGCTGGTACCGGCGGTGATGCACTTGGCGGGTCGCTGGAACTGGTGGCCGGGAACGGCCGGGACCGGTGGAAACTGAGCCAGCCTCAGTGCTTGGCATCTCTCCAGTTGGGGCCAACTCCTATGTCCACCACGAGCGCCACGTCGAGGGGCACCACCGTTTCCATCTGACTCCGCACCAGTGCCCGCATCTCCTCCACCTCCCCAACCGCAACCTCGAAGAGCAGCTCGTCATGGACCTGCAGCAGCATCCGGCTTGCGAGCTCGCGCTCCCGGATTGCCCGGTGGGTACGCACCATCGCGAGCTTGATCAGATCGGCCGCGGAGCCCTGTAGCGGCGAGTTCTGGGCCGTTCGTTCGGCGTAGGCCCGCATGTTGAAGTTGCGGTCCCGGATCTCCGGGATGTAGCGTCGGCGCTTGAAGAGCGTCTCCACGTAGCCTTGCTCGCGCGCCAGCTGCACCTGGCGATCGAGGAAGGCGCGAACCCCCGCAAAGCGCTCGAAATAGCGGGCGATGAAGGCCTTGGCGTCTTCCTGCGAGATGCCCAGCTGGCGGGAAAGCGCGAAAGGCCCTTGGCCGTAGATGGTCGCGAAATTGATCGTCTTGGCCCGAGCCCGCATCTCTGGAGTCACCCGGTCCACTGAAACGCCGAAAATGAGCGCTGCGGTCTGGCGGTGAATGTCGCCGCCCTGTCGGAATGCCTCGATAAATGCGGGGTCCCCGGATAGGTGCGCCATGATGCGCAGCTCGATCTGGGAATAGTCCGCCACAACAAAGACCGCGCCCGGACAGGGCACGAAGCCTCGCCGGATCGCTTCTCCGCGAGCCGTGCGGATTGGAATGTTCTGCAGGTTGGGATCAGATGACGAGAGTCGGCCGGTCGCGGCGCCCGTCTGATTGAAGCTGGTGTGAATCCGGCCGGTCTTCGGGCTTACCTCCAGAGGCAACGCGTCCACGTACGTGCTCTTGAGTTTCTGCAGCTCGCGGTACTCGAGAATCAACCTGGGTAGCTCGTGCCCCATCGCCGCCAACTGGTCGAGCACGTCGGCATCGGTGGACGGGCCGGTCTTGGTCTTCTTCTGAACAGGCAACTGGTGCTTCTCGAACAGCACGGTCGCAAGCTGGCGAGGCGAGTTCAGGTTGAGCTCTACACCAGCGACGCGAGTGATCTCGGCTTCGAGCCGAGAGAGATCGGCGCCTAGCTCTCGGGACAGCTGCTCGAATACGGCACGATCGACTCCGATGCCATCCCATTCCATTTGAGCCAGCACCTCGATCAGCGGCAATTCCAGGTCGCGCAGCAGTGGCTCGAGGGATGTGTCCCGCAGCCTGGGGGCGAAGAAGTCGTGCAACGCGAGGGCGACGGCACTCTCGGCCCCGCATAGATCGGCAGCCTGTGGCACGGGTATCTCGGCCACCGGGACCGGCTTCTTTCCCCGGCCGGGAATCTCCGGGTAGGCCTCCATGGTCCGGCCGAGATGCTCGAGAGCGAGCGTGTCGAGCGCGTGCGAACGGCGTCCAGGGTCGAGCACGAAGCTCGCGAGCATCGAGTCGTAGGCGACTCCTGCCAACTCAACGCCGGCGCCGCGTAGCACTTGCCATTCGAATTTCAGGTTGTGACCCGCCTTGGGGACGTCAGGATCGCGCAGGAGATCTGCGAGGGACGTGCATTCCGGGCCGGTGAGCGCCGGGAGATTTCTCACCGGAGGCGGCGCGGCCAGCTCCCCGTCCTGAGGGTGGTGCCCGAACGGGAAGTACCAGACTTCAGATGGGCTTGCGGCCAGCGATAGCCCGACCAACTCCGCCTGCCGGGGCCTCACAGAGGTGGCGACGGTGTCGAGGGCTACCAGGTCCGCTCGCCGGAGGCGTGCGACCACATCCGGGAGGCGAGCAGGCGCATCGACCACCGTCACGACGACCGCGGGCACCGCACGATCAACGGCCGGCTCGACCGGCACCGGTCGCGGCTCGGCCGCCGGCGCGGACTGCGCCGCGTCTGCCTCGCCAGTGCCGGTGACCTTTCGAACCAGGGTGTAGAACTCGAGCTCGGTAAGCAGCGGAAGCAGCCGCTCGCGGTCGGGCTCCGCAACGGCCAGCCGTTCCAACTCGAGCTCGACCGGGACGTCGCGTCGGATGGTAACGAGCTCTCGCGAGAGACGCGCCTCCGCCGCGTACTGGATCAATGCCTCACGGGCCCGCTTGGCCGGCACTTCCTCGGCGCGAGTCAGCAAGGTCTCCAGATCGCCGAAGTCGGACAGCAGCTTCTGGGCGCCCTTTTCACCCACGCCCTTAACGCCGGGCACGTTGTCGGAGCTGTCGCCGACCAACGCCAGAAAATCGGTGACCTGCGCCGGTGGAACGCCGAGGCGCGCAGTGGCGTTGGTCTCGTCAACCCAGGTCTCGTCCACTCCTGCGGGACCGCCCCGCCCCGGGTTGAGCAAGGCAATGCGGGGGCCGATCAACTGATAGAAATCCTTGTCGCCCGATACGATGACCGCCTGGGTGCCCGTCGCGGCAGCTTTGATAGCGAGCGTCCCGATGACATCGTCGGCCTCGTATCCGGGGACCTGCGAGCAGCTGACCCGGAAGGCCTCGAGCAGCTGGCGGGTGCGCTCGACCGCACGATCAAAGTCGGCCTGCAGCTCGTCACCCAGCTTCTCCCGAGTGGATTTGTAGTCCGGATAACGCTCCGCGCGAAACGAGGTGCCGGCATCGAGGATCCAGGCGAGGTAGTCCGGCCGGTACTTCTCCCGCAGGCGGAGCAGGAAGTTCACCACGCCCCAGGCCGCCGACGTATTCTCGCCGCGAGTGGTGCGGAGCGGCCGGGACATCATGGCGAAAAAGGCGCGGTAAATGAGCGCGTAGCCATCCACCAGAAAGAGCTGGGGAGGCGTGTGATTTGGCATGGGGGGAAAATACTGCCCTGCTACGGCTTCGGGCGGCTCACTGTCGTTCTGCGGTTTCGCCACCCCGTCGGAGCCGAGAGACGACGCGGTCGTAGTCCGCGCGCGATCGCGAGGTAAGACGATAGCGGCCGAACGACGACTCATCAATGAAGAACAGGGTGAGACGGTGACGATAGTAGACCCATCGGATGATCCGAGAGGACGTAGTGGCGGCCTGTTCGGTCACCTCGTCCGGCGCCCCGAGGACCACGAAGACCTCGCCCCGATCGGTGCGCCACCCCGGCATTCCCTCATCCTTGATCTGGGCGTTAGCCGTCGCCAGCCGACTGAAGTACTCGTCGAGCTGCTCGTTCTGCGGCGTCTTCGGATCGGGGTCGCTCGACTTGCGGAACTCGCGCCAGAGGCGCGCACGATCGGCGGGCGCCGCTCGGCGCAATGAATCGAGCGCCGGGTTGGGCCCGAAATAGCGAAGCAAGCTCAGCATCTGATCGTAGCTGGTCACCAGCCACTGCGGCGTAAACGACACGATGGCTGTCGAGCGCCGCGCGGAGGCTCCGGACCCGACGACCAGCCGCATCTCGCCGAGGACCAGGCTGTCGGGGGCGATTCGAATTACCTGGCTCTCAATGGGCCGGCCGCCCTGAAATCGGAGGGAGTCCCGGTACACCAGACTGTCCTGCGCGTCGCGCACCTCGAACGGGAGTGTCTGACGCCGGGGGAAGGCATAACCTTCGATGTAGGCCAGCAAGGTGTCGCCGCCGAAGCTCACTAAGCCCCGGGGATTGATCACGAGCTTGAGCGGGTCCGCAGGGGATGCCCTGCCCTGTACCTGATATGAAAGGATCGGCTCGCTGGATGTCCCCGCCGTGAACTTGGGCACGACGTAGTCGCCTTCGGCCCGCGCCTCGACCCCGGCATTTACGTCCCGGACGTTCACGACTACGTGGTGGGGGCCGGGCAAGAGCTTGAAGTGTTGCTGAAAGAGCACGCTTTCGTCGGTCCGGCCGGTCTCGGGCTGACTCGCTACTCGAACTATCTCCTCCCGGCCAACCTGGATCGGCGCTCCGGTCGCCGGCCGGAGAGTGATGTCGACCCGATAGTGTGCCGAGAACCCGGTCGGCTCTCGCTGGAAGTTGAGCGAGTGGTTTTCGAGGGAGAGACCCAGGATGGCGAGGGCAGTGTCGCCGACGCCGGCGGCGAATGCGAGCGTGCCTACGAAGGGCAAGGGGTCGGCAGCCGCAAGGCGGCCGACACCTCGGTAGATGCCGGTGGTGGATGCCGCGGCAGGCATGTCGTCGGGCACTGGCGCCGGCGTGCGCGAGGAGCTTCCCTGCCCCGCCCCGCCACCGCCTCCGCACGCCGCGACGGCGCCCGCGATCGAAAGAACCAGCGCGAGGCGCCGCATCACATTCTCCGGTCGTCGTGGAGGTAAACCTGCACCTGTTCGGGCGTCCGAGCGAAGGTTAGCGGCGGCACGCGACGAGCGTCAAGCAGCGGCACGAAGCAATTCTCCGAGTGTGAATGAAGCGCTTGCTGGTCATCCCGCGACCCACTAGGTTGGCTCACGGATGCCCCCTGAGAACCTCGTCGGTCGCACGGTGGCGGGTTACCGCCTCGTCCAGAATGTCGGCGAGGGCGGCACTGCAAGCGTGTATCGAGGGGAGCATCCGGAGCGCGGCCCCGCCGCGGTCAAGATTTTGATCCCCCGCCTGGCTAAAGATCCCATTGCCATCAAGCGCTTCCTGCGCGAGGCCGAGTTCGGCGAGCGGCTCAGCCACCCGAACATCGTGCGCACGTACGACTACGGTGAGGCTGACGGGCTCAACTATCTCGCGCTCGAGTGGGCTGAGGGCGAGCCGCTTGCCAGCTTCGTCACCCGGTCCGGCACCCTGGCGCCCACCCTGGTGGCCACGATCGTCGAGCAGATAGGCGGCGCCCTGTCCGCCGCCCACAAGGCAGGGATTATTCATCGTGATCTCAAGCCAGCCAACATCATGTACGATCCAGCGAGCCAGCGAGCCAAGCTGCTCGATTTCGGGATCGCACGAGACGCGGAGGGGAGCGCCGAAGAGCGGCTGACCAGGGCCGGATTTTTCGTGGGGACGCTGCAATACGTAGCGCCGGAAACCCTGAGCGGCGAGCTGGTTGGCGAGCAGGCGGATGTGTACAGCCTTGCAACAATCACGTATTACCTGCTCACCGAGTGCCTGCCGTTTCCGGGGCGGAACCCGAGAGAGTTGTTCCAGCAACTACTCTCCCAAGACCCCATTCCCCTCAACCAGGCCAAGCGGGGGCTCCGGTTCTCGCCGGCGGTCGAGGCCGCAGTGATGAACGGGCTGCAGCGTGACCTTTCCAAGCGCAGTAAGTCGATTGACGAATTTGCGCGAGGATTCTGCACGGCCGTGCGGGACGAGGGGGGCCAGAAGGGCGGTTTTCTGGCGAACCTCTTCCGCAAGGGCCCTCGGTGACCCCTCTCGAACAACTGCTGCTGGCAAAGTCGGTTCGGTACGGTGACTTTGTGCTCGCCTCGGGTCAGCGGTCGTCGTACTACATCGACTGTCGTCTCACGACCATGTCGGCTGAGGGGATGGTGCTGATCGGGCGGGCCGGCCTAGCAGCAATACGTGACGCCGCCTGGGAGGCCACGACCGTTGGTGGGCTAACCCTGGGGGCGGACCCGGTGGCTTACGCTATTGCCGCTGCAAGCTTTGGGTCCGGGGCAGTGCTGGACGCCTTCAGCGTGAGGAAGGAAGCCAAGGGTCACGGCACCCGACGGCTCATAGAGGGGAACTTGGTCCCCGGATCGTCCGTCGTAATCGTGGAGGATGTGATCACGTCCGGAAGTTCCGCTTTACAGGCGATCCAAGCGGTTCGGGGTGAGGGTGGCCAGATTGCCGGGGTTTTGGCGGTGGTGGACCGGGAGCAGGGTGGTCGGCAAGCGCTCGAGTCAGCTGGCTATTCGGTGCGCTCGCTAACGACCTCCTCCGCAATGGGTTTAGGTAAAACATGAGCTAGGAGTTACCCTCCCAACTTCCTTGAGCTAGCGGGTGGAATGTCGCCCAAATGGAGTGGTAGGGCTGGAGCAATCGATCGACGAATCCCCGCAGCGCGGCCGGGAAGGGATACCGATTGCGAAACTCCGACGCGGTAATCCCCAGCATCGCGCGAAGGTGCCGGCCGAAGCTCTGCGGCGACGAATATTCCAAACGGTAAGCCACGTCAGCAACCGAAAGCCCAGACGTCTCGAAGAGCAGGGCTGCATGCAGCAGCCTGATCGCGGCCAGATAGTTCTTAGGTGAAGGCAGGCCGGAGCGCACGAAGCGAGACATCAGCGTGCTCGGCCGGACGAAGAGCCGGTCCGCCAGACGGCGGACCGTCGGCGTTTCGGGCGCCAACCGAATCACCGCTTCCATGAAGAGGCGCGCATCCGGTGGCGCGTGAGCGAGCGCATCGAGGATCGGGCCTTGAATCCGGGCAACCGCGCGGGTGGCCGGCTGCCCGACCACCTGACGCAGCCGGCTCCAGCCGCTTGGGGACGTAACGTCCACCACTTGGCGAACCCCGGTGGCGCCCAGGCGCAGCAGCATCTCGGTTGCGCCGGCATCATGCTGCGACACCAGGGCCACCATGGGGATGGCGGGGAAGTCCCGTACGAGGTGGGCCAGTGCCTCGACCTGCTCCGGGGCACACCGATGCACCGAAACCAGCACGGCGTCGACCGGCCGCTCGCGCACGACGCGCAATGCATCGGTAATCGAGTCGCGGTGCACGACCGAGAAGCAACCGTTGCCCGCCGCGTCAACCCGGGAGCGCTCACCGGGGAGGAGCACGGCAGCGATGGTCGGCGAGGGTTGAGCGAGCGGGGCAGTGACTAGCGACATGCGACCTCCTCAGGGCGCGCCCAAGCTAGCCCAGGGACCTCAATTGGGGGTCAACGTCGCCAGCGGTCACCGCGACGCAACGTTTCGCACCCGCGCCGCATCGAACTCTTTGCGCGCGTTCTTGCTCCTGTCCTCCCGGCGCTCGACCCGAACGTCGGACCAGCAGCTGCCGTGAGCGAGCCTATTACCGATCTGTTCGCCGACCTTCAGCCCGTGCTGCAGCCGCAGTACCGCCTCGAGCGCGAGCTCGGCCGAGGCGGCATGGGCGTTGTATTTCGGGCGGTAGACCTCGCCCTCGATCGTCGGGTGGCGGTGAAGGCCGCTCACCCCGAGCTCGCAGCGCAGCCTAGCATCGCCGAGCGCTTCCTTGCCGAAGCGAGAATGCTCGCGCGAATTCGCCACCCAAACATCGTGACGGTCCATAACGCCGGAAACGTCGGCGGGCTCCTGTACTACGTCATGGACGAGATTCCGGGGGAGAGCCTCCGGCAGCGGCTGAATCGCGACGGGAGCTCGATCCCGCGGACACGCAGGCATTGATGGGCGACATCGCTGCGGCTTTGGCGGCGGCGAGCGCGGCCGGCTTTGTTCATCGGGACGTGAAGCCAGAAAACATCCTGCTGGACGCCGTTAGCGGGCGGGCACTGCTGGCAGACTTCGGAATCGCCCGACCGTCCGGCGAGCCTGGGCAAGTAACCCGGACAGGGCAGGGGGTCGCGGTAGGTACGCCGACCTATATGAGTCCCGAGCAAGCCGCAGGCGAGCCGGTCGATACTCGCAGCGACGTGTACTCGCTCGGCGTAGTCGCCTACGAGGCGTTGGCCGGGCAGCCGCCGTTTGTGGGTCCGCGCCGAGTGGTGGTGTCGAAGCACATTGCCGAGCGGCCGATACCGATCCAGCGGGTCCGCTCCGATGTCCCTCCGACGCTCGCAACCGTCATCATGCGAGCGCTGGAGAAGCATCCGGCCGATCGATGGCAGGGCGGGGAGGACCTGCGGAAAGCGCTGTCGGAGCGCCGCACTCAACCCAGGCTATCACGCCCGCGGCTTGCGATCGCAGCGATCGGCACCCTTGCGCTCATCGGCGCACTCGGCCTTACACGACTTCGGTCCGAGGCGCCGCCGGCCGGCATCAACCCCCGGCATTCGATTCTCGTCCTCCCGTTTCAGAACCTCCGAGCCGACCGGCCGATGGATTGGATGCGGGACGGTGCGGTCAGCATGCTGGGCCTCAATCTGTCGCAGTGGAGTGACCTCACGGTCGTAGATCACGAGCGGGTCCACGACCTGCTCGCGCACCACGCCGTACGACCGGGTGATCCGATCGGGCTCGAGCTCGCGAGGCAACTTGCGCGCGAGGCGGGGGTTTGGACTGTGGTCCTTGGGGAATACAGCCGGACCGGGGATTCGCTTCACTTGTCGGCGAGAGTCTTCGACGTGGCGACGGGAAAGCGAGTCGAGATCGGTCGAATCGAGGGCCGGCCCGGGACCGACGTTCGCCCGATGTTCGACGAGCTGGCGGCACGGTTGCTCGACCTCTCCGGCGCGCCGGCCGATATCCGGACCGGTTTGGCCCAGGCGACGACATCGTCGGTAGAAGCATTTCGGGCCTACCTGAGCGGCGTGGAGCAGCTCAACCGGTGGAACCTCCCCGCCGCCGAGCACGACTTCGAGCGGGCCACGGCCCTCGATACGACGTTCAGCCTGGCCTATTACAAACTCGCCCTGGCTCGGGGTTGGACCGTCGGGGAGGACGACTCGATAGCGCGCCATGCGATCCGGCGAGCTACATCGTACGTGGACCGGCTGCCTCCCCACGATCGGGCCATGGTCAACGCGTACCGCGCATTTTACGACCGGGACTACGCCACCGCCCGCAACCTCTACAATGAGATGATCGGCCGCGACAACCGCGATCCCGATGCGTGGTACGGGCTCGGAGAGGCCTGGTTCCATGATACGGCGGCGGCAGTCGCGGGACCGGCGAAGTGGACCCGAGCTCTGCGTGCATTTCGTCGCGCGCTTTCCATCGATCCAGCGTACACGCTGGCCTATTCCCACGTCGCCGATCTGCTGGCGTTAGCCGCGCGTGAGCGTCCGCCGGTGATCCTGCTCTCCGACGATTCCCTGGCCCCGGCCTGGACCTCCAGCTTCGAGCCACTGATCGACAGTGCCGCCATGCGGGCGGGAACGGCGGGGGCTCGCCGGGAGCTGCTGGAACAGACCCAAACCTGGGTCGCCTCACAGCCGACCAACAAGGCGGCTCACGCGGCGCTGGTGGACGCGCAGATCGAAGCCGGACAGCCGGCTCGAGCGCTGGCCGAGGTCGAGCGATTCGCGACCACGGTCGGGCGATACCCCGACCGACCATTTGTCGAGGCGAAAATCCGCTTTGCGGCGGGTGAGCCGGAACGGGCCGCCGCCGACCTCCGGCGCGCGGTGGACACGATCTCGGCGGAAGACTTCGCGGGGGAGGACGTCGCTTCGACAGCCTGGAACATCGCTGCCGCCGCAAATGTCTTTGCGTACCTCGGTCAGGTCGAGTCGGCGGCGCGCGTGATCGAGCTGATGCACCAAGTGAGCCGAGGTGGCAGCGAGTTCGGCGAATCCAAGGAGTCGGCGCTGCGCCATGTCCAAGCCAGGTGGCGGATGCTCGGTGAGCTGTTCGCGGCCACCGGCGCGCCGGCGCCGGCGCTCAGGCGGGTGTGGCAGGGAGCGGCCGAAGCAGCTCGGACGGCGCCACCTGCGAGGCGGTCGGAGGTCGCGGCCAGTGGAGGCTCTGCGGCGATCGGCCTGCTGGCCGGCCCCACCGGAGACACCACTGCCGTCTCGGAGCTCGCCAGCCTCGCCGGTCCGCAGGAAGGCCGGGAGGTGAGAGCGTGGTGGGCACTTTGCCGGCACGATACAGCTGCCGCACGCCGTGCGCTGGAGGGGTCGCAAACGACCACCCGCGACCTCCGGTACACCATCTACGTGCGGCCCCTCGCGGCGCTGGCTTACTACACGCTGGCCGACTACGGGGCAGCGCTGCGGGAGCTGGGCAACTTCGGGCCGGCCGAGTTCAGCCGGACGGGGTTCGACATGCGCTGGGGCATCTTGCCGCGCGTGCGGCTGGTTCGAGCGGTGAGCCAGGAGCATCTGGGCAATGCGGACGAGGCGCGGCGGGAGTATCGGCTGGCGGCCTCGCAGTGGAGGCTGGCCGATCCCGCCCTACGGCCCATCTTCGAGCAGGCGGAGCGGGGAGCCGCCCGGATGGACGCGAGCCTGGGCGGTCGTACGCCCTAGTGCCCGCTCAAGCTGTTATGCTTAAGCCGCGGGTCGAGCGGGGTGGTCGCGGGGACCTTCCGGTCTCCGAGGAAAGTCCGAGCTCCATAGGGTAGACTGCCAGGTAACGCCTGGGCGCCGTGAGGCGACGGAAAGGGCCACAGAAAAGAAACCGCCCCCGCGAAAGCGGGGGTAAGGGTGAAAAGGTGGGGTAAGAGCCCACCGCACCACCGGCAACGGATGGTGGCACGGTAACCCCCAGTCGGAGCAAGGCCAAATAGGCGGCGAGGTGTGACCCACACCGAAAGGCCCCGAGCGCAAGCCAGGGGGAGCCGCGGGTAGGCTGCTCGAGGCGGTCGGCGACGACCGTCCCAGACAGATGACCATCCTCTCGCGCGAGAGCGTGAGGGAACAGAACTCGGCTTACGGCTCGACCCGCTCTGCCCTCCGGGCTCATCCCGGGGGGCAGTGCTTTCCACCCTGCATGCTCGAGGATCGGATGAATTCTCGGCTCTTCGCGCTCATAGCGCTGGCGGGAGCCTCGGCCGCCCCCAAAGTCACGCGGTACCGCGTGGATCAGACGGTGGACCAGGCAGTCGACGCCACGGCCATCGGGGGTGCGCAGCAACGACAGCGGTTCGCAGTGTCCACGTTTGTCACCGTCACGCTGACGGACACAGCCGGCGGGAAAGTCGTGAACGCAGTCATCGACTCGATGGTGAGCGACTCCGCCCCTGTCCCCAAGGCGGTTCTCGACAGCGTCAGGGGCTTGCCCGTTCATGGCGTGCTGGATCAGGCCGGTCATATCTCGGGGGTCAAGCCCCTTCGCGAGACTTCGCTCGCACCACAAATGACCGACATCGTCGCTCGGCTGTATCCCGGTCTCCGGCAAAAGCTGAAGCAAGGTGACGGTTGGACCGACACCATCCAGGTCTCGACTCCTACGAACGGCGGGACCATGAACCTGCGCCGGATCACGACCTACAAAGCGAGCGCCAAGGAGCGGCGCGGGAGCACGGACGCGCTCAAGGTGGACGCAAGCTTCAACTCGACCGTAAACGGTACTCAGCAGACAGCCAACGGCCCCGCGACGATCGAGGGCACCGGATCCGGAAGCGGGGCACACTACGTTGCCTCCGATGGGCGGTATCTTGGCGGAAGCATGACGGTGACAACGAAGCTGACCCTCTCGGGCGCGTTTGCTCCAAAACCGATGCCGGTGACGCTGATCGAGACCTTTGCGGTGAGCGAGCTACCATGACCCGACTGACGGTCGTGGTCGGCCTGCTGGTGGTTTCGGCGTGCTCGAGCGGAGGAACGCCTTCCTCGACCCCGGCTCCGAAGCCGGGCCCTCGCCCCTCGGGCGGTGATCGGGCTCCCACGCCCGCCCCGTCTCCCCACGGCAGCGCGATTCTCTATCGCCCTACCGCAGCGACCACCTATGCGATCGAACGGCGCGACAGTCTCACGCTCGAGCTGCAAGGTGGCAATCAGGTTCAGCAATTCTCCCGGACGGCCTATCTCACCGTTGCGATCGCAGAGGGCTCAGGAGGCTATAACACGACGATCCGACTCGATTCGCTGCGCCAGGAAGAAGGGGGCACCGTAGCCGCCGACTCCGTGCTCAAGGCGGAAGGAACGACCTGGACCGGGACCCTGACTCCTCAGGGCCGTTTGGGGGACCTCAAGGCAGACCGAGCGTCAGGAGTGGGTGACCAAGTCGGCGCGAGTCTCGGCGTGCTATTTCCCGTGCTCCCGACCGCTGGCCTTCAGGGAGCCACGACCTGGAGCGACACCGCCGTGCGAACGCTCAAGACCGACGCATTCGACGCAAAGGAGCAAGCAATCACCAACTACAAGTTGGTGAGACAGGATGGGCGGGTGTACGTGGTCGATGCCGCCGCGGCGTTCCAGCGCACCGGCACCGGAGGCCAGCCGGGCCAGCCGATGGAGATGACGTCCCAGGGCACGCGAAAGACCGCGTATCAGTTTGGTGCCGACGGGCTCGTCGCCGGCGCCGTTGGCGCCGACTCGGCGGAGATGACCATCTCGGTGCCGGCCGTAGGCCAGACGGTCCCCGTGCACCAGCGGGCCAGTTGGAAGATCACCAGGAAATAGGGGCCGATCGCGGGAGCTAGTCGACCAGGCGCAGGGGCATGACCAGCGTCAGAAAGCTCGCCGGATCGTTCCAACCGACCGGCTCACAGGTTGCCGCCCGCTCCGGGGCCTTGAAGGTGAGCCGGACCTCGTCGGTCGGGATGTACTTGAGAATCTCCAGCAGATAGGCAGCGTTGAAGCCGATCTCCAGGGGGTCGCCGTCGTAGGTTACCGTGACCTCTTCCTGCGCTTCACCTAGGTCGGGCGTCTGCACCGACAGCTTGCACGACCCGCTGGCAAAGGCCATCCGGATCCGGTGGGTCTGATCGCTGGCGACGATGCTCATCCGCCGAAGTGCCGCGGTGAGCGCCGCCCGGTCGGCCGTGGCCGCCTTGTCGTTTTCCCGGGGGATGACCTGCTCGTAGTTCGGGTAAGGGCCTTCGATCAATCGGGTAAAGATCTGGGTGGTCGCCGACCGGAAGCCGAGGTGGTTCTCGCTCCGGGCGATCTCGATCTCGTCTTCGGGGCGGAAGAGGCGGCGGATCTGCTCCAGCGCCTTGGGCGGCACGATGAGGTCCGCCTGGCCCGCACCGGCTGCGGTCGGCACGTCCATCCGGGCAAGCCGGTGACCGTTGGTCGCCACCATCCGCATCTTCTCGGGACGGAGCTCCCAGAGCACGCCGTTCAGGATTGGCCTGCTCTCTTCGGTGCTGGCTGCAAACGCAACGTGCGCAATGAGCTTCTGCAGGTCCTTGGCCGCCGCCTTCCACCCATTCTCGAACTTGACTGCGGGAAACGCGGGAAACTCTTCCCGGGGAAGTCCGAGGAGCTTGAACTTGGACCGCCCGCACTCAATCGAGACCCGCTGCTCCCCACTCGCGACCAGCCGGATAGGAGCGCTCGGAAGCTCGCGCACGATCTCGACCAGCTTCCGGGCCGGCAGGGTGATAGCACCCTCCTGATCCAGCGAGGCAGGTACGATCGTGCTCACGGCAATGTCCAGATCCGTGCCCGAAAGGCGTAGGCCGTCTTTGGCAGCCTCGAGCAGGATGTTGGACAAGACAGGGAGCGTAGTTTTGGTCGGAACACTCGCAGCGACCGCAACCAGACCTTCCTGCAACTGCTCTCGCGTGATCGTGAGCTTCATCCGCTCCTCGGCGTGCTAAAGATCAATACTTCTCTGTAATAAGAAATCTTAGCAGCAGTAGTAGAGGCTCTGGAAATGTGGAGCGCGCTCGCAACGCGCGCGACGCACCGCATTTGGATACCCAACCGACTGTCGATCTCCTGTTGGCGATGGGGACACTGTACGAGCGTTCCCCCACTCTTTCAGACTGCCCACACTGCTGCGCTAACATCGGGGATTATTCTGCGCACAACTCCTGGCGCGCGTACTCAATCTTCTCGCGGAAGGTGCGATCGCGCGACATTTGCCGCTGCACTTTGTCCACGCTGTGGATCACTGTGGAGTGATCGCGTCCGCCGAACGCCTGCCCGATCTCCACCAACTGCATCTGGAGAAGATCGCGTGCGAGATACATGGCGATCTGCCGCGGGATAGTCAGCGTTTTGATACGGGCTTTCGACCGAAGGCCTTCGGGTGTCACGCCCCACCGCCGCGCGACGACTTCCTGTACGCGATGAATGGTGGGGAGCGGCTTGGCTCGCGCCTCGGCGCCGTCCTCTCCGGGCTTGATCTTGTCGGAGAGGGCTTCCCGGGCCAGCTCGATCGAGATCTCCTTGTGCTTGAGCGATGCGAACAGCAGCAGCTTGATGATGCAGCCTTCCAGCTCGCGCACATTGGAACGGACATGTTCGGCGATAAAGCGAAGCACGTCATCCGGGATGGTCATCTCGAGATGATCCTGCTCCTGCTTCTTGCGCAGAATTGCAATGCGATGCTCCAGATCGGGTTGGCCGATATCGGCCACCATGCCGGATTCGAAGCGGCTGACGAGTCGGGCCTCGAGGCCGGGGATCTCCTTGGGAGGGCGGTCGGACGTCAGAACGATCTGTTTGTTGGCCTGGTGCAACGCGTTGAACGTGTGAAAGAACTCCTCCTGGGTCTGTTCCTTCCCCTCGAGGAAGTGCACGTCGTCCACCAGGAACAGGTCAACCTCGTTTCGGTAGCGACGCCGGAAGTCCGGCATGGTCCGGCTGTGAATGCTTTCGATCACCTCATTCAGGAACTGCTCGGAGCCGACGTAGAGCACCCGCGTGTCGGGCGCCCGGGTCAGGCGTGCGTGTGCAATGGCCTGCATCAGGTGAGTCTTGCCCAGGCCCGTAGCGCCGTAGATGAAAAGCGGGTTGTAGGTCTTGCCGGGCGCCTCGGCGATCGCGTGCGCGGCGGCGGCGGCGAGCTCGTTCGACTTGCCGATGACGAACGTCTCGAAAGTGTAGCGTTCGTTCAGCGGCTGCGTGCTCGCGTTGGCAGCGACACTCAACCCTGCCGCCTGCGATGGGGTGACGAAGAAGTCCATTTGGGGGCGCCGCTGTCGCTCTTCCTGCACCCGGAACACCACCGCCGTCGGCCGCCCGACCACTGGCTCGGCGAGCCGAGTCAGGATCGGCGCGTGCTTGGTCTCGTTCCACTCGGCGGCGAACTGATCGGGAGCGCCGATGACCAATTGACCCTCGTCGAGGGCAATGGCTTCGGTCGGCTCGAGCCAATTCCTGATGATGTCAGCAGGAAGCTCGCGCTGCGCCTCATCGAGGATGCGCTTCCACGCTTCTTTAGGGGACAGCTGCATCGGTGCTCGACAACGGGTGGGAGGGTTTGCAAGGGCAGCCGATTTTACGGGCCGGTTGTGGAAAAGTCAACCTTGACGCATGGCCCCTTGCGTCACTAGGTTCTCGGGCTCATTGGGGAGGCCAGTAGCTGATGAAACCGTCATATCGTCCGCGCAATAAGCGGCGTCTCAACAAGCACGGCTTTCGCGCGCGCATGGCAACGCGTTGGGGTCGAGCAGTGCTGTCGCGCCGACGCAAGAAAGGGCGGAAATGTCTGACGGTCCGCATCCCCTCGAAGCATGGGGGTCGCTGACGGCGCGTGAGCGGCTCCGGCGAGTCACCCGACTCGCTCGGGCGGCGGACTTCCGTCGCTGTCTCGCCGAAGGACGCCGGCAACGGACTCAGCACCTCGACATGATCTGGTTGGACAACGCAACGGGTCACCCGCGAATCGGACTGATCGTTCCCAAGTTCCAGTCCAATGCGGTGGCCCGTAATCGTTTGCGGCGTCAGCTGAAGGAAATCTGGCGGCGAGACCTTCAGGCCGAGCTTCCTCCCGGCGATCTTCTGGTGCGGGCTAGGCGAGAGGCGTATCGGGCCGGATTTGACGCGCTTCGGGCAGAGTTGAGGCATTGGTCAGAACGCGTGAATGGCTAGAAAGCGTAAACGGTGAACCGTTTGAACAGCGTGAACGGTGAACGGTGAGCAGTGAACGGGGGGTGAGGCAGCCGGACTCAGGTGTGCTTGAGGCCAGCGAGGGGCTCTTCGAGCGACCCCGTTTACCGTTTACCGTTCACCGTTCACGCTTTTCCATCAGGGGGCTTCCCCGCCGAGTCCTCGCTGCCCTCATCCGGGCTTACCAGGTGGTCATATCTCCCGCGCTGCCGCCCGCGTGTCGGTTCACCCCAACGTGTTCTCAGTACGCCCTCGAGGCGGTGAGTCGCCACGGAGCGTTTCGCGGGTCCTGGCTTGCGGCGCGTCGTCTCGCGCGCTGCCATCCTTTCCATCGGGGCGGGTTCGACCCGGTCCCTTAACTCGATGAACTGAGCTTGATGGATCGACGTGCCGTCTGGGCCATCGTCCTGATGATGGCCATCGCGCTCGCGCCCGCGCTGCTCCTGAAGCAGGGGCGGCAAGCTCTTGGTCGAGCGAAGGGCGACTCGACCGTTGCAACCCCTGCCGTTCCAGCGCCGGCCGAACAGGCCCAACCGGCCGCGCCCGCTGCCCCCGTCACCGATACTACGCGGACTGTCGCTGAAGACACGGTGCTGGTGACCTCGCCGCTCTACACCTACGGCATCAGCACTCGCGGCGCGCGCCTGGTCCTCGCGACCCTCAATCGGTATCCCTCGATGGCAGCCGCGACGCGAGGACGTCCCGTCGAGCTGATCCGACCGGGTACCGGGTTGCTGGGCGCCACACTGGTGCGTGGCAGCGACAGTCTCAAGCTGGCCGACCTGACATTCTCTCCAAGCGCCTCGAAGCTGGACGTCAACGGGCCGACACAACTCCGCCTGACGGGCTCGCGCGGCGACGTGAGTGTGGAGCTGACATATCAGGTCAGCCCAGATGACTACCGCATCGGCGTTTCCGGTCGTGTCAGCGGGGTCGGTCCCAACGGAGGACTTCTACTCCTCGAGGTGGGCCCGGGTCTGGCCAATACCGAGGCCGACACCAACGAGAATCATCGAGCGCTGGCGATCGTCACCAAGCAGGGCGATGCCGAACGAACCGACTTCGCAAGCCTCAAGCCAGGCGAGCCGAAGACACTGAGCGGGCCCTTCGAGTGGGTCGCCGTCAAGTCCAAGTACTTCGTCACCGCCCTTCTGGCGTTCGACAGCGCCAGCGGCGGCATCAGTGGTGTCACCGCCGCGGCGCCGGCCACTGCTCCGAAACATCCGACGGCAGCCGACGTGCGCGTCAGCGTGCCGGTCGGCCCGTCCGGTGCCTTCGGCTTCTCGTTGTATGCCGGCCCGATGGAATACGATCAGCTGCGCCACATCGGTCACGATTTCGACGACGTCAACCCCTACGGCTGGCCTGGTTTCCGGACGCTTATCCGGTTCTTCACGGTCCCGATCCGCTGGCTTCTGGTTTTTATGCACCAGCAGCTGGGTCTGGCCTACGGAATTGCGTTGGTCATCTTCGGCGTGCTGGTTCGCCTCCTGCTCTGGCCTTTGAATCAGAAGGCGATGCGGTCGAGCATGCAGATGCAGGCGATCCAGCCCTACATGAAAGAGCTGCAAGACCGATATAAAGACGACCCCACCAAGCTGCAGACCGAGATGATGCGGCTCTACAAGGAGCACGGGGTCAATCCGTTTGGCGGCTGCTGGCCGATGCTGCTGCCCATGCCGATCCTGCTGGCTCTCTTTTTCGTCTTCCAGAACACGATCGAGCTGCGAGGCGCCTCGTTTCTCTGGTTGCCGGACCTGTCGCGCCCGGATCCGCTTTACATCATCCCGCTCCTCATGGGGCTCACAATGTACGGCGTGAGCAAGGTGGGCCAGGTCGGGATGGAACAAACCCCGCAGATGCGAAGTATGCTGTACATCATGCCGATCATGATGACGGTTCTCTTTATCAACTTTGCATCCGGGCTGAATCTTTATTACGCAGTGCAAAATCTCACGAGCATCCCACAGCAATGGATGCTTGCCAAGGAACGGCTCAAGCGCCAACCCCCGCCGGCTCCGCCGCCCGCCAAAGGGAGTAAGACCAAGGCCAAGAGCGAGAAGTAATGCTGTCGGACGTCATCGTCGCTCTCGCCACACCGCCGGGCCGCTCAGCCCTCGCCGTCATCCGGCTGAGCGGACGCGCCGCGTTCGAGGTAGCGCGGCGGGTGGTGGACCGATTCGAGATCAGCCCGCCTCGCCAAGCAAGGCTCGCTACATTCCGGAATGCTGCAGGTGTCCGGATCGACCGCGGGTTGTACACGGTCTTTCTGGGCCCTCGGAGCTACACCGGTGAGGATCTGGTTGAACTGTCCTGCCACGGGGGACTTACAGTCCCCACTCAATTGCTCGCAGCGCTCACGGCAGCCGGGGCACGGGCTGCTTCTCCCGGCGAGTTCACCCGCCGCGCAGTCTTGAATGGGAAGATGGACCTGGTCCAGGCGGAGGCCGTCGGTGACCTGATTGACGCGACGGCTCCGGCGCAGGCCGGCGCAGCTCTCGCCCAGCTCGAGGGCGGGCTGTCACGGAGACTAGGCGACCTGCGTGACCGACTGATCGAGCTCCAGGCGCTGCTTGGGTATGACATCGATTTTCCCGGCGAAGACGACGGACCCGTCCCTCCTGCTCGGATTGCCGATGCCCTCGAGGAAGCCGCCCGCCGAGTCGAGCAGTTGCTGGCGACTGCACCGTCGGGCGAGCGGCTCAGGGAAGGGGCCCTGGTGGTGTTCGCCGGGCGTCCCAACACCGGCAAGTCATCGCTCTTCAACGCCTTGCTCGGCGTCGAGCGGGCGCTGGTAACGGAGATTCCGGGGACCACCCGCGATGCGATCGAGGCGTTTACCGACTTTCACGGCTGGCCCGTTCGGCTGGCCGATACCGCCGGGCTTCAGGACGCGGTGGATCGGGTCGAGCGGATGGGGATCGAGGTAAGCCATCGCTATGTCGAGTGTGCCGACCTGGTACTACTCTGCGCAGAGGCGGGACGTCCGCTTGGGTCGGACGAGACCGCAATCCTGGAGCGGAGACCTTCAGTCCTGGTCCAAACCAAAGCGGATTTGCTGACGCAGCCGGCTGACGGAGCATTGACGGTCTCGTCAATTACGGGGCAGGGGCTGGGAAATCTGAGACGTGCGGTCGCCGAGCGAATCTTCGGGGACCGGATCGCTCTGGCGGATCTCGAACCGGCGCTCACGAGAGAGCGTCATCGGGAAGCGTTGGCGAAGGCCCGCGAGGCCCTGGCCGACGCCCAGCCACATCTCGGCGCAGCCGGTGATGCCGTGCTGGTGGCTCATCATGTTCGCCGAGCGACGCTTGCGCTGGATGAGCTGGTGGGTGCGATCGATGTGGAGGAGGTGCTGGCGAGGGTTTTCGGAACCTTCTGCGTGGGCAAATAGGTCGGACGGCCTAGCGCTTGTGGCTTCCGTCGCAGAACGGCTTGGTTTTGGAAAGCCCGCATCCGCAGAGCTTCACCATCCCAGGGACCTTCGTCGGGGGCGGAATCAGCTCCCGGCCTTCGTTGTCACGCACTACCACCGGGCCCTCGATGTGGTAGGGGCCGGTTGGCTTCCAGGTTACGGTGGTGCGGGGAGCTTCGTCCGACATTAGGGAAAGGTACTTACGCCGTCTGGATTCCGTGGGCGGCGTCTTCCGCGGCCTGAAAATCTCCTGCGGGCGCTCGCAGGGCGGCAGCCAGCCCGCGTTCCGCGACCAGTGACTCTACCATTCGGTAGCCGAGATAGTACCCCGACCGCTCCGGCACGACCCGCCCACCTACCAGCCGAGCAGCCGGACTCATCCCGCCCGACAAGTAGCGGAGCCGGAGGCCGAGAGCCGCCCGGTCCAGTTCGGGTGCAACCGCCCGACGCAGAAACGCCTCCAGCTCACGGAGGCGGTGATATTGCCGGCGCGGAAACCCGAAATAATCGGCCGCGTCGAACGCGGGTGCTACCGCTCTAGAGGCGTGGACGGCCAACCCTTCATTCACCAGCAGCTCACGCAGTGTGGCTCGGCTGCCGGTTTGCCAGTAGTCGTAATAGCCTCCGAGATCCGCCACCAACCGACGCATCTCGCTCTGACTCGCGGGTGAGGTGTAGCGAACCGTGTGCGCCAGCTCGTGAGCCAGCCAGAGCGGGATCATGTCCGGTGGCAAGCCCATCCCGTAGGTGTCAGGGTTGGCGCGGCCGGTGAAGTGCTCGAGGCACACGAATGCGATGCCGCGGCCCCCCACCACGAGCTCGCCGGCGTTGGCGCCGCCCACACCGACCATCAGGTAACAATCCGCGGGACGGTCGATCTGCAGCAGCTCTTCCGCCCGCCCGATCGTGTCCTCTGCCAAGCCTTCGAGGTTGGTCGAGCGCATGAGCGCGCGAAGGTCATCGCAAGGGGCCTTGAGCGCGTTGGCGACGATGCCATCGGCATGGGCGCTGTCCGGATCCAGGACGTAGTTGTGCCAGTAGGCGTCGAGGATCGGTCGGTGAGCGTCGCGATACTGCTGGTAGGCTGCCTCGGGATTGGCCGCGTCGAGGACGGCCAGAAAATCCGGGAGGAGATTTATGAGCACGCGGCACTATACGAAGCGAGACCACGGCGACGCAAGGCTCTTGGAGGAGTATCGCGCGCCGTTTCCGTATATTCCGGTCGTATGCTCGCGTCGCTCATCGTCGCCCTCGCGCTCGCGGCACCGCCCCCCGATTCGCTGATAGTTCCGGCAGGAACTCCTGTCCCGGTACGCTTCCTCTCGCCGATCAAGAGCGGGTCCACTCGACGCGGCTGGACCGTCGAGGTTCAGACGATGGCCGACGTCGTCGCGGGACGCTGCATCGCGATCCCCGCCTACACCACGATCGTGGGCATCGTTGACGAATCGTTGGCGGGCTGGTACTTCCGCAAACGAGGGAAGCTTCACCTGACCTTCGAGGTGGTTCACACGGCTTCCGGAGCGTGGGCCCCGATGACCGCGGTGGTCGAGGACTTGGAATGGCTGCCCTCGAACCTGGTGGACTCGACCGGCCTGATTCGGCCGGCTCGCCGGTCGTTCGGATACATAGCCCAAGATGCCGGCATGGACGCGGGGGTGAATGCGATTTTGACCCCGCTCATGGGGGCCGTAGCGGCGCCCTTGGCGCTCGCTGCGACGGGGGTCAGCGTCGTAGCGCGGGGTCCCCGGGTCCAGGTCAGAGAAGGCGACGAGGGTACGCTGCGCCTCACCTCTCCGTTCCGAACACCCTTAAGTGGGCCCTGCCAACCCGCAACACCGCTCGCCGATTCCGTGGCACTACCTGGTATTGACCTGCGCAGGCTCCCAGCCCGCACTACGGGGGGGAACGGCGAACCCGCTGACATCATCAACCTTCTCATCTTGGGGAGCCGGGCCGACCTCGACCGCGCATTTGCCGCGGCAGCATGGATGGAGGCATCGCCGGGAGGGTTTCGCAGTCGGGTTGGTGCGGCCAGCGCCGTCGTGTTCGGTAAGTCCGACACCCACGGGCCAGTCAGTCCCCAACGGCTGTTTGGCCGGACCGAAGACCTCGCGTTCGAGCGGCAAGGCCTGAACGCACGCGAGCGTCACCATGTGCGGGTCTGGGCCGTGGATTCCAGTGAGACCGTGTGGGTAGCGGCGGCCAACGAAGACATAGGTGTCTACGTCACCCTGGCCAAGCCCAGAATTACCCACCGAATGGCGTCCTCGATCGACAACGAGAGACAGTTGTTGTCCCGCGAGCTCGAAGCGGGAGGGTGTGCGATACGGGAGGGCTACGTCCGGATCCCGGGATGCCCGCGGGCGGGGCGTAACTCGAGCGGCGAGGACTTCAAGACGGATGGTCGGGTGGTTGTGGTACGGACCAAGCCCTGCGGATCTCCGCCTTAGTGCTCCTGCTTCTTCTGGCGGGCCACTTCATCGAGAAAACGCCGCTCGGCCGCAGTGAGGCTGCTCAAGCCCTGAGCGCTGATCTTGTCCAGCACGCGATCGACTTCCGCTGCAACGGGATCGGCGTCGAGGCGACGCCGGCGGACAGGAGACGCCGGCGCCGGCCGGCTCGACTCGGGAACACTGGACTGTACCATGACGACGCGCTCGACCGGGCGGGCGGTGGTGGTCGAGGTTCGGTGAGACAGGGTTTGAACTCGGAAGTACAGATATCCGGCGATCAATCCGCCGATGTGCGCTAGGTGGGCGATCCCATCGGTCTGATTCCGGTACAGAATCGCCAAGAAGACGTCGACCCCGGCCAACACCGCGACCAGAACCCGGGCCCGCACCGGGATCGGGAAGGGGAATAGAATCAACTCGGCGTCGGGCCAGAACATCGCGTAGGCCATGCCGAGGCCGAGGACGGCGCCGGAAGCGCCGTAGAAGGGACTCACTCCCATGAATCCCGACAATCCCAGTGCGAAGAGGGCGGCGCCGACCCCGCAGAACAGGTAATAAAAGATGAAAGAGCGGCTGCCCATGCGAGTCTCGACCGCTGACCCGAAAACGAAGAGCATGAGCATGTTTCCGAGGAGATGCAGCAGTCCGCCGTGCACGAACATGTAAGTCAGGAACGTCCACGGCCGGGCCAAGGCGTGCACCGGATCGAACGCCAGCCGAGCGACGAGCGCCGGCGAGGTAAACAGCGTGAGGGAAAGAAGGAGGATCACCGCGTTTGCGATGATCAGCCGGCCCACCCAGGGCGTGATTCGGGGATACGGAGGGGAATTCATCGTGCCGACGCCCCTAACTCCTATCTGACCTTGTCATTACGTCGGCCGGGCAGACCGGCTGATCCGGCAGATCCGGTCGCACAACTCGGGGAATTCAATGCCGGCAGCTCGGGCGGACTGGGGGAGAAGGCTCGTCGCCGTCATGCCGGGCAGCGTGTTCACCTCTAAACAGAGGATTTCACCGCGCGGTGTCAAGCGAAAGTCTACCCGCGAATAGCCCCCGAGCTTGAGAGCGTGGTGGGCCAGCAGGCTGAGCCTGCCGCACTCCGCCGCCACTGACGCCGGGAGGTCAGCCGGAAAGATCTCCTGGGACATGCCCGGCGTGTATTTGCACTCATAGTCGAAAATTTCGTGCCGTGGGATGATCTCTCCCACGGCCAAGGCCTTGCCCTCGAGGACCCCGACCGTCAATTCCCTGCCGGGCACGAACTGCTCCACCATCACCTCATCGTCATATTGGCGAGCGAGCGCAACCGCCGCCTCGAACTCGCTTTCCTTCTTAACGACCGACAACCCCACGGTAGATCCCTGCTTGGACGGCTTCACTACGACGGGCCAGCCCAGGCGGTTCCCCGCCTCGGCGGCGGAGATAGGAGCCATGAACCAGTCGGCGGTGGGGACTCCGGCGAGGCGAAACAGCCGTTTGGAGACGTCCTTATCCATGGCCATCGCACTGCCCAGCCGACCGCTGCCGGTATACGGTACCCCCACGATCTCGAGCAACGCCTGAAGGGTGCCGTCTTCACCCCGTCCCCCATGGAGGGCGAGAAAGAGGACGTCGGCGTTACGCACCACCGGGATGTTGCCCAGACCCGACAACAGCAGGCCCCGTTCCAAGGTCCGCAGGTCGGCCAAGCGGGGCGGCTCCCGACCCACGGTACCTGCGATCAGGGAGGGTTCTTCGCTCTGAGGGATGTAGCCCTTGGCGGTGTCGACGACCGAGACTTCATGGCCGCGGGATCTGAGTGCCGCAATCACCTGCGCGGCCGATGCCAGGGCGACATCGCGTTCAGTGGATGTGCCGCCGGTGAGAAGCGTGATCCGCGTCACGTCGCTACCTAGCCCCGATGAGCTGCTGGAGGACGTCGTATCGGCTCACGATGCCGACCAGCTTTCCCTCCTTCCGGACCAACGCGGCGGGGCTTTCCCGGGTCAGCATCGCGCCCAGCCGGTCGGTGGGGAAATGGGAGTCTACGATGGGGAGGGGAGGATCCATCACTTCTCGCACCGGCCGATCGAGCAGGGCGGGCTGTGACAGCGCCCGAGTCATCAAGGTGCTTTCGAGCAGGGTGCCGATGGCTTCGTCGCCATCCACCACCGGAATCTGACTCACGTCCCACGTGTTCATGAGACCGAGCGCCTGTCGCACCATGGCGGCGGGGGCGACGCTCACGAGCGGCGGCGCTCCAGAGGGCCGGCGGCTGAGCAGCTGTTCCACCGTGACGCGGGGGGAGTCCAGCAGTTGATTCTCCCGCATCCATTCGTCGTTAAACACCTTCGAGAGGTAGCGCTCGCCGGTGTCGCAGAGAACGGTGACGACCATGGCGGCCGGATCGTCGATCTCCCGTGCGACGTCCAGCGCCAACGCCACGTTCACGCCCGATGAGCTGCCCACCAGGATCCCCTCTTCGCGCGCGAGGCGGCGGGTCATGAGCATGGCGGTTCGATCGTTGACGGTCCGGAACTCGTCGATGTAGTCGAACCAGATGTTCGCCGGGATCGCGTCGCCACCGATGCCTTCGACCTTGTAGGGAGCGCCGCCCGAGACCTCCCCGCTCCGAGCGAAGCCGGCGTACACCGATCCCTCGGGATCGCCGGAAACGACTCGGATCTTCGAGTCTTTCTCTTTCAGGAACTTGGCGGCCCCGCTCACCGTGCCGCCCGTGCCCGCGGCGACCACGAGGTGCGTGATCTTGCCCCCGGTCTGCGCCCAGAGTTCCGGACCGGTGGTCCGGTAGTGGACCTCGGGATTGACGGGATTGAAGTATTGATCAGCGAGGATCGCGCCGGGCGTTTCCCGCACGATCTGCTGGGCCTTGGCCCGATAGTGGTCTGGATGCTCCGGCGGAACGGCGGTGGGCGTCACCACAACCTCCGCTCCATAGGCTTTGAGCATCCGCACTTTTTCCTGGGACATCTTGTCGGGCATGGTGAAAACGCAGCGATAGCCTTTGATCGCAGCGGCCATGGCCAACCCGATTCCGGTGTTCCCGCTGGTCGCTTCCACGATGGTCCCGCCGGGCTTCAATCGTCCATTTGCCTCCGCCTCTTCGATGATTGCAATACCGATTCGGTCTTTTACGGAGCCACCTGGGTTCTTGTGCTCGCCCTTCGCGTAAATGGGGGTCCGCACCCCGGCGCCGATCCGCGCCAGGCGGATCAGCGGGGTCCACCCGATGGTATCGAGCACCGATTCGTACGGTGTCAGATGCTGGGGGTGCTGCATACTCCTACTTTCTCCCCTGCGGGTTCCGGAACTGAATCGGCTGCAAGAACGCTGTCGCGACGGGGGTACCACTGCGCATGGCCGGCGCGTAGTGGAGCTGAGGAACTGCCGCCAGTGCCGCCGAGTCGAGTGCTGGATAACCGCTCGACTCAGCCACGCGGGTCGATTCGGGTACGGCTGCGCCGTTCGCGTCTACGAATAGATGAAGCACCACGATGCCCTCGACCCCCTGCGCCAGCAAAGCGGGCGGGAATCCGACCGGCGACTCCGCGTTGAGCGCGACCGGCGGCCCCTCGGCGGGCGGCGCCGACCCCGGGCGCTCCGTGGGGAGCCTGACCGTCGCATCGTCGGAGTGGGCGCACCGGCCCGGCAGCACGAGCACCATCGCCAGGAGAATGGAAGACGCCCGCCCGGTCATCGCCCTTCCGCCCGTCGCTGCAGGTCCGCCAGCCGATTCAACGCCTCGAGCGGGGTCATCGCGTCGAGATCGAGTCCCCGGATCTCTTCCATCAGTGGGTGCGGTCCCCCCTCCGCGGCGAAAAGAGTAAGCTGCCCCGGATCGGAGGGTGGCGCCGGAGAGCCGGGGACTACCCGGTGGTCTCCCTCGAGCGTGGCCAGCACTTCCCTCGCCCGGGCTAGCACCTGAGTAGGCAGCCCAGCCAGGCCCGCGACGTGAATGCCGTACGACCGGTCGGTCCCTCCTGGCTCGAGCCGGTGCAGGAACACTACCGTATCGCCGGTCTCGCGAACGGCCACGTTCAGGTTGCGGGCGTGCTCGAGCTCCTCCGGCAGCTGCATGAGCTCGTGATAGTGGGTGGCAAACATCGTCTTGCAACCGATCCTGTCATGAAGATGCTCGGTTACCGCCCAGGCGATCGCCACTCCGTCGTAGGTGGAGGTGCCTCGGCCGATCTCGTCGAGCAGCACGAGGCTTCGAGCCGTCGCATTGTGCAGGATCGCGCTGGTCTCACTCATCTCGACCATGAACGTGGATTGTCCGCGGGCCAGGTTGTCGCTCGCACCGACGCGGGTAAAGAGACGGTCCACCGCACCGATCCGGGCTGCTTCGGCGGGGACGAAGCTTCCCATCTGAGCGAGCACCACGCAAAGGCCGATCTGGCGGAGGATGGTGGATTTGCCGGCCATGTTGGGGCCGGTGACCAGCAGAACCCGCTCCACCTCGGCAAATCGCACGTCGTTGGGGATGAACTGCTCCCGGGGGATGAGACGCTCGATCACCGGGTGGCGGCTCTGCCGGAGCGTGAGGCCGAAGCCGTCGTCCACGTCTGGGCGCACGTAGCGGTGCTGCACCGCCACTTCACCCAGGGCGCTCCAGACGTCGAGTTGGGCAAGGGCCCGTGCAGTGCGCTGGATTCGGTCGATCGCGTTGCCAACCTGGGTCCGTACTGCCGCAAACAGCTCTGCCTCTCGGACACCGATACGCTCTTCGGCGCCGAGCACTTTGGCCTCGTAGGCCTTGAGCTCCGGCGTTACGTAGCGCTCGGCGCTGGCGAGCGTTTGCCGACGCTCGTAGTCCGAAGGAACCTTGGTCGCGTGGGCGTTGGTGATCTCGAGGTAGTAGCCAAAGACCTTGTTGAACCCCACCTTGAGCGACGGGATGCCGGTGCGCTCGCGCTGCTGCAGGGTGGCGATGTACTGCTTTCCGCCCTCGCGGAGATCCCGCAGCTCGTCGAGCTCGGCATCGTAGCCCGGGCGAATGACGCCGCCGTCGGCAAGCAGGGCGGGCGGCCGGTCGGTGAGGGCATCGCCCAGCGCCTGGGCGAGATCGCTCAGGAGATCGAACCCGTTTTCGACCTCACCAAGGGCGGCGCTCCGATCCCGGCCCGACAAGGTAGCGAGCGATTCCAACACGTCCGGGAGCCGGCCGAACGAATCGCGCAGAGCGGCGGCCTCTCGCGGTGTCGCCCGTCCGGCAGCCGCCCGTCCGGCGAGCCGCTCGAGGTCGCGGACGCCGTCCAACGCTTCCCGGAGCCGCCCGCGTCCACGGCTGTCCTCCACCATGGCTTGAACCGCATCGAGCCGCCGGCCGATGGCGCCGGGGTCGCGAAGCGGCGAGAGCAGCCAGCCTCGAAGCAGCCGCGCGCCCATCGGCGTGAGGCTCCGATCAATGCTCTCGAGCAAGGTCGCGCCCCGCGTACCCGCCCGGAGCGGCTCGTCCAGCTCGAGGTTGCGTCGGGTCATCTCGTCGATCCAGAGATGAGCGTCGCTCCGACGGACGGTTGGGCGAGCGAGGTGGGGGACGCCGCCCGGTTGGAGCTCGCCGAGATAGCGGAGCAGGGCTCCCGCGGCACCCACTGCCGGGGCGTCGGCCGGTTCCACACCGAGCCCATCCAGCGAGGCGACCCCGAGGCGGCGAGTCAGCTCCTCTCGCGCGAGATTGGGGTCGAACTCCCACGGCTCGCGCAGGGTCATGAGCCGCTGGCCTGCCGCGGGGCCCGGCGGATCGCCCGCTCCCGCCGGCATCACCAGCTCGGCGGGATTGAGGCGGGACAAAGCCTCCGCCATCGCGTCGTCGTCGGCCGTCTCGAGCACGAATTCGCCGGTGCTGAGATCGATCGCGGCGAGACCAGCGTCTCCGGTCCCACTCCCCCCAGCAACCGCGACGATCCAGTTATTGCGACTCCCGGGCAGCCAACCGTCTGCCAATAGCGCCCCGGGCGTCACGGTCTCGACTACTTCACGACGCACCAGGCCTTTGGCGAGCCGGGGGTCCTCGACTTGCTCGCAGATGGCCACCCGTTGCCCCGCGGCAACCAGCTGCTTGAGGTAATCCGCCGCAGCCTTGACCGGAACTCCAGCAAGCGGAACACCGTCGCCTCGGGAGGTGAGTGTAATGTTGAGCAAGCGGGCACCGAGCTGGGCATCGTCGAAAAACATTTCGTAGAAATCGCCCATCCGGAAGAAAAGGATCGCGTCCGGATGGCGAGCCTTGATCTCCCGGTACTGCTGGAGGAGTGGCGTCGATCCTTCAGCCACGCGCCCGGTCACGATGCCGCCACGATGAAGGGCTGTCCACCCACTTTGGCGCGCACGCCCGGCAAGGCAGCCTGGGCATCCGCGCGGGTGGCATACCGCCCAACCCGCACCTTGAACAATCCCTTCTCCGATTCGACGACCGATTCGAAGCCAGCGGCCTTGGTCCGCATGGCGATGCTGTCCGCCGCCGCGCGGGTATTGACTGCAGCCACCTGGATACGGAAGACCGGCTTGGCGGGTGCCGAATCACTGTGCGCGGTGCGCGATGTGTCCGGGCGGGCGGTAGGGGCAGTATTGCTGCTCGTATCGCCTCTGGCAGCAGTCGCCGCCGCCAGCTTGGCTGTCGTATCGGCCGAAGCGGTGTCGAGAGTGACCCCAGCGCACCGCTGGTTGTAGTCGGCGAGCTGGTTACGCAACTCTAGATCGTTGCCGACGCGGGATGTGCCTTCCGCGACCCACCGGCAAGCGGAGGAAGGCTTACGAAGATCGAAGTAGACGCGCGCCGCCCAATAGGAGGCCTGGGCGTAAAGGGGCGAGCTTGTGTAATCGAGCCGGAGCCGCTCGAGGTCGCGCGACGCGCCATCCAGGTCGCGGGTCGCATAATCGAGCTGGGCAAGACGGAAAAGCGCGTCGTCTGCCCAACTCGAGTTGGGATATTCCACGGCGACCCGCTGAAGGTCACGGCGCATGTCCTGGGGATTTGCCCCCACCACGGCACGGGTGTAGAGGGCCTGCGGAAACAGAGTATCGGTCGGATTGGTGGCATCCACCACCCGCTGAACCAGGCCTCGGGCCGAGTCTCCCAGGCCTTCCTGGGCCAATCGAACACCCTGCGCCAGGCGGGCGTCGGTCTGACCGGCAAGCAGCCTGGGCCGACAGAGCGGGAGTAGGCAAATCACCAGGGCAACGCGAGCAACGCGACCGTTCATACCATCTCCGTCGCCGGAAGGGCGACGCCATACACCAGATCGAGCAGGACACCTCGTTCGTCGGAGACAGTCGTGTTCTTGAGCGCGGTGTCTGCGATGACACTCTGACGCAGCGCGGCCCGCACGCGGTCGAGCGGCCAGTTGGCCGCCCATCGCGCCCACCGCTGCGCTTCGGTCTTGTAGCTGATCCCGGCCAGGGCCGAGGGCCGGGCGCGAAGCATCAGCTGAAAGGCGGCATTCTCGAGGCGCGGGCCTCGGACGTTCCGGTCATAAGCGTCGCGAGTGGCGCCGATGCCGATCAGGGTCGCTCCGATCAGCGTAAGTAGCTTCACTCCGCTGACTCCTGGCTGCTCGAGCACGTCGCCCACCATGCCCGCGGCGCGCGCGGCATCGCCATCAAAAACGGCATTGCGCCAGTCGAACATAGTCTCGCCGTGCCGGATGCCGACCAATGCGGCCACGCGTTCTTCCGAGATGGGCAGCTCGTCGCCGGCAGCGGCCAGCTTCTCAACCTCGGTTGCCAGCGCACCTAGGCTCACACCCACCGTACGCACCAGGAGGTCGGCCGCTGCGGGTTCCACCTCGACGCCAAGCTGCTTGGCGCGGCGCAGGGCCCAGCGTGCCGCGCGCTCCGGAGGAAGCGGCTCGCAGTGTACGGTCACGGTCAGTCGGGCCAAGTCCTTGTCTTCCTTCTCGTCGGCCCCACCCTGTACCAACACGAGAACCGTATCGGGGGACGGCTTGGCCAGATAATCGAGAGCGACGCAGCGGGCCTTGGTCTTCCGTTTCCAGGCCTCCACGTCGCGCAGGATGACGACGCGCCGGTCCGCCATCATGGCCGGCGTGCGGCAGAGGGCATAGACCTCTTCGGGGTCGGCCTGGGCGGCGGAGCGCTGGTCGAGATTGAAGTCGCGGAGCCCCGGCTCCAGCACCTGGTCCAGGAGACTCCGAATCGCCTCTTCCTTGAGGAGATCCTCGGTGCCGTAGAAGTAGTAGGCAGGGGCAACGTCACCCCGCTTCAACGAGCGGAGCAAAGTGTCAATCGTCTGGAGCGGCATTCTCCCGAAAGATACGAGGTGCGCTCGGCGCGCCGCTACGGTGGACGCCGGAAAGCCTCGATGAAGAGCAGCGAGACCAGGGTCTTGCCGTCGGCGATCTCACCACGCTCCGCAAGCTGCATGACGTTCGACCAGCGGATTTGACGAACCTCCACGAACTCGTCCGCCTCACGGCGGGTAGCGCCGGGTCTGAGTCCGGTGGCGAGAAACAGATGGATGCGCTCGTCGGTGAAGCCGGGTGTTGTGAAGATGGTGGTCAGGCGCTCGAGGGCACCGGCGACTACGCCGGCTTCCTCTTCGAGCTCCCTCCTGGCGCAAGCCTCGGGTTCCTCGCCCGGATCGAGCCGGCCGGCCGGCACCTCCCACACAAAGCGGTCGGCTGCGTGGCGGAATTGATGGATCATGAGCACTTGGGGGTCGTCCATCCGAGGATCGTCCACGAAGGGGACCACGGCCGCAGCGCCGGGATGTCGGATCATCTCCAGATCGCCCACCGACCCATCGGGAAAGCGGACGGTGTCGACATCGAGATTCAGGATTCGGCCGGTGTAGATGCGACGGGAGGAGACGAGAGCCATGGGAACCGGGAAAGGGGGAAAGGGAGAAAGGGGAGTCAGTGGAGCAACTCGAGGCCTCGTGCCCAGGCGACCGGGACCTTCACGGCTTCCGCGGCTACATACTCGAGCTCGAGCACCGGGTTGTCCGAGATCGGACTGGTCTCGGTAGGCGAAGTGTACGCGGTAAGGCCGGTGCGTCGAGCCTCGAGCCGAAGTCGGAGCATGTGGAACGGATCGCTTACCAGGATGGCGCTGTGACGGCCCTGGGTCGCGAGCCAGCCGGCAACGGCGGTCATAGAAGCATGGGTGGAACGGCCCTGGGGCTGGACAATCACGGCAGAGTCAGGCACGTCGTGGGAGAGCAGGTATCGGCGCGCGACGGTGGCTTCACTCTCCCTGTCGCGTCGCCCGACGCCGCCGGTTACGAGAATGGTGGGCGCGAGTCGCTCGCGGTATAAAACGAGCGCGTGGTCCAGCCGGGCGCGAAGCACTGGAGAGGGCCATCCATTGTACTGAGCCGCGCCCAGTACCACGATCGCATCGGCGTTCTGCCGCTCATCCAGCTGGGAGACCGCGAGGACCAGCACAAAACACACGGTGTAGACCAAGCCGACCATCACGAGCACGCCGACTACGAGCAGGCGCCACCGGAGCGCAGGCCTGCTGCGCCGCGCTTCGGCGGCGCTAGAGCTCGAAGCTTTCACCATGCTTCGGGATGATCACCTCGCGCGCCCCCTCCTCCTTCAGAATAACGGCCATTGCCTCGAGGGCCGGCCCTTCGCCGTGCACCACGAACGCCCGTCGAATCGGCCCGCCCAGGCGTCGTATCCAGTCGCGCAGCTCGTCTCGGTCGGCGTGCGCCGAATAGCCGGTCAAGCTCACCACCTCGGCTCGGCGCTCGTACTCCTGACCGAAGATCCGGATTTTCTCGGCGCCGTCCTGGATGCGTCGTCCCAACGTGCTCTCTACCTGGAAGCCGACGAACAGGATGCAGTTGCGGTGGTCGCCCGCGTGGTTCGCCAGGTGATGCAGGATTCGCCCAGACTCCGCCATGCCGGACGCGGCGACTATCACCGCGGGGCCGTGCAGCGAATTGAGCTTCTTTGAGTCCGCGACGTCGCGGATGTAGCGGACCAGCGGAAAATCGAAGAGCGGTGCGCCATCGCCTATCAGCTGCTCGGTGGCATCGAAGATCTCGGGGTGAAGGCGAAACACCGCCGTCAAGTTTACGGCGAGCGGGCTGTCCACATAGACCGGAATCTCGGGTATCGCATCTGCTTTCCAGAGCCGGTGCAGCGCGTAGATGAGCTCCTGAGCGCGACCCAAAGCAAAGGCAGGTACCAATACTTTGCCGCCCCGGGCCGCCACCCGTCGGATTACCTCACCCAGCCTTTTCTCGGCATCGGCGACGGACTCGTGGACCCGGTCGGCATAGGTCGATTCGACGATGAGGGTGTCGATCGGACCCTCGGGCGGCACGGGATTCCTGACGATCGGGAGGCCGTTGCGGCCGATGTCCCCCGAGAACACGAGCCGATGCGGTGCCGGCTCGGACAGCCGCACGTCCACCGATGCCGAGCCCAGAATGTGACCCGCGTCGGTGAACTCGGCCGACAGGTTCTTCCGGAGATGCAACACACGCCGGTACGGCAGGCCGATGATGAGGTCCTGGACCGCAACCGCGTCCGCCTTGGTGTAGAGCGGCTCGCTCAGCGGCCCGGCCTTCCCGCGCCGCTCGAGGAACTCCAGGTCCTTCTCCTGGATGTGCGCGGCATCGAGGAGCATGACCGCCGTCAAATCCCGAGTGGCGGGCGTCGCGTAGATCGGGCCGTGAAATCCGCGGGCCACCAGCAGCGGCAGCCGACCGTTGTGGTCGATGTGCGCATGGCTCAGGACAATTGCATCGATCCGGCGGGGATCGAACTGCAGGCTCGCATTCAGATCGCGGGCCTCGGCGCGATGGCCCTGGAACAGTCCGCCGTCGAGCAGCACGCGCGCACCGGCCGCCTCGAAGAGATGCATGGACCCGGTGACTTGGCCGGCTGCTCCCCAGAAGGTCAGTCGAATGCCCGCCATCGTCCGCTATCGGGTTCCGAACAAGCGATCGCCGGCATCGCCGAGGCCGGGAAGGATGAAGCCGCGCTCGTTGAGCCCGCGATCGAGAGCCGCGGCGAAGACCGGCACATCGGGATGGGCCCGCTCCATCGCCCGAACTCCCTCCGGCGCAGCAACGAGGCAGAGGAACCGGATACGACGCGCGCCGGCTTCCTTGAGTGCCTTCACCGCCGCCACGCCCGAGCCGCCGGTCGCGAGCATGGGATCCAGCACGAAGAAATCGCGGGCCTCTTCTTCACTGGGAATCTTGAAATAGTAGTCGGTGGGGCGAAGCGTGGTCTCGTCCCGCGAGAGTCCGATGTGACCGACCCGGGCCGACGGCACTAATTGGGCAACCCCGTCCACCATGCCAAGCCCGGCCCGAAGAATCGGCACCAGGGTGAGCTTTTTTCCAGCGACCTGACGACCGGTCATCCGCTCGAGCGGCGTCTCGATGTCAGCTGGTTGGGTCGGCAAGTCTTTGGTGACCTCGTATGCCATGAGCATTGCGATCTCGCTCACGAGCTGCTTGAAGTCGCGCGTGCTCGTCCGTTTGTCGCGAAGCAGGGTCAGTTTGTGCTGGATGAGGGGATGCGAGAGGATCGTGAGGTTCGGGTGGTCGGGCGTTGGCATCCCGAGAAGATACTGCGTGAACGGTGAACGGTGAACGGGAGGTCCGTCAGAGTTTCAGGGTGACGACGCGGCAGACCTGTTCGCCCACAGCGCAGACGCTGGCCTTCAACATGCCGCGAACCGTGGCGACTCGGCCGGGAATCCGGGCCGTCGGCGGCTCGGCGAAGTAGGCGGAGTCGGCTGTGAGTTGGGGGGCATCGAAACGCACAATTGCGCCGCTCGGTAGCTCGAGGGCCGGTTTCACTCGTGCGTTGATCTTCCAGCCCGGCGCCGCGACCAGCACAAGGCGAGTCGCGCTGTCAGTAGGTTCAGCGCGAACAGCCAGCGGCTGTGCATTGGTCTGGGCCTGGGCGGTACGACTTACCGCCACGATCACTAACGCCAGGCCGAGTAGCACCGTCTTCATCGGATCCAACCTCACTGTTCGCTCAGCAGCTCGTGAATTCGTCCGTCCCAGAGCTGATAGGTCGCGTCCCCAACGTGAAACTCGCCCGCGCCTTCGTAGCGGATGCGTCCCTTCTTATCGATGAGCACGAAGCTGGGCCAGAAGCGAATCCCGTACAGGTCCCAGGTACGCGAGTCGTTGTCTTGCGCGTTGGGATATTTGATGTGGTACTTCTCGAGCGCGCGCGCGACGTTGCCCTTGTCGTGCTCGCCGGCATAGGGCGGGAACTCCGGCGTGTGTATGCCGATGATCGTGAGGCCGCGCTCGCGATACTTGCTGTCGAAGTCCACCAACGAAGGCACCGTGTTGGTGCAGTTGTAGCAGGTGAACACCCAGAAGTTGAGGAGGACCACCCGGCCACGCAGGGACTCGAGAGTGACGGGCTTGTCGGTGTTGAGCCAGCTCGTATTGTGCCACGATGGCGCGGGTCCGACGCCGGTCCGGGTCTGGCCGAGCAACGGCGTTTGGGCGAGAGCGCCGCCGGCGTGCTGTGAGATGGCTGCAACGGCTACGGCGAGGACGAGTGAAAGCGTGAACAGCAGGCTGGGCCTGGGCATGGCGGCTCCGGTCAGGTTCCGATGCTAACGCCGCGGGGTCCACATCGGTTTCCCGCCGTCCGGCGGCGAGTCAGAATTCGAAGCCGGTTGCCAGGTTCAGGTGGTCGTCGGCGAAGGTCCCGACGGCGTAGCGGGTCTCGATCCGGCGGTACTCCATCCCCAGCAACAGCGGACCAGCCGGGCGGACGATCACATGACCTTCGACCGCCACGTTGCGCTGACGGACCGGTCGGTCCGAGGCCCTCGGCTGGTCGATACCGAAGCCGCCCCCCAGCTCCCAGAACGTGCCGGGGCGAAAGTTGAGCTGGGCCCAACCGCCGGTATCGAGAAGGATGTTCCGCAGGCCGGTGACTGGGTCCACGGCGCCGAAGTTCTGGCCGATGCCGCCCCCGCCGAGCCCACGCAACAGCTTTCCTCTATACACCTCGCCACGTAGCTCGACCCATCGGGCTAGGGGCACGCGCGCGTCGAGCGCGATCCCCTCGCTATTCAGCAAGTCGCCCTCACCAGGGATGATGGTGCCGGCCGTGCCGGTGTTGGAGAACCATCCGAGATGACCGGCAATCCCGACCTCGCCGCCGGTTCCCCGCTCG
>DATJGL010000037.1:0-9088 GCA_035495075.1 Gemmatimonadales bacterium
CCCGCCCGCTCCCGTCCGCTCCCGACCACAGGCTCTTCGCTAACCGCGTTCCACGCCCCGCACCCCTCACACCGCCCTACCCACTTGGGATGCTCGTGCCCGCACTCAGCGCAGCGATAGACCGACCGCGCCCGCGCCATGGCTCAGGCCGGCTCCTCTCGCGCGGTGAAGCTGTCGAACCGGGTGAACTCGCGGCTGAACCGGAGGGTGATGTCACCGGTTGGGCCATTGCGATGCTTGGCCAGCATGATCTCCGCGACCCCGCGCTTGGTCTCGTCGTCCTTGTCGTAGTACTCGGGACGGTGAATGAAGATCACGATGTCGGCGTCCTGTTCGATGGCGCCGGAGTCGCGGAGATCCGAGAGAATGGGCTTGCGCTCGCCACCTCTCTGCTCGGACGCCCGCGAAAGCTGCGACAGGGCGATGACGGGGACCTGAAGCTCGCGCGCAAGACCCTTGAGCGAACGGGACACATCGGAGATTTCCTGCACCCGGTTCTCGGAGTACTCGGGACTCCGCATGAGCTGGAGATAGTCCACCACCACCATGCCGATATCGTGCTCCGCCTTGAGCCGCCGAGCCTTGGACCGCATCTCGAGCAGGGTGATGGCGGGCGTGTCGTCGATCCAGATGGGGCAGCCTTGCAGGATTCCCGCCGCTCGTGCCAGCCGGGTGAAGTCGGCGTCTCGCAAGGCGGACCTCCGGACCCGCGAGCTGTCCACCAACGCCTCGGCGGTGAGCAGGCGCTGCACCACGGCGTCCTTGGACATTTCCAGCGAGAAGATGGCGACACCGGTGGCGGGCGTGGCCGTGGCCGCGTGCGCGGCAACGTTCAACACCAGCGCGGTCTTTCCCATCGAGGGCCGAGCCGCGACCACCACCAGCTCCGACGGCTGGAAACCCGAGGTCAGCGCGTCCAAGTCTACGAATCCGCTGGGTACGCCGGTAATCGTTTTGCCGCTTCGCTGGAGCGCTTCGATGCGCTCCATGGTTGGCCACAGCATCTCCTTGAGCCGGGTGAATCCCTGATCCAGTCGCTGCTGTGAGATGTGGAAGATCCGGGCTTCCGCAACGTCGAGCAGCTCCGGCGCGTGCGAGCGGCCGTCGTAAGCCTCGGTGATCGTTTGGGTGGAAGCTTCGATCAGTCGCCGGAGGATGGCCTTGTCACGCAGGATCCGCGCGTGATGCTCGAGGTTGGCCGCGGTGGGCGCTGCATCCACCAGCTCGGCCACGTACTCGGGGCCGCCGGTCTGGCCCAGTTCACCACGCCGCTCCAGCTCGTCGTTGAGGGTGACGGGGTCGATGACGCTGCGCCGCTCCACCAGCGCCCGCATGGCGCGGAAGAGCCGACGGTGCTCCTCGCGGTAGAACATGGTGTCGTCCACCAGTTCCACCGCGCGGAGCGCGGCATCCTGATCGAGGAGCATCGCCCCGAGGACGGCTTGCTCCGCCTCGGGGCTCCACGGCGCCGACCGGCCGACGTAAGGATCAGCGGTCGAGAAGCTGTCGTGCGATACGGAGGTCATCCCAGGTGGGCTTCTTCCAGTTCGGGTTGCGAAGCAACGCGGCCGGGTGGTAGGTGGCGACGACCGGAATGCCGCCGTAGGAATGCACCTTCCCGCGCAGCTCGCCCAGGCTCTTGCGAGCCTCGAGCAGCGCCTCGCCCGCGGTGCCGCCGAGCGCCACGATGACCTTGGGTCGGATGAGGGCGATCTGGCGATGCAGGTACGGCATGCACGCCGCGATCTCGTCCGGCAGAGGTTTGCGGTTCTGTGGCGGGCGGCACTTTACGATATTCGTGATGTATACATCCTCGCGCCTGAGTCCGATAGCCTGGATGATTTCGTCCAACAGCTTACCGGCCTGGCCGACGAACGGACGGCCGAGCGCATCTTCCGTCGCTCCCGGTCCTTCGCCGATGAACATGAGCTGGGCCGATGGGTTCCCCTCCCCCGGAACGGCATTGGTCCGTCCCGGACACAAGCCGCAGCAGTGAGTCGTACGGATCCGCTCGGCGATGGCCTCCAGCGTGTCGAGATCACTCAAGCCTTCCGTGCTGAGCAGTGTCGGGACCGGCGGCTCGATGTAGAGGCCCGGTCCCGGAATCGGCGGAGCCCCTTTCTTCCATTTGGGCTCCGCAGCGGCAGTCGTGTGCGCCCGGCTGTCCGGAGCAGACCGCTGCGTGCGCGGCGTGAGAGCGTCCGCGGCAGGCGTGGCGCCTGCGGCGCCGGTACGTTCGCGGCCGGGCTCCACCGCCTTCGGTTCCGGCCGGCTCCGCACTGCTGCGGCTTCAAGGATCACCTCCGGCCCACCCAGCTCAACCTGCTGGGCCAAATAGCGGCTCCGGTCGTCAGACAAGGCGCGCCTCCACCGCATCCAGAATCGACTCGGCCACCTCCCGCTTTGATTGGAGCGGCAGGATTCGCACGTTGCCCTCACGGTCGAGCAGCGCGACCCGGTTGGTGTCGTGCTCGAACCCGGCGCCGGGCTCGAGCGCATCGTTGACGACGATGAGATCGAGATGCTTGCGCTCCAGCTTGGCCCGCGCCTTGTCCAGCGCATCGCCCGTCTCCAACGCGAACCCGACGATCACGCTGCCCGCCTTGCGCCGCTCCTCCGTCGTGCTGAGGATGTCGTCGGTCGGTTCCATCGGCACCGCCAACGCACCCTGCATGCGCGGCTGTTTGCTGGCGCTGGGATGCGCAGGCCGGTAGTCGGCTGGAGCCGCTGCCATCACCAGGACGTCGGCCTCGGGCAGATCGGCCCGGACCGCGTCTTCCAGTTCCTTGGTCGTTTCCACCCGACGCACGGTCACGCCCACCGGCGAAGGCAGCGCGACGGGCCCTGAGATCAGCACCACTTCAGCGCCGCGCTCCCAGGCCACCTCGGCCACCCGATAACCCATTTTCCCGCTGGAGCGGTTGGTTACCACGCGGACCGGGTCGATCGATTCCCGCGTCGGCCCCGCCGTTACCACCACTCGCCGCCGCTGGAGCGGTGTCTTGCCCCTCAGCAGTCGCGCCGCGTGGGCGATGATCGTCTCCGGCTCGCTCATTCGCCCTGGCCGCTCGGACGGGCCTTCAGCAAGGGCACCGATCTCCGGGCCTACCAGCGCAAAGCCTCGTTCGCGCAGAATCGCGATGTTCCGCTGCGTGGCCGGATTGGCGTACATCTCGTCGTTCATCGCGGGCGCGAGCAGCACCGGCGCCCGGCGGGCCAGGAGCAAGCTGGTGAGGAGATCGTCTGCGAGTCCGAGCGCTACCCGGGCGAGGAGGTTGGCCGTGGCCGGCGCCACGATGATGAGGTCCGGTGCCCGGCCGAGCTCGATGTGAGCGAGCGCCCCGCCACGATCCCAGAGAGAGGAAAGGACGGGGCGCCCGGAGAGAGCCTCGAAGGTGACCGGTCGCACGAATTCAGCGGCGCTCTGGGTGAGCACCACGTCGACCACTGCACCCGCTTCCACGAGCCGCCGGGCGAGAAAGCAGCTCTTATAGCACGCGATCCCGCCCGACACGCCGAGGACGACGTGCCGGCCGGCCCACACGGCTCAGGCCTCGGAGCGGCGGCGGCGGACCAGCTTGTAGTTGAGGTCGCCTTTGACCAGCGCATCGAGCGACTTGGTCGTGAGCTTCTCGCCCTGAGTCACGATCCGATCGCGCGGCAGCTCGTTCAGATAGCGCGCGAACTTGGCGGCCACCAGCACTCCGAGATACTTGTTGCCCGCCTGCTTCGCGACGTCGTGCGGCGTGGTGATGCGCATCTGGTCTCCTTAAATGGTCGCGCTTCTATCCGTGGTCTCTGGCCCGCTGAATCTCCCGTCTGAGCGAGCTGACGAACTCAGTGAGGCCGTCCTGGCGAGGCACCCGTTTGGTTTCGGCATCCAGAATCGCCGAGACCCGTGCCACCGCGTGATCCAGATTGTCATTCACGATCGCGTAGTCGTACTCGCCCACCGCGGCGAGCTCTTCGTCCGCCCGATCCAGCCTTCGGCGCAGGGTCGCCCGATCTTCAGTACGGCGGGCCTCGAGCCGGCGGATGAGCTCGCCACCCGAAGGCGGCAACACGAACACCCGCACGGCGCCGGGCACCGTTTGCCGAATCTGGCGCGCTCCCTCGACCTCGATGTCGAGAACCGCGTGTTTCCGGGCCGCGAAGATTCGCTCGATCTCGGCACGAAGTGTCCCGTACAGATTGCCGCCGTACGCCGCGTGCTCTACGAATTCACCCGCCGCAACCCGTCGTTCAAACTCGTTCCGGGGCAGAAAGTGGTAGTCCCGTCCATCCTGCTCACCGGACCGCGGCGGCCGAGTGGTGGCCGACACGGAGTATCCGACATCCGGGCGGGCCGCCAGCAGCTGCCGCGCGATACTCGTCTTGCCGCCTCCCGATGGCGACGAGAGCACGACCAGCAGCGGCCTCACTCGAGATTCTCGAGCTGCTCGCGAAACTTCTCGAGCTCGCCTTTCATGCCGATCACTCGGTGGGCGATGTCGGCGTCGTTGGCTTTGGCGCCCATCGTGTTGACTTCCCGCCCCAGCTCCTGGGCGAGAAATCCGAGCTGCTTGCCCACCGGCCGCTCCGCGATAAAGGCCTCGCGGGCCGCCTTAACGTGCGCGCCGAACCGCACCAACTCCTCGGTAATGTCGAGCTTGTCGGCCATGAACGCGAGCTCCTGCGCCAGACGCTGCTCGTCCACCGACCGCCCGTCCAACAGCTCCAGTACTCCGGCGCGGAGCCGATCCCGCTCCCTCGTCAGTCGCTCCGGGGCCCGCGCCGCGATGTGTTGGGCCGCCTGCTCCAGAAGGTCGAGACGCTGGCGCAGCTCCACGGCCAGGATCTCACCCTCGCGGCGACGCATGGCTCGACATTCTGCCGCGGCCGCCGCGACCACCGGCTCGACTTCGGCCCAGGTCAGTTCGACGGGCTGACCGTCGTTGGCGCCGAACACGTCCGGCTGGCGAGCCACCAACTCGAGCGAGACCTCGCCCGACAGTGCTAGTGCACTCTGCAGCTCGCGGAGCCGGGCCACCACCGCTTTGG
Source organism: Gemmatimonadales bacterium (assembly GCA_035495075.1). Classification (GTDB taxonomy): domain Bacteria; phylum Gemmatimonadota; class Gemmatimonadetes; order Gemmatimonadales; family GWC2-71-9; genus DASQPE01. Next base: position 5,041 of record DATJGL010000037.1, read on the forward strand.
CCCGCTCAAGATCGAGACCGATCATCTCACTCCGCGCGGGCTGGGCGATCCAGCGGCCCTGGACGGCAACGTGGCCGCGGTCGAAGTCGCGCCGGAGTCGTTCCCGCAGCTCCCCTTCGAGGCTCGACAGCTCGGAAGGGAGCCGCGCAGCGAGGTTGAAGTACCGGTGGTTGACCGTCCGGATCTCGATCCGGAGTCGTCCGCCGGCGACCGGTCCCTCCCCGGCACCGAACCCCGTCATACTGAGCGGCAGGGTGAACTCCCGAGTGCGGGAAAGCCGGGAAATGTAGCGATCGGAGGAGGTTACGGGTAGGTCGGCGATAAACAACCGAGGCTCAACGCACATCGCGCACAGCAGCGTGCAAAGCTGCTTCAAGCCGCTTCGCGCGGTTTGTCACCTCCATCGGGTAAACAACCTAACTGCAATGGCTTCCGGAAGCCTCCTGAGAATACAGCTTAGTTGAGCCCACTCAGTTCGCAAAAGTCCAGCGTACGCCGAACTCGCTGGGTCGGCCTGCGATCGGAAGGCCGGGGACGTAAGGGTTCTCCTTGGCGGTGAGATTGGCCCGGTCCCAGAAAAACTGGAAGGAACCGAGCGCGACCTGAATCAGGCTTCGGAAGTACGTCGCGCTCGCAAGGTTCACCGGGTTGCCAAACGGATCGCGGCCAAGCACGCCGTTGTCCCAGTGCTCCACCGCGAGTCGCAACTCGACATCCAACGTGCCGCTAGGGAAGACCCGCAGCAGCTTGCTGCGAATCGTGCCGCTGCCAAGCATGTGTCTGGGCGGGAGACCCTCGGGGGCAGTCTTTCGGGGATTGCTCACCCAGCCTTCGAGCGAGAGCCACGACACCGGCGTCAGGCGGATTCGGCCGGTGAGCCAATCGGTGGCGCCGGAGGCGCTGATGACCGGTATCTGCGCGTACGGTTGATACGCGAGCGGTTGATATGCGGCTGTGTGGGCCAACCCGCCCTCAATCGCGAACCAGGTCCGCTCCCATCCCGCCGATAGCTGCCAGTCGCGCAGTGTTTGCGCCTGGTCGGTGAGCAGCGCCGGTGCGGCGACGACTTTGCCGGCACGGAGACTGGCGCTCGCCTCGAGGCCAAGAGGAAGGCGTACTCCGGCGCGAAGCCCGGCCCAATTAGAGGTGCGGCCACCGTCGTGGCGTTGAAACCCGCCCTCCCCACTCAGCGCGGCGCCGGGCAGCGGAGACCATCCCGCGGTCGCACGCAGGTCGGCTGAAGTCCAGCGCGAACGATAGAAGGCAGACCCACCAAAGGAGTAGGTTGGCCGGCGGAGCGACGCCAGCAGGCCGACGGAGTTGATCGTCTGGGTCGGCAGGAAACTGTCGCTCGCGGTAGTGCGCTGAAGCACCAAATCCGCGCGAGGACCGAGCCCGCTCGTGTCCGCCCGCCACATGGCGCGGAGCAGCCAGTCCATTCGATGCTCGCTGGGCAACCCCCGACTCAGGGTATCGCCGCCGGCCAGCGTGGGGCCGCGGTCCGGCCGCGAGCGGAGACCCTGGAGCAGAACGCCCCAGCGCGGGGACGGGAGGTAAGTGCCCTGAAGAAAGAAAACCGTATTGGAATACTTGGAGCGAATGTCCTGAACCGCTGGCACACTCAGGTTGTCGCCCGCGATCATGAAGCCGAGCCCCGAGCGGTTTTTTAGCTCGAGCGACCCCTGGTATCGAGCCATGTCCGCCGCGCCGCGCGAGACCGCGATGCGAGACCGCGGCGCCAGCCGGTCCAGGTTTCTGGTGTACATCCGCACGCGCAGGAGACCAGGCCAGCGCTCGATCTCAACCCGGTCCAGAATGCTTAGCGAGAAGATGGATGGATCGACGCCCACCGAATCGCTCCCCGCTGCGACATAGGGAAGCCCGTCGATCCAGTACTCCACCGAGGTAGCGCCCTGAGCCTGGAAGTTGGGATATTCGGGTTGCCCGCTCCATCCACCGCGCCAGAGGTACACGCCCGGCACCCGCTGAAGCAGATCCGCGAGGCTTGAGGCGTGGGCCCAGTCGATCGAATCGTGATTGAACACCAACCGGGACAATGGTGGCTGTGGTCCCGGCACGTTGATCGGGGCCGGCGCCAGGACCTTGGTCACTTTGAGCTTCTCGAGCGCGAGATAGCGTTGCACCGGGCCGGAGTCGACACGGGCTCGTCGTCCCGTGGTGTCGGCCACGTAGCCGGTATCAGAGACGTACCTCCCGGTGTCGAAGGGGACTCTGGCGGTGTCGGCGCGGAGAAGGCCGGTGGTATCCTGGCCCGGAAGCAGCGGGTGGAGGGAGTCGGGCTGTTGGCTCAACAGAGACTGCGTGAACAGCGAACAGTAAACAGTGAACAGGAATGCCAGGAGGGCTGCAGCACGCGCAATCGCCCTGCCGACCACCCACTGTTCACTGTTCACTGTTTACAGTTCACGCTTTACAAGCTTCACTTGCTTCGCTTCAACACAAACTCGCTGAACAGCCGCACCCCGACCCCGGTCGGCCCCTTGACCCGGCCCGGCTCCTCTCGCTCGGTGTAGGCGGTACCGGCGACGTCGAGATGGGCCCACGAAAATCCATCCACGAACTCGCGCAGGAACCAGCCGGCTGAAATGCTCCCGGCGGGGCGGCCGCCCGCATTCTTTACGTCGGCGATGTCGGACTTCATCAGATCGCGGTAGTCGTCCCACAGGGGAAGGGGCCAGGCACGCTCGCCGGCCCGTTCACCGGCCGTGCGTACCTCCTCGATCAGCGTCTCGTCGTTCCCCATGAGCCCGGACGCAGTGTGCCCCAGCGCGATGACAATGGCGCCGGTGAGCGTCGCGATGTCGATGACGGCTGACGGCTGATACCGGCGGGCGTACGAGAGCGCGTCGCACAGAATCAGCCGACCCTCGGCATCGGTATTGATCATCTCGATCGTCTTGCCGAAATGGCTGGTGATCACGTCGCCGGGTTTCACGGCGGTGCCCGACGGCATGTTCTCGGTGGACGGTATCAGTCCGACGACGTGCACCTTGGGCTTGAGCCGTCCCAGCACCTCGAACGTCCCAAGCACGGCGGCGGCGCCCGACATGTCGAACTTCATGTCTTCCATGTTCTGGGCCGGCTTGATCGAGATGCCGCCGGTGTCGAACGTGACCCCCTTCCCTACCAGCACAACCGGCTTGTCGTCGGAGCCCTTGTACTCGAGCGCGATGAATCTCGGCTCCTCCGCACTGCCCTGCGCGATCGAGAGCAACGCCCCCATCTTCTCCCGCACGATCGCGGCCTTGTCGAGCACGGTGACAGCGAATCCGTGCCGCTGGGCCAGCTCTTCCGCGGTCTTCCCCAGGAAGCTCGGCGTGCAGACGTTGCCCGGGAGCACCTGAAGGCCTCGCGTGAACGTCTGGCCCGCGCCGATCGCCGCACCCAAGCGATGTCCCGCCTCGACCTCGCCTGTTGCTTCCGGCGCCAGAATGGTGAATCGCTCGAGCACCGGCTTCGGGTCCTCGGGCGGCTTTTTCATCTCGGTGAAGATCCAGGCGCCCTGTGCCAGTCCTTCCGCCGCGAACTGTCCCACGTCGCGCAGTGCGAGCGCGCCGCGCCCCTCAGGAGCCAGGTAGAAGGTGCCGGCCGGAACGCCCAGGGTCCGGGCTCGCTTGGCTACGATGGCGGCGGCCCGCCGGACCTCGGGCGGCGTCGAGCCGTCGACTCTTCCGAGGCCCACCAGGAGGATGCGGCCGACCGGTCCCGTGGGATACAACACCGTCGTTTCATCCCGCTTCCCGGAGAAATCCCCCGCGGCGTAAAGTCGGCCGAGGGCGCCGCCGGTGGCGCGATCGAGATCGCCGAGGGAGCCGGGCAGGCTCGTACCCTGCGGCACGGCGATACCGAGCAGCGGAGTCTCGACGGTGGCCGGCGCCTTGGCGGCAACGGTGGTCTCGAAGGGCATGGGTTCCTGATCTACCTCGAAAGAAGGTTAGCGACGGCGCAGTGGAACGTACTCCTGCCGCCGCGGTCCGACGTAGGCTGCCCTGGGCCGGATCAGCCCCTGCTGACTCTGCTGCTCCTG
>DATJGL010000038.1:0-4326 GCA_035495075.1 Gemmatimonadales bacterium
ACCGCGCTCATGACCTTCCCATCCGCCATCACCCGGTCGAAGTCGATGCCGCCGAGCTTTGGCGTCTGCTGGTTCCGCTTGGCATCCTCGCGGAAGAGGTTCTGGTATGCCTGGACGTATACGACCGGGAGCGAGTCCGGCGACCGGTTGTAGTAGACGACGCGACCCCGGCCCGTCAGCCGCTTGAGGACCGGATTGAGCTCGGCTTCGAGCCGGTAGGTGGCGTACTGCTGCCAATAATTCGGCCCAGGCACGCCGGTCGTGGTCCGGGTGCCGCGCGCGATTGCTTGATCGAACCATTGCGGCGCCTCCATACGGTACGCGACCGGAATGGCGCTCGCCGATGGGGCGGTGTGCGCGTTCCCTCCCGCGGCCGCGCTGGAGACAGGGACGGGAGTCGTGGACGGCGCCGTGGTGGACCGGCCTGAGCTGCAGGCCATAGCGAGGGCGAGACCGGCACAGAGCCGGAGCCGACCTTGAACGGAGACGGTCATAGGGAATCGCAAGAGGGCTCGAAGCAACCTACGGTCGAGCCGCTGGCTGCGGTTTCGACTGGGGCTGCCGGGTCGCACGGACACGCGGCCCGCGCCCGCCAACAGGCGGGAGGGCGGCAAGCATAGGGAGGGAACACTAAACGGTACGCCGGGAACAGTGAACCGCGACGTCAAAGTAGCCCGCAAGTTCACGGTGGAACGCTGCCCGGTTGGGCCGCTGGTTCGCGTCGGCGGCAAGTGCGATCTGGATCAAATGCTGGAGCGGCACCCGAACGCGGGCGCCACCGTCGATGGGCAATGGGCCGGGCCCCGAGCATGGCGCCGGCGAGCGGCGCTCCGCCTGCCAGTGGTTTTAGTTTCATCGGATCAGATGGCGCCAGGTGGCCCGAAGCGGAGGGGGATCGTGCAGATGGCCAATGATCGTGGTCGGAGTGTCGAGCAACACTCGCGTGCGGACGTGGGCCTTCCCTCCGCTGGACCGTCTCCCCTCACATGAGTCTCCGACCCACCCTGCTCGCTCTACAATTGGTCCTGGCTGGCGGGCTCGCGGGCTGCCGGGACAAACCCGAGGTCGCCACGCTTGGGGGGTCGAGCGTGGAAACCGGTTTCGCCCCGGCCGTCAGGGCCGAGATGTCACCCGGCCTGGCACCCGAAGGCATGGCTTGGGTACCGGGCGGTCGTTTCTGGATGGGATGCGAGGGTTGTAACCTGCCCGATGCAGTTCCGGTCCATCCGGTGGATGTCAACGGGTTCTGGATCGACCGCACGCCGGTGACCAATCAGGAGTTCGAGCGCTTCGTCGCCGCGACGGGTTACGTCACCGTGGCCGAGCGGCGACTCGACCCCAAGGAATTCCCGGATCTGCCCAAGGAGCGCCTCGAGCCCGGCTCGATCGTGTTTTCACCCCCAAAGCGCGATTTGCCGTACCTCCGATCCCTCGACTGGTGGCGTTGGGTCCCTGGCGCCAACTGGCGCCATCCCGAAGGACCCGGCAGCGACCTTCGAGGACGGGCGAACCACCCTGTGGTGCACGTAACGTATGAAGACGCCGACGCGTATGCCCGCTGGGCCGGCAAGCGCGTTCCGACGGAGGCGGAGTTCGAATGGGCGGCGCGAGGCGGCCTCGATCGAAAGCGGTATGCCTGGGGGAACGAGCTCAAGCCGGGCGGGCGCTATGTGGCGAACATCTTCGAAGGACGCTTCCCCACTCACAACACCGCCGAAGACGGGTACGTTGGCACGTCGCCGGTGACGGCGTTTCCGCCGAATGGCTTCGGCCTGTACGACATGGGGGGAAACGTGTGGGAATGGACCAGCGACTGGTATCGGGCCGACTGGTATGCCCGTCTTGCCGCCGCCGGTGTCGCGCGCAATCCGACTGGTCCGCCCACCAGCCTCGATCCGTCGCACCCCGACTCACCAACCCGGGTGATTCGAGGTGGATCGTACCTGTGCAGCGATCAGTTCTGTACCCGGTATCTCGTAGGCAGCCGTGGTCGCGGGGAGGTCAGTACCGGCTCTTCCAATCTCGGCTTTCGGCTGGTTCGCTCCGGCCCCGATTCCATCGGTCGGAGCCAGGGAACGCAGTGAGACAGCCATCGCGGGAGGCCCGCCCGGGCTAACCGCGTTCCAGCCGGCTCGGCCGGTGCAATACAGTCGCCCGACCTCTCCCGACATTCCCACCATGCAAAGAAGATCGTTCCTCGCAGGCACGGCCGCGGTCGCCGCGACGTTGGCGACGCGTCGAGTTGCCGGACTGAATCGCGACCCGGCGGCGACCTCTGTCGCGTTCGTGATTGGCGAGCACGTCAACGTGATCGACATGGCCGGGCCGTGGGAGGTATTCCAGGACGTGATGCTGCCGGGTGGCATGGAATCCGGCTTCGAGCTGTTCACCGTGGGCCCGAGCAAGGCGGCTCTCCAGGCCACCGGCGGTCTCACCATCGTGCCGCAGTACAGCTATTCCGACGCGCCGCGGGCGGGGATCGTGGTAGTTCCGGCTCACCACAGCTCGCCGGCGACGCTCGAATGGCTGCGCGCGGCGGCACGGCGCGCCGACCTGGTGATGTCGGTGTGCACCGGCGCGTTCATCCTGGCGCGCGCGGGGCTGCTGGACGGCCTCAGCGCGACGACCCACCACGAATTTCAGGACTCGTTTGCCCGCGAGTTTCCCAAGGTCAAGCTGGCGCGTGGAGTACGCTACGTGGAGCATGAGAAGGTGGCGACGGCGGGTGGCCTGACGTCGGGGATCGATCTCGCGCTTCGGGTGGTGGAGCGCTACCACGGGGCGGAGATCGCTCGGGCGACCGCGACCTATCTCGAGTATCAGTCCCGGGCCTGACGCCCAGCGGCGCGATACGCGCCGGGGGTGGTGCCGGTCGCCGCCTTGAACTGCCGGCAGAAATGCGCCTGGTCGGAAAACCCGGCCGCGACGGCGATGCTTGCGAGCGATTGGTCGGTTGCAAGCAGCGCTTGGCGTGCGCGTTCGATGCGGAACCGGCGGACGTACTCGCCGAGGCTGCAGCCGAAGGCCCGCCTGAAGGTTCGGGCCAGGTGGACGGGATGGATGCCGACTTCCGCTGCAAGCCCGGTAAGGCTCAGCGCCCCGCCGCAATGCGACTCCGCCAGATCACGGACGGTTTCGACCCACACCGGCCGACCGTGCCCGGCGCGGGCCACCGGCCAGCGGGCCAGCTCACCCAGGACGGCGAGGGCCAGACCCTCCAGTACGAGATCGGACGCCTCGGCCCCGCGCTGGAACTCCGCGTGCAACCGGCGCACCAGCCACGCAATCGGTCCCGCCCCCACATCGATCGGGCTCAGCAGCTCGGCCCGGTCGAGTCGCCGAAACATGCCGGCCGCCACCGTCAGCGTGAAGCAGCGAGCGCCCGACGGCTCGAACCGGTGGGAGTGCGGCTCACGCATCGGATGGTAGAACACCGCACCGCTCGCATACTGGCGTCGGCCGGCACCGGTGCGCTCCTCCAGGCCCCCTCGAAGCACCAGACAGACCAGCGGGCTCTCGTGTGCGTGCCAGGGCACGATCGCCCCTCCCCCGTACCTGGTCTCGGCCAGTACGAAGTCGCCCAGGCGACGGGTGCCGGTCACCTTCCCGTAGAACTGTCCGTCCTGGATGACGCTGCTCATGCGTCCCGCCCTACGATGTCCGCCATCGGCTGGATTCGCCCGCACATGGGCGGCCCTCGCTGGCCGGGCGTGGTGCGGTTAGGCTTCGCCCATGAGCCCGTTGCCCGACCCTGCAACCAGCCCGACCCGCACTTCGAGCGGGTCCCTCGCGCCCGCTTCCCCTGAAGAGAGCCGTCTCGCCGCCGACGTGCTGACGGAGCTGGGGCGTGTCATCGTGGGTCAGCGGGCGCTGCTCGAGCGCCTTCTCATCGGCCTTCTGGCCGACGGACACGTGTTGCTGGAAGGCGTCCCCGGTCTCGCCAAGACGCTTGCCGTCAGAACCCTTGCCGCCATCGTGTCGGGCGGCTTTCGGCGCATTCAGTTCACGCCGGACCTCCTGCCCGCCGACCTCATCGGCACCCAGATCTACAACCAGCGGAGCGGCGAGTTCACAGTGCAGAAGGGGCCGATCTTCACCAACATCCTGCTCGCCGACGAGATCAACCGGGCGCCGGCCAAGGTGCAGAGCGCGCTACTCGAGGCAATGCAGGAGAAGCAGGTCACGATTGGCGGACAGAGTCTGCCGCTGCCCGATCTCTTTCTGGTGCTCGCCACCCAGAATCCGATCGAGCACGAGGGCACGTACCCGTTGCCCGAGGCGCAGGTGGACCGCTTCATGTTCAAGCTGGTCGTTACCTATCCGAAG
>DATJGL010000039.1:0-4177 GCA_035495075.1 Gemmatimonadales bacterium
CGGGCGGGTAATCGTGCGGAAAACCTGCCCGGAGCACGGGACCTTCGAGGACGTGCTGTCGATCGATCCCAAGTTCAGCCAGATCATCGAGGCCCGGTATCCCGGCCGCGACTTTCGGACGCTGGGCGACGAGCGGATTCACCGGCACGGCACGTCGACGATTCGGTACGGCCGCGGCGCGGTGCTCACGATCGACCTCACCAATCGCTGCAACATGATGTGCAATCCGTGCTTCATGGACGCGAACCAGGTGGGGTACGTTCACGAGCTCACGCTCGACGAGATCAAGCAGATCCTGGACGATTCGATCTCGTTCAAGCCACGCCGCCAGATGTCGGTTCAGTATTCCGGCGGCGAGCCGACCATGTCGCCCCATTTCCTCGAGGCGTGCCGATACGCCAAGGACCTGGGCTACTACTCGGTGCAGGCGGCGACCAATGGACTCCGCTTTGCACTCGAGCCCGAGTTCGCATTCCAGGCGAAAGAGGCAGGCTTCGACATTGCATACTTCCAGTTCGACGGGGTCACCAACGATGCCAACCGGCACCGCCACATCAGCAATCTGTTCGATGCAAAGCTGATGGCCATCAAGAATATGCGAGCGGCGGGCATCGATATCGTGCCGGTGACGACGGTGGTCAACACGGTCAACGATTCCCAGGTGGGGCCGCTGCTCCAGTTCATCATCGACAACTGCGATGATCTGGGCGGCATCTCGTTCCAGCCGGTCTCGTTTACCGGGCGGGACGAGGGGATCAGCGATGCGGACCGGCACCGGCAGCGGTACACCATTTCTCATCTCGCGCACGAGCTGCACCGTTACTTCGACGGCAAGGTCGATCCCTATCGCGACTGGTATCCGTTGGGCGCCGTCGGCGGATTCACGACAGTGGTGGACCACCTGCGCGGAGCCGAGGCGAAGTTCGGCGGCCTCGCCTGCTCATGCCATCCCAACTGCGGCTCGAGCGTATTCATTGTGGCCAACCGGCGCAACGGAACGTGGGCGCCGGTCACTCAGTTCTTCGACGTCCAGGCATTCCTCGATGACCTGGCCGTGATTGCCGATTCGGCGCGGGGCCGCACGTTGAGCATCGTGCAGATCGTGCTCGCGATGCTGCGCCATTTCGACCAGCGCAAGGCGCCCCCCGGGTTCACCCTGACGGAGTTCGTGAAGATCCTGAACAAGAAGACCAACGGCGCGCTGATGGCCGGCCGGAAGCCGCCGCCGGAAGATTGGAAGATGCTGTGGGTCGGCGGCATGTGGTTCCAGGACCTCTGGACCTACGACTTCCGCCGCACCGAGATGTGCGTGATCCCCTACGCCACGCAGGAGGGCGAAATCTCCTTCTGCGCCTACAACACCGGCGTCGGCTGGCGCCAGGTGGTGGAGAACATGCACATGGTGGCAAACACCAAGGACTGGTTCCAGCGCCGGGGCCGCCACAAGATCTACGCCGGCGACCGGCCCATGGAGCTGCCCAACCGGTCCCTGCCGGTCGTGGGCGCACCCGAGGTCGCCGGAGCCGGCGCCCACGCGTGCGGGTGCGGTGGGCACTGAGCGAAAAGCCCGATAGTGCCCAAAAGAGTGGGGCGGCACCTCCCGGTGCCGCCCCACGTGTTTTTGGCTTCCCGCCCACGGTACTCGGGGCCCGGCCCACCCTACCCGGTCGCCACGACAGCCCGCTCGGTGAGGTAAGACCGGGACCGTTCCACCCAGCTCACCTGACCGAAGTCGCGAGGGACGAAGTCGGGCCGTGGCGTGGAACCGGGATACTCCAGGTAGGCTCGCGGATTCCGCAACTCCCGGGACGCGCTGAGTACGCGCCGCACAGCAAACGTCTTACCCCGCAGCACGAGTTTGGCGAGGGTGATCAATCCCCTTCTGCTCAGTCGGGTACTCTCGTCCATCATGCAGTAGAGCCGGGCAAAGCGCTCGAAGAAGCGCTTCGGCGGGAGCTTGGTCGGCAGGACGAGGTGCATGACGTCGAAGAGGTTGTAGTCGCTAGTCGTCAGGCGCGCCTTGCTGGTCTCCCACAGCTCGGTGCCCGGGAGTGGAGTCAGCACCGTGAACGTCGGGCACGGCAGCTTGGCAACGCGAATGAACTCCTCGAGCCGATCGAAGTCTTCCTCGCCCCATGCCGGGTCCGTGATCAACGACGTCATAGGCGTGATGCCGTGCTGCCGGAGAATCTCGATCGCCTCGAGGTTGGTAGCCGCACCTCCCTTGGTGCGCTTCCGCACCGCCTCGAGACCGTTGTCATCCACCTTCTCGATCCCGAGGAAGATCGTCTTCATCCCGACTTCCTTCCACAGCTTGAACAGGTCGCGGTACCTCACGACCAGATCGGCGCGGGTCTCGCAGGAGTAGAGCAGTCGGAGGCCGGCGTCCCGAATCCGATGCGCCAACTCCTCGTAAGCGTCATGCTGGAGAAAGGCGATGTCGTCGGTGAAGAAGACCCGATCCTCTCCCAGTGATCGGACCTGGGCCAGGTCTTCCACGATGCGCTCGGGCGAGCGCCGACGCGCCCGGCGCTGATAGAAGACCCAGATGCTGCAGAAGTTGCAGTCGAACGGGCAGCCTCTCGACGTCTCTACCGCTGCGGACGGCGTGTCGAAGGCGTGGTGGTAGTAGCGGCGGTATCGCCGCGTCAGGTAACGGTCGGGCAGCGGGAGTTCATCGAGGTTGTTCGAGTGACTGCGATGACCGACTCCGCTGGCCAGATTTTCCAACGTGGCAACGCCTGGCACCTGGCCCGGATCGTCGCCCCGCTCGAGGGCATCCACCAGCTCCAGTCCGGTCCATTCCCCTTCGCCGACTACCACGCAGTCCACCGGAGAGCCCGGAAACAGGAAGTCGCCGGGAATCAGGGAAGCGTGGTGCCCGCCGACAAAAATGGTGGCTTGCGGTAATAATTCCCGCACTCGGCGTGCAGTGTGGAGCGTGCTGTAGACGTCGGTGGTAAACCCGCAGCTGATCCCCACGCCGCCCGGACGGAAGGTGGCGAGGTGGTTACCCAGAGCCCGCGCGTTGTCCAATCGCAGATCGACGAGGTGGACCTCGTGCTCATGCAGCTTGAGGGCGCCTCCGACACACTCGAGTCCCAGCGGCTCGATCAGGAGGATGCGGGTAAAGCCGAACCGGGTGCCCTGCGGGGGTTGAACCAAAGTGACGCGCATCGGCAGAGACCTCGTGCCGGGGGGTTGCCGAACGAAGAGGCCGCCTACAGGTGGAGGCGTGCGCTACAACATGGGGAAAAGCCTTGCGATCGGCCAGACCACGACCAGGAAGGTCCCTAGGCAGGCACCGATTCCCTTGGCGCCGCTTCCACCTTGGCACAAGTGACCGGCTGTGGTTTGTGATTGCGCCCGCCGCTCGAACCCACCTCAGCCAGCGGAACCGGTGAGAAATCCCTCAGGGCAACCGGTAGTTCAGAACGGGTTGGCATGTTCCAAGACCTCCTCATGGCCGCGTCGCCTTTGGCGCCAGGCAGTCGCCGCGCGCCTGCCGATTCGGCCACTCGACTTTGGTCAGCGGTACCCTATCGTCCCGTGCCCCCATCTCAGGAGAGATGTCATGAGGCGACTCTTCGACTTCATCGTCAGCACGTTGGTCGGAGGCTTGCTGGTCCTGGTTCCGCTCTATCTCGCCGTCCTCCTGCTGCTCAAGGCCATGGCCTCACTGGTGAAAATCGTCGCGCCTTTGGCCAAGCTCCTCCCGGACTGGATCCCCGCTGCAGACATTCTCTCGCTGATTCTCGTCTTGCTGGTTGCCTTTGTGCTCGGTGCCGCCCTGCGAACCCGGCTGGGGCGACGGGCGCGCGAGCAGATCGAGAGATCTTTTTTCGAGCGGATCCCCGGCTACGCGCTCTTTCGAAGCCTGACCCAGCAATTGGCGGGGCAAGGCAGGGAAAACGTGTGGAAGCCCGCGCTTGCCGAGATCGAGGACGCGCTCGTCCCCGCCTTCATCATCGAAGAACACGACGACGGGCGCTTTACGATTTTCGTCCCCTCGGTGCCGACACCACTCGCCGGCGCCGTGTACGTGCTCCCGCCGGACCGCGTGCATCCGCTCGACGTCCCATTCACCGAGGCCGTCAAGTCCGTTTCCCGGTGGGGCTCGGGCTGCAAGGAGCTCGTCGCGGCAATGAAGACGTAGCCCTGGCTTGCCGGGCCGACC
>DATJGL010000040.1:0-4392 GCA_035495075.1 Gemmatimonadales bacterium
AAGGTGCTCGACGACGGCGCGCACGGCGTGCTCCGGCTCTATCTCAAGTATCACAATGACGAGCCGGTCATTCGCGAACTGCGCCGCGTCTCGGCCCCGGGCCTCCGCCGCTACGTCAAGTGCCGCGAGATCCCGCGGGTCAAGAACGGACTCGGCATGGCGATCGTGTCTACGCCCAAAGGCCTCATGACCGACCGCGAAGCGCGGACCGCCAACCTCGGCGGCGAGCTGCTCGCCGTAGTCTGGTAGGAGGCGTCATGTCCCGTATCGGAAAGAAGCCGGTCACGATTCCCAAGGGCGTCACGGCCTCGCTCAACGGGCGCACCCTGCTGGTGAAGGGGCCCAAGGGGGAGCTGACCCGCACGTTCCACCCCGACATGGCGCTCAGCGTAAACGCGGACCAGGTCTCGGTCGCGCGGCCCAGCGACGAGAATCGCCACAAGGCGCTGCACGGCTTGAGTCGTACGCTGGTGCAGAACATGATGGACGGCGTGTCGAAAGGATTTTCCAAGACCCTCGAAATCCAGGGCGTGGGCTACAAGGCGGAGCCCAAGCCCTACGGCGTGAACCTCGTGGTCGGGTTGTCGCACCAGGTTAAGTACGAGGCGCCCAAGGGCATCAAGATCTCGGTCGAGAACAACGTGCTGGTGAAGATCGAAGGCCCGGATAAGGAGTTGGTGGGGCAGGTGGCCGCCGAGCTTCGGCAGGTGCGTCCTCCCGAGCCCTATAAGGGGAAGGGCATTCGATACCAGGGTGAGCAGGTCCGGCGTAAGGCCGGCAAGACCGGAGCGAAGTAACCATGCGACCGATTCACGCCCCGAGGACGAGAGCAGACCGGCGATACCGGCGCCATCTCCGGGTCCGCAAGCGGGTCCAGGGGACGGCGGAGCGTCCCCGTCTCGTGGTCTTCCGTTCGCTCAAGCACATCTCGGCCCAGCTGGTGGACGACGATCGCGGCGTCACCCTGCTCGGTGTGAGTGACCTGAGCGAGGGGGTTCAGGTGAACGGGGGCGGCAAGGTCGCGAAAGGCAAGGCGACCGGGAAGCTCCTGGCGGAGAAGGCCAAGTCGGCCGGGATCACGCGGGCCGTGTTCGACCGCGCCGGCTATCGCTATCATGGTCGCGTGCAGGCCGTCGCCGACGGTGCGCGCGAAGGCGGATTGGAGCTCTAGCATGGCTGACGAGCAGACGACCACCGAGGTACCTCTGACCCCTCCGGACCGGCCGGCCGCGCCGAGCGGCGAGCAGCCTCGTTCGCGGGGCCGCGGCCGGGGAGGTGAGCGGGGCCGGGGCGGCGATCGTGGAGGCCGACGGGATCGCGATCGCGACCGCGACCACGGCAGCGACATGGTCGAGAACGTCATCGCCATCAACCGCGTCGCCAAGGTGGTCAAGGGCGGCCGGCGTTTCTCGTTCAACGCCTTGGTCGCTGTGGGCGACGGGCGCGGCAAGGTGGGTATCGCCACCGGCAAAGCGAACGAGGTCTCGGAGGCGGTTCGCAAGGCAGTGGACGCCGCCCGGCGGAAGATGGTAGATCTGCCTCGCACCGGCTCCACGATTCCCCACGAGATTGTGGGCCAGCACGGGGCTGGGCGGGTATTGCTCAAGCCGGCGGCAACCGGAACCGGCGTCATTGCCGGTGGCCCGGTGCGCGCGGTGCTCGAGTGCGCCGGGATCGCCGACATCCTGACCAAGAGTCTCGGCTCGACCAACCCGCACAACATGGTGCGCGCCACTATGAACGGGCTGAGCCGACTGGTCTCGGCCCGTCAGGTTGCACGTGAGCGGGGCATCGAGTTGGATCAGATCGCCTACAAGCCGCGTCAGGAGGTCTGAGCGATGGGACGCAATCCTGTGGTAGGACGGCAGGGGCCCGGCTATTACGCGGCCACGATTCCGGCCGAGGCTGACGCACCCCAGCTCAAGGTCAAGCAGATCCGTTCCGGCATCGGCCACGCGGCGACCATGCGGCGGACGCTGGAGGCCCTGGGCCTTCGCCGCCACCAGTACACGGTTCGGCTGCGCAATACGGCGGCCGTTCGCGGCATGCTGTACAAGGTGCGCCACCTCGTAGAGGTGACGACCGCCAAGGAGTAGTGATGGCAGATAAGGCAAAAGTCCCCCCGATCACACTCTCGACCCTCCGCGCGGCCACCGGCTCCAGCACGTCTCGTCGGCGGGTTGGTCGAGGACCGGGGTCGGGTTTGGGAAAGACCTCCGGCAAGGGCCATAAGGGCCACAAGGCCCGGACCGGCGGCTCGACCAACCCCGGGTTCGAGGGCGGCCAGATGCCGATGTACCGGCGGCTGCCCAAGCGGGGCTTCACCAACCCGTTCAAGGTGACCGCCCAGGTCGTGAACCTCCGGCAGCTGGCGAAGGTGAACGGCCAGGTCGTGAATCCCGAAACACTCTTCGCCGCCGGCCTCATCGGCAAGCGCGACGCTCCTGTCAAGCTGCTCGGTACGGGGGACGCCGGACGGGCGTACACCGTGCAGGGCGTGTCGCTCTCGGCGTCCGCGCGCACCAAGCTCGAGGTTGCCGGCGGAACTATCGAGGCTTAAGGTGTCCGCACCACGCGTTCCCGCGTTCGCCATCGACGACGAGCTCAAGCGGAAGCTGCTGTTCACCCTCCTGGCGCTGGTCATCTACCGGGTCGGCGCCCACATCGCCGCGCCCGGCGTCAACGTCACGGCGCTGGCCGATTTCATCCGGAACTCCGGCGCAGCCGGGTTCTTCGGTCTCTACGACACGCTGGGCGGCGGGCTCTCCCGGGCTACGGTGTTTGCGCTCGGGATCATGCCGTACATCTCGGCCTCGATCATCTTCCAGCTGGCGGGCGGCATCGTCCCGTCGGTCGGCAAGATGCAGAAGGACGAAGAGGGCCGGAAGCGGATCACGCAGTGGACCCGCTACCTCACGGTCTTCATCTCCCTGTCGCAGGCGTACACCTTCGCGCTCTTCACCGAGTCGATCCCCGGTGCGATCACGAACCCAGGCTTCGCGTCCCGCCTGATCATGGTGGTAACGCTCACGGCCGGCGCAATTTTCGTGATGTGGCTGGGCGAGCAGATCACCGAGCGGGGCATCGGCAACGGGATGAGCCTACTCATCACGTTCTCGATCCTCGAGCGGCTATGGCCGTCCATGGTCGAGCTGGTGAACTTCATCAAGGGCGGCATCGTCACGCCCCTGGGCGCCACGTTCTACATTGTCATTGTGATCGCCGTGATCGCCGCCGTCGTGGCGATGACCATTGCCGCCCGCCGGATTCCCATTCAGATCCCGCGCAAGGTGATGGGCCGGGGCCGGATCCGCGAGGGACAGAAGACGTTCATCCCGATCCGGCTCATTACGGCCGGCGTGATGCCGATCATCTTCGCCCAGACGATCATCATCGTGCCCGGGACCCTCGCGAGCTTCACTAAGAGTCCCGTGCTGCAGGACATCGCAAACGTCTTCTCGCCCGGCGACCTGCCCTACGACCTGACTTTCGCCGTGCTGATCGTGATCTTCAGCTACTTCTACACGTCCATCATCTTCAACTCGGTGGACCTGGCGGAGAACCTGAAGAAGCAGGGCGGCTTCATTCCGGGGGTGAAGCCGGGTGCCAGCACCGCGGACTACATCGACGCCGTCCTGGCGCGGGTTACGCTGCCGGGGGCGCTGTTCCTGGCTGTCATCGCACTGCTGCCGGTCATCATCTCCAAGCGGGTCGGCATCCAGTCGCACTTCGGCGGCACATCGGTGCTGATCGTGGTTGGCGTGCTGCTCGACACGATCGCGCAGGTGGAGCAGCACCGCACGCTGCGGAAGTACGATGGGTTTATGAAGACCGGGCGGGTCAAGTTCCGAGGGCGGCAGCAGCGGTTTATGTAAACTGCGTGAACAGTGAACGGTAAACGGTAAACGGGGGGTCTCCGTGGAGCGGCGCCCCCCGTTCACCATTCACTGATTACCGTTTACGCTCTTTCCGAGACTCAGGCTGCATGGATATCCTCCTCATGGGCCCCCCCGGGGCCGGCAAGGGCACCCAGGGCGCGATCCTGGCGCAGCGCCTCGGGCTTCCCAAGTTCGCCACCGGCGATCTCCTGCGGGACGCCGTCAAGCGGCAAACCCCCCTCGGCCTCAAGGCCAAGGCCGTGATGGAGGCGGGTCATCTCGTGAGCGACGATATCATTCTCGGAGTCGTCCGGGACGAGCTGGGCAAGCCGGCTGCCGCCAGGGGAGTAATTTTCGACGGAGTAGTTCGAACCGTGCCCCAGGCCGTGGGGGTCGATCGAATGCTGGCCGAGCAGGGTCGCAAGCTGGATGCGGTGCTCTTTTTCGACGTGACCGACGGAGAGATTCTCGGCCGCCTAGAGAAGCGCCGCACGGTCGAGGCCCGCGCCGATGA
>DATJGL010000041.1:0-9252 GCA_035495075.1 Gemmatimonadales bacterium
GACGGTCGCCTCGCCGAGCACTGGGACGTGCTTCAGGACGAGGCGACCGAAGCCGAATCGAAAAGCGGGCGGCCGATGTTCGGCGACCGTTTCCCTACCTGAATTTTTGGCCGAAGATCGGGGATCCTCGTCCCGAGAGGCGCCACCTCTATGAGTCTTCACCTGATCGGCTGCGGCTCTCAGGGTTCGAAGCGCAGGTCCTCCAGCAGCCGGGCCGAATGGCAGATGAGCCACACCAATGGCGCCATGACCGGAAGCTAGCTGGAAGGCTGGCTCACACTGGCTACGGCGGCGCGGTTGACCAGGATGCGGATGTTGTTGCTGGCAAAGTCAGCGGGAAGGATGAAGAAGAAAGGGCGAATTGGTGGATAGCGCGCGGTCAGTCCCAAAATCCGCTCGCCGTCCTCGAAGCGGAGCTCGATGACCGAGAAGCCGCGTGCGCGGGCGTCACCGGGCTCGATGGTAGCGCTGTCGTTGTGCGAGGAATCACCGGCGAAATCCTTCACGAAAAAAAGGGCCTTCAGGTCGGCGAGCCGCACCTCCACCATCGTGCCCTGGTCCGCGGTCTTGATGTGGCAGGTCGGCCGGTTCGGGTCCACGTCCAGGCACGTGCCCTTGACCACGCGACCATCGATGTAACGGGCAACCACCTCGTTGGCCAACGGGGTCTCCGGAGCGGTGGAGGCGTAAGTTGCGCCTTCTTTGGACCCACGCAAGTCCGGCGTTGAATGGCCCAAGCCGGAAAGATTGGCCGCTGCCTCACGCCGCTCCCCATTTGTGCCTCAGCCAAAGGCGGCTTGCCTTCCCTGAGTGCCCACTCGCGATACGACGCAGCGGGTGATCCAAGAAGCGATCAGGGATGCGCGTGAGCCGCAGCGACCGCTAGCGAGAGCGCGGCTTCGACCATAAGCTAGCGTCGTTTCCGGAGTACCCACCCCGTTACCTGCGAGACTTCGCCAATGTGGGTTCTCGTTGCGCTCGTTGCCGGCGGACTTCTCGTATTGCTGGTCGCTAATCTGTCGTCCAGCGAGAAGAAGATTGAGCACCAGATCGAGCACCTCTACGCTGTGGGCGACCCGCAGTTCGTCCGTTCCATGGGTACGCTTCTCGGCCCGGCCATCTTGGCCGGCAATCGAGTGACGGCCCTGTGCAATGGCGACGAGATCTTCCCGGCCATGCTGGACGCCATCGGTTCGGCCGAGCGGACGATCACCCTCGAGACCTACATCTACTGGTCCGGCTCGATCGGCAAAGCGTTTGCCACGGCCCTGTCCGAGCGAGCCCAAGCAGGGGTCAAGGTCCATGTCCTGGTCGACTGGGTCGGCTCGGGCAAAATGGACGTCAGGATGCTCCAAGAGATGCAGCGGGCAGGCGTCGAGGTGCTGAAATATCACCCTCTCCGGTGGTACAACCTTGGGCGCCTTAACAATCGGACCCATCGGAAGCTGCTGGTTGTCGACGGCAAGGTAGGCTTCACCGGCGGGGTGGGCATCGCGGATAACTGGCTCGGTAACGCGGAAGATCCCGACCACTGGCGCGACTCCCATTTCAAGCTCGAGGGCCCCGCGGTCGCCCAGATGCAGGCTGCGTTCATGGACAACTGGATCGAGGTTCGCGGGTGCGTATTGCACGGCGAATCCTATTTCCCTCAGCTCACGGCGGCAGGCACGCATTCCGCTCAGCTGTTCAAGAGTTCGGCGAGCGAGGCCAGCGAGAGCGTGCGGCTAATGTACCTGCTCTCCATCGCCTCGACCGTGAAGAGCGTGCGCATCGCCAACTCCTACTTCGTTCCGGATAGTCTCACCGTCGCCACCTTGGTGGCCGCGCAGCGCCGCGGCGTGCGGGTCGAGATCATTGTGCCCGGCCGCCACGCGGACGCCATGGTCGTGCGCAAGGCGTCCCGCTCCCGCTGGGGGGACCTGCTCCAGGCGGGTATCGCGATCTACGAGTATCAGCCGACGATGTACCACGCCAAGGTCATGGTGGTCGATGATCTGTGGACCTCGGTGGGGTCCACCAACTTCGACAACCGGTCCTTCCGGCTCAACGACGAGGCCAACCTCAATATTCTCGATGCCGAGTTCGCCGTCGGGCAGGCTCGCCTGTTCGAGGCGGACAAGGCTCGATCCAAGGAAATGACCCTCGATCGATGGCGCGGGCGCCCGTGGCACCAGCGGGCCGCCGACTGGCTCGCGGGACTCCTACGCTTGCAGTTGTGAGGGCCAACGTCAGGTCACGCCACCGGTCGGGCCCCTCTTCCTGTCAGCGCGTGGTAGAGAACGAGGAGAATCACCGCGCCGATAACAGCGACGACGATGCTCCAAAGGTTAAGCCCGGTAACCCCCGGCTCGCCAAACCGATTAAAGAGCCACCCGCCCGCCACCGCTCCCACAACCCCGAGTACGACGTCCATCACGACGCCCTCACCGGTCTTGTTCACGATCTTACTCGCTATGAAGCCGGCGATCAGACCGAGCACGATCCAAGCCAGGATCGACATATCCCTACCCACCTTTCTTCACGTGAAACGCGGGACTTCAAGGAACTGCTCTCTCAGCAAACGCAGCATGGGTGGTCGGGCCGCCTTACTCATTCCTCGTCGCCGGAGTCTTCACTCGCCGACAGCGCCGCTTCGTTGACTCCGCCCTCGGCCAGCTTGGAGAGCAACTGATCAGCCGCTTCCTCCTCGCGTAGGGTCTGCCCTAAGAGCGTCGCGGCTTTCGTTTGCCCCAACAGCGTGGCATAGGTACGAAGGCACCCATAGGCCGCGATTTCGTAATGCTCGACCCGTTGCGCAGCGGAAATCAAAGCAGCGTCGATGACCGCCTCGTCACCCTCCTCTTTCAGGATCTCCTCACCCTCCGCGAGCACGCCTTCCATACCTTTGCACTTCTTTCTGCCAGGCGACTCCCCCAGCTCTTGGAAGATTGCCTCCAAGCGAACGACTTGACCCTCCGTCTGCTTGCGGTGGCTTTCGAAGGCATGGCCCAGCTCGGGTGAGCTGGCGTTCTTCACCATTTTCGGGAGCGCCTTGAGAATTTGCTTTTCCGCACTGTAGACGTCTTTCAGTTCTTCCACGAACAGATCTTGGAGCGAGGTGAGTGCCATTCTGGCCTCCAACTTGATTGCTTAGGGAATCGACGGATTGGCGCGCCCAAGGACCAGTTGGACTTGCAGACCACGCCGCGGACCTAATGATGCCCCTTCGGAGGATGCTGGCGCGGTGTGCCGCCTCACGCATCCCTCACGCATGGGCGCTCAACGGGCACCTGTGGCGTGTTGGATGGCCTTTCAACGAAGACCTGGCGCCGGGCATTCGAGCGGTAGCCACGCCGGCCACCGGGGGACACGAGATCGCCTGCTCAGGATGGGGGATGACGCCTTCGCCACGTTCGCGCGGGAGAGGCTCGTTGCCGGACTTGCCCGAAGGCAACGAGCGCCCTGAGCCTGCTGCAGGCCAAGACGCTCGAACCCCCCAGTGGATCCTTCTCTTCGCTTTCGGCTTCCTCTTCGGATTCAGCTCAGGGAAGATTCCGCCGCCAACGGCTTGTAACATCTCGGGATCGATGTCGCGGCCGTGGCCGTGAAGCCGGCTATTCAGCGGGTGTACGCACGCCCACCGTATTGCGATAGGATGGCGCCCACCTCTCGCTGAACTCGGCCATCTGCGTCGACCGTTACCAAGACGGCCCCGTGCTCGAGGGCACCGCCGTAGTAGTCCGCCTCGTCCTTACTAAAGCCAGCCTTAGAAAGCGCCCCGGCGACTGCGCCGGAAGTCCCGCCCACGATTGCGCCAGCCGCGGCTGCCCCACCGGTCACGCCGAAGGCCGAGGCGAGAGCACCAGCGGTAATGAACGGTCCGATTCCGGGGATAAACGCCGCAGCGAGCCCGAACAGCGTGCCTACGCCGGCACCCGCCAGCGCCCCTTTGCCGGCCCCTTCCGCGGCGCCTACACCCACTGGCTCGTGCCGGGAGACGACGGACAATTCTGCATCCGTAACCCCGAGGTTCCGCAACTCGGTAATGGCCCGCTCGGCCTGATCCTGCTCGTCGAATACAGCGGTGATTCGTGTCACGTATCATGCTCCTTCTTGTTAGCAAAGGTTCAAACGTGCGCGATATCGAGCGCAGGAAGGTGGCCCTTTGGTCGGGGCGCTGCGGTGATGAATGGCCTTGCTGATGAGACGTCTGCACGGAGAGCCCGCTTCGGCAACCCGCGGCCTTCTTTCCCCCGCTCCGGTTTACGCTTCGCTCCTCGGGCGATGCTCGCCCGCCTTGGCCGCCGCTTCGTCGATCAGATCGCTGACGCCTCCGGCTTGGTGGGCTGCTGCAGGATCCTGACGTCGGGGATGTTGCTGACCTCGGCCCCAACTGCCTGGCCAATCTGCTCCAGCATTAGGAGCATTTTGGTGTTCTCTTGCTCAGAGAGGAGGTTCAGCTGCAGGTCCAGGTGACTGCGCTTCTCACTCACCCGTGCGGCGCGGTTCTGGCTCATGAGAATGAAGATCGAAAGGAAGATTGCCTCCACGGACAATACGAGTGTCAGCAGCGAGAAGGGAAATGGATCGAAGCGACGGGGCCTAGATAGAGCGAGGTTGCAAACCACCCAGCCAGCAAACAACAGCACGTTGACCCAGACAAATCCGATCGAGCCGCAAAAGCCGGTGATGGCATCCGCCATTCGGTCACCAGTCGTGGCCTTGCTGTGCTCGGTGGCCTCAAGTGCTGATACGCGTTCTACATTGTGACGCGTCAACTCCTCGGCCGAAGCCGACCCAGGCGCGTCGCGGGAATCGGGAGGCGGTTGAGACCAGTTCCCCGGCATGGCCATACCCACATCTCCTTGTGTGAAGGAAACCGGACCACACCAGCCGCGTCGCCCGGCTGACCTTGTGACCTCGTGCATCCTCCATGGGGGGAGGGTACACCACTGTCGAAGTTGACCAGCGCTCGAGGCCGAGCTGACGCGCGGCGAAGCGTGGCGGGGATCAGGTCTGCGCGCCGGTCCCGGACCGACTCAAGCCGAACGCCGTTTGTCTTCGTTCAGGGCACTGTCCAGGACTCGCAACAGTGCTTCGGCACCGAAGGGCTTCGGGAGGAAGGCAGCCGTGAGCCCTTGGGGCAGGTCCGCAGGCTCGCGCGAGGACATCAGCACGACCGGCAATTCAGCCCAGCACCGCCGCAATTCGATCGCAAAGTCCACCCCGTTCATTCCCGGCATGTGAACATCACTGAGAATGAGGTCGGGCTTTGTCGGGGACGAGGCGAGCATGATCAACGCCGCAGCGGGATTAGCCGCTACCCACACGCGGTAGCCTGCCTGCCGGAGGGTTCGTGCGACGACTATTCGCAACAGCAACTCATCGTCCACCACCAGGACGGTCCTACCCCTCGGCTGCTCCGCCCAGTCGGTTTGCATGGCCACGTCTCCCGAAAGCCCGGCAGCGACAAAGCTTCGCTCGCAGACCGCTGCGGGTCCATCGGGGAAACGGACCGAAAAGTGACCGCACGTCAGGAAAATCCCGACATGGATTGGGCCAGGAAGCTGGACTGAGCGCGAACGCCCGTTCCGATCAAGCCCACCGTGTATAGCAGCGTTGCGAACCGACCGGCCGGCGGCTCGGAGTCAGGAGGGTGCTGGATCACGGGGCAACCGACCATCTATCAGTGTCGTCCGATAAGTCGTCGGCATGGTCTAGTTCCGTTCTTCCGAGGTCATGCGGCGGTTGGCGCTCCACTCGACAACCGGCCCGGCGATTGCTGACACCTCCTCAACCAGGGAGACCAGGAAGGCCGAGACGTCGCTGTGAGCTGAAAGAGCGGCGCTTTGCCCAGCCCACAGAGGCAGCAGATCCGGTCGGCCCGCCGCCTCCGCCGCCATCGAGAGGCTTCTGACGAGCGCTCGTTGGAGTGGGTATGGCAGGATCGCGGCTTCCCTACGGTTGAACTCCTCCATTAAGCGGTTGCGAATTCCCCGCGCGAGTCTTCCGGTAAAGCCTTTCGTCAACCCGGTGTGCCCGGCATCTCGTCCTCGCAACGCCTCGCGATGAAGGCGGCTGGCGCCGGACTCCTCGCATGCCAGGAATGCCGTGCCGATCTGGGCGCCCTCCGCCCCGAGAGCGAGGACGGCGATGACGCCTCGGGCGTCGCCTATACCGCCCGCGGCGATCACCGGTACATCGACGGTGTCGACGATCTGGGGGACCAGCGACAACGTGCCCGTGAGGGAATCCTCCGCGGACCGGAGGAATGAGCCGCGATGCCCGCCGGCCTCGTAGCCGGAAGCGGCGATGGCATCTACGCCGGCCTCCTCGAGCGCTGCTGCCTCATCCGCTGTCGTCGCCGTGCCGATCGTGACGATGTCGTTCGCCCGGCACTCCTCCATGATCTCTCTCGGCGGGATGCCGAAGGTGAAGCTGAGGACCGGCACCTTCGCATCGAGCAACACGCGCGCCTGATCCTCGAAGCGTGCGGCCGAGTACGGTTTGTACGTGGGGCGAGGCGCCCCGAGGGCGTCGAGGTGGACGGCAAGCGGCGCAAGGCTCCGGTTGAAGGCGCTCTCGTCCGATGCGCCGGCTCCCTCGTCCTCCATCGACACCCACAGGTTCATCGCGAACGGTCTGGACGTCAGGGCTCGAATCTGTGCGATCGCGTCCTCGATTGCTGCCGGCGCCAGCGTGTGCGCACCGAACGAGCCGAGTCCCCCGAAGTTGGAGACCGCCGCCGTGAGTCGTTGCGACGACAGGCCACCCAGCGGGCCTTGAATGACGGGATAGTCGATCCCGAGCCTGGTCGTGAGGCGGTTCCGATTCCAGGCGGCACTCATCAGGTGGACACCTCGAGGACCACTTCCAGCTCGACGGGCACGCCGAGCGGAAGGCTGGCGACACCATAGACCATGCGGCTCGGGTTCTTGTCCGGTCCGAAGACGTCCTGTAACAGCTCCGACGCGCCGTCCGCGATTCGCGGGTGATCGCGCACATCTCCCGATGTGGCTATCGACACGCCGAGCCGGACCACCCGGGTGACTTTGTCGAGCGATCCCAGGTAGTGCCACGCAACAGCGAGGACGTTGAGCGCCGCCAGGCGAGCGGCCTTGCGTCCTGCTTCCATATCAAGCTCCGCGCCGATCCGGCCGATGAATGCCGCCTGGCGGCCTTCCATGGGAAGCATCCCGCTGAGAAAGAGCAGCTTGCCCGTGCGCACGGCCTCCACATAGGCGCCGAACGGCTCGGGCGGCGCCGGGAGCGTGATGCCAAGCTCTTGCAGCCGCTGGTCCGCGCTGGCCGTGTGAGTCGAGTGAACCATGGCGCATTCTTCCTTTACATCGTCAGCACGACTCGGAACTGTGCCTTGCCACTCAGCATGCGGGCGTAGGCCTCGGCGGCCTTTTCCAGCGGATAGGTTTCGATCATGGCACGCACGCCGGTGAGCTCGGCGAAGGCCAGGGTGTCTTCGGAATCCGTGGGTGTGCCCGAGACATAACCCTGAATTGCCCTGCTCCCAGTAATGAGCTGCACTGGCGTCACCTCGATGGGTTCGGATGCAACACCGATCACCATGAGCTTGCCGTTGGGCGCCAGACCGTCGATCAGAGGCGACATGGCTTTCGAGCTTGGGGCAGTCGCCAGAATGGCCTGTGCGCCACCCAGTTTTTGCAAAGCCTGTGCTGCATTCGTCGCCTTGCTATCGATGTACACGCTGGCGCCGAGCTCCTTCGCGAGGGTCGCGCTTTCTGACCCGAGCCCAATGGCCGCGACCTTATAGCCGAACTTACTCGCGAACTGAATGCCGAGGTGGCCCAGGCCGCCGATGCCCTGCACCGCAACCAGATCGCCGGGCAGTGCACCGCTCTGTCGCAGCGCGTCGTAGGTGGTAATTCCTGCGCAGAGCAGCGGAGCTGCGTCGACGCCACTGAGCGCGTCCGGAATGGCGACTAGTGCCGATATGGGAGCCACCATGTATTCCTGGTAGCCGCCGTCGTAGCTGATGCCGGGAACTTGCCGGTTTCGGCAATGGCGGAAATCTCCCCGCTTGCACTCGCGACAGGTCCCGTCGTGGCCGCCGTGCCAGCCCACGCCGATACGCTGCCCCTTCTTCCACTCGGGAACACCGGCACCGACCTCGTCGATGATGCCCGCCACTTCATGTCCGGGAGCGCGGGGATACTGAATACCGGGCCAGGCGCCTTCCTTGGTGAACACGTCACTGTGGCACACACCACAGGCTTGCACCTTGATCCGTACCTGTCCGGCACCCGGCGTCGGAATCTCGCGCTCGACGATCTGGAACTCTGCCCCGGGTTTTGGAACCTGCGCGGCCTTCATTGTTCCGACTGCGCCGCTTGTCTTTGGCGCTGATGCGACTTTTGCCGTTGCCATAGATCCGCCCTTTCAGCCAAACGGTAGTCCAGCGGCCGGGCCCGGGTCACCCTGATCTGTGCGGAGGCCCCAGATAGGGGAACTCGGCGATCAGATCGCGGTGGGGCCCTGCCTTGTCCTCCGTCACCTTGCCATTGGTCAGGATGTTCAGGAAATAATCGAAGACATCGTCGGTGAGTGTGCGGCCATTGTCTGGAAAGGACGCCGGCCGCATGGGCTCGTAGGACAGGAGATCTGGCAGCAGTGTGTTTGCCACCCGCTTTGCTTCCGGCGGCGAATACCCCCCCGTGTGTTCCAACGAGTGCGCGAAAACGGCAACGAACCGGGCATCGTCCGCGGGTTCGCCGGCGAGGTACGCAGCTTTCTCGTCGCCCGTCAGCAAGGGGGCTTGCGAGGGCCGCGCGCCGCGGTCGACCTGGATCCAGGCCCCGTCCCCACCGCCCGCGGGGGCCAGCGTCCGAGCCCACAAGCGAATCTTCTTCTGTCCGAGGGCGGCGTTCGGCAATTCAAGCACGATACTGCAGATATCTTTGTCGGCAAAGAAATCGTGGCCGGTCCCGGAGCCACGTTCTCCTTCTCTATTCCCAGCGGATCTCACAGTGTGGCCGGTGCCCCCGGCCTCGGTGTCATCGAGACGGTCCCCATGGACGCGGCAGGAAATGCGGTGGGCACCCCGTGACGGCCAACCGCTCCCTGGTCGCCGTGGTGGACGACGACGAGTCGGTCCGGGAGTCGCTCCCCGACCTGCTGCTGGAGTTCGGCTTCGCGGCCCGGGCCTTTGCGTCGGCCGAAGAGTTTCTTGCGTCCGATTGCGTGAGCCAGACCAGCTGTCTCGTGCTCGACATCGCCATGCCCGGTATGAGCGGACCC
>DATJGL010000042.1:0-15029 GCA_035495075.1 Gemmatimonadales bacterium
ACCACGGTGTGGATGGCTTCCGCCGGCGCGGCATTGCTGACCCGGAGCCCGAACGCGAGCTGTGGCGCCAGCCCGAAAGGCACGATTCTAGCGCTCTCGACCTGGAACGACAGGTCAGGCATTGACTCCTCCCGCGCCGGCACCGGCCTCGGTCCGGAGGTCGCTGAAGAACCGGGCGATGTCCCGCCAGACGTCGGTGCCGCCTGAGAGTCCCTTCCAGCGGGTTCGAATAATCCCGACCAGGCGATAGCACTGATCGGCGGGCGCGAGGAAATACTCCGCCGGCGCGAGACCGCGGGCGTATCCCACCCGATTGACCAGCAGGGCCTCGACATCCGGCTCCATCCCGGCGAGCAACGGATTGGCCTGCGCCACTTCCTCCCAGGCATCGAGCGGCAGCAGCGACTCGGTCGCACCGGCGGGACTGGGATAGCACGCGATCATCTTGCTCTGCGGGCTGCTGTAGAAGAAGAACGCAAGGTTGATCGGCAGCCGGAGGCTGTCCCACTGCGCGTCGGTCAGCTCGAAATCCTCGAGCATCCGCACCTGGCGGGGAACGCGCTTGTACTTGCCTCCGGTCTGACCGCTGAAGAGCACGGCGCAGGCGCCGCAGGCGCAGAGCAGGCGTCGCGCGGCCGGCTCCATGAGGTGGTCATGGTGCTCTGCCAACGCCTGGCCGCAGAGGTCGCAGTGCTCCGCTGGAGGGTCCCGGCGCGCAAGCTCGCGGAGACGCGCGAATGGTCGGGCTCCGCCGAGGGAATCCTGGGTCGGCATGGTCAGGGAGTCTCCGCGCCCGCTCCTACCGTGTTCTCCGAGGCGGGCATCGCCACCGCGACCCGAGCGCGGCCGTTCTCGACCAGGAGCGGGAAGGGGTCCAGATGCAAATCGGGCCGGTCCAACCCGCGACCAGCCCGAACCACGTCGTATGACGCGCCGCAAGCGGAACATGCGAGTGCCCCGTTCGCGAGCGTTCCCAGAGCGAGGTCGGCGCCGCAGGCCGGACATAGATCGGCGTACGCGAAGAACGTCTCGCCCTGGCGGCAGAACAGAACCGAGCGACCACCCACCTGGAAGGCCCGCGGTTCGGTCTCGGTCAGCCGCTCGAGTCCGGCAACCGTTTCCCATCGGGCTTCTGCCGGTGCATGCCCGTTCGCCCGGGTGGATGCCTCGATCGTCACCAGAGGCAGGGGCGCCGGCGGCCGATGTTCGCCCGCCTCGTCCTCCACCACGACGATGGACGTCACGTCCGGTGCAGCATCGCGGATCGCCTGTTCGATCGCGAGCTTGAGGGTGACCGCGGACGACGGACAGCCGTGACAGCTCCCCTGCATGCGGAGCCGCACGGCGCCGTCGGGCTCGATGCTCACCAGCTCGACATTGCCCCCGTGAGACCGAAGGTAGGGGCGGGTCTTATCCAGGGCCTCGCGGACTCGGGTCTCGACGTCCACCGGGTGAAGCCCGTACAAAAGCAGGAGGCTCCGGACCAGCTCGTCCCGAGCGAGCTGGTCCATGGTGGCTTCGAGGTCGCCGCGTTGGCGAAGGATGTCCAGGATTCGCTCGAGACCGGTGCCATGAAATTCCATGAGCGCCTGCACCAGCTCTCTCGCCGTGGCCCGGACCTCCGCGTCCGGCCCGGTCTCGAGCTTGAGGACCAATTCTTCTATCTGCTCGACTCGTCCCTCGATCACGGCTGCACGCCGAAGAAGGGCGAGTGATGCTGCTCCAGCACCTTGCCGTTACCCAGGTACATGTGCACGCCGCAGGGCAGGCAAGGATCGAAGCTCCGCACTGCGCGCATGATGTCGATGCCCTTGAAGTTCTCCGGTCCGTTCTCCTCGAAGATGGGGGTGTTCTGCACCGCGTCTTCGTAGGGTCCCGGCGTGCCGTAAACGTCGCGCACGCTGCCGTTCCATGGCGTCGGCGGGTACGGATGGTAATTCGCGATCTTGCCGTTCCGGATCACGACGTGGTGTGACAGCACGCCGCGCACCGCCTCATGGAACCCGCAGGCGATGGCCTCGCTGGGCACCGTGAACTCGCTCCAGGTCTTGGTCCGACCGGCGTGGAGCTCGGCCAGGGCCTTCTCGGCGAAGTAGTACGCGCACGCCGCCGCATATACCTGGAAGTAGGTCCGGGCCCGATCCCGCTCGATCGCGTTGCTCCACTTCGGGATCTTCCACTCGAACTCGGCTTCCGGCAGCGTGGCGGTGCGAGGGAGATACATCTTCACGCTCGAGCCGGTGGCCTTGATGTAGCCGATGTCCACGTTGCCGGCCAGCGCGGTGGCCCACAACCGGGCGATCGGTCCGCCGCCGGTGTCGAGTGCCAGGTGATCCTTCCCGTCGAACCACCGGGGCGACATGGTCCAGCTGTACTTGCCGTCGAAGTCGCGCTTCTGTGGGCGGGGCAGGGTGGTCTGGTTCCAGGGATGCCGCTGGTCAACCGGATTCCCCAGCGGATCCTTCCGGACGAACGTCTCGGAGTTTTCCCAGTCGTCGTAGAACGAGTGGCCCAGCAGGATACGGAGGCCGAGGTTGATCTTCACCAGGTCATGGGTGACGAGCTTGCCGTCCACCACCACGCCCGGGGTGACGTACATGGCGTCGCCCCAGTTCGACATGTTCTTGTAGGTGTAGTCGCAGACGTCCGGGTTGTTGAACGAACCCCAGCAGCCCAGCAGCGTCCGGCGATAGCCGACCTTCTCGTAACCGGGGAGCGCGTCGTACCAGAAGTTGAACAAATCCTCGTGCAGCGGCAGGCACTTCTTCATGAACTCGGCGTAGCGTGCGAGCCGAACCAGGTAGTCGGTGAAGAGCTGCACGGTCGCGACGGTGCCCACGCCGCCGGGATAGAGCGTCGAGGGGTGGACGTGCCGGCCTTCCATCAGACAGAACATCTCCCGCGTGTACCGGCTCACCATCAGCGTCTCGCGATAGAACGCGCCGGTGAACGGGTTGAGCGCGGTCATGATGTCGGCGATCGTGCGGTAGCCATGGAGCGCGGCGTTGGGGGCTTCGGTCTTCTGCGCTTTCGCCCAGACGCTCGGGTTGGTGGCCTTGACCATCTGCTCGCAGAAGTCCACGCCGACCAGGTTGTCCTGGAAGATGTTGTGGTCGAACATGTACTCCGCAGCTTCACCCAGGTTCACGATCCACTCACCCAGGGCCGGCGGCCGGACCCCGAAGGCCATGTTCTGGGCATACATCGCGCAGGTGGCGTGGTTGTCGCCGCAGATCCCGCAGATCCGGCTGGTGATGAAGTGGGCGTCGCGCGGATCCTTGCCCTTCATGAAGATGCTGTAGCCTCGGAAGATCGACGAAGTGCTGTGACACTCGGCGACCTGTTTGTTCTCGAAGTCGATCTTGGTGAAAATCCCCAGGCTCCCGACGATCCGCGTGATCGGGTCCCAGTTCATCTCCACCAGCTTGCGCGACTTACCGGTGGCGCCGGGTCGCTCGACGGGTGCGGTGGTGGTCATCGCGGTCGCTCCTTTGAGCTCAGAAAGACCTGGGCTGATATCCGGTGGTCAGCTCGCCCCGGGAATGGCGCCACTTCGGTTCCTTGTTCAGCGTGGAGTTGGTGATGGAGCGGAGTGCACGAACCGCCTTGCCGTAGAGGCCGATGCTGGCGGCGGAGATCTTGGCTCCCGGCGGCTCGTCCATGAAGGGCATGAACTTGTCGGGGAAGCCCGGCATGGTGCACCCAATGCAGATGCCGCCCACGTTGGGGCATCCGCCGATGCCGGCCATCCAGCCGCGCTTGGGCACGTTGCAGTTCACCACCGGCCCCCAGCATCCCAGCTTGACGATGCACTTGGGCGAGCCGTACTCGGTCGCGAAATCTCCCTGTTCGTAATAGCCTGCCCGGTCACAGCCATCATGGACGGTGCTGCCGAACAGCCACTCCGGTCGCCCCTGGTCATCCAGAGGGATCATGGGCGCGAGGCCGGCGACTTGATAAAGGAGATAAAGGACGGTTTCCATGAAGTTGTCGGGCTGGACCGGACAGCCCGGGACGTTCACGATCGGGACTCCTGCCTTCGACCGCCAATCCCAGCCGAGATAGTCGGCGAGCCCCATACACCCGGTGGGATTGCCCGACATCGCGTGGATGCCGCCGTAAGTGGCGCAGGTCCCGATGGCGACGACCGCGAGCGCCTTGGGCGCCAGCCGGTCGATCCATTCGGTGGTCTTGATCGGCTGGCCGGTCTTGAGGTTCGTCCCCATCGCCGCCCAGTACCCTTCGCCGCTCAGCTTTTCATTGGGGATCGAGCCTTCGACCACCAGCACGAACGGGTCCAGCTTTCCTTCTTCCGCTTGATACCAGTACTTCATGAAGTCGTCGCCCACCTCGAATGCGAGCACGGGATTGTGTACGTGCACCTTCGGCAATCCCGGTATCGCACCGAGCACGACGTCTTCGATGCTGGGCTGAGTGGCGGCAGTGATCGAAACCGAATCGCCGTCGCACCCGAGTCCAGCCGTCATCCAGACAATGTGAATCTCCGGAACCGCCGGCGCTCTTTGAGTCTTGCGGCCGTACGGTGCTGTGGCAGGCATAAGATCTCCTTCGAGGTTCGGAGTCCGACCTCCACCGACATTTTTGTCTGGTTATGAGTTAGGAATGTTCGGAATTCGCCGCAATCGGGCGCCGCCTCGCCGTCGTACGGCGGTTCCCCCGGGAAACCACCGGGGATTCCCTGACGCCCGTTGGCCGCTAGAGTCCCCAGCCGAGCGAGACACGCAGCTGCCGCGGCTCGACCGGATGGAAGTGAACGTCGCCGATGCCGCTTGCCGGTTCGGTTGGAAGACGCGAGGCGTAGAAGTACTGGATGTCGTTGTCGCGGGGGTTGAGGATGTTGAGGACGCTGAGCTGGAGCTCGATTCCGGACGCCAACCGGTAGCCCAATTCCCCGTTTACCAACGTCGTCGGGACGGCGCGGACGCTGTTGTCCTCGATGAGCGGGTATGAGCCGAAATGGCGCAGCCGAAGGAGCCAAACGGGCCCTGGCGGAGGGAGCTCCAGGTGACTCCGCCGGGGCCGACACGGATTGATCGCTAGATCGCCTCCCCGCTCAGGCGCCACTCGATGGCGCGCTGCACGAGCGCCCGCGCGCTCTTGAGCGACAGCTTTTCCTTGATGTGAGCCTGGTAGGATTCCACCGTCTTCACGCTGAGATGCAGTTCCTCCGCGATCTCGCGGGTGCCGTAGCCTGCGCCAATCAGATGAAAGACCTCCAACTCCCGGTCGCTCAGGCTCGCGATCGAGGCCTGCTTGGCCTTGTTCGGCCCGGTCACGATCCGCTGGAGGAGATTGGTGGTGATTCGGTCGCTGACGTAAGGCTCGCCCCGAAGGATTCGACGGAGCACCACCAGGAATTTCTCGGTTGCCTCCTGCTTCATCATGTACCCGTTGGCGCCGGCCCTGAGGGCACGCTCGGCGTACACCGACTCGTCGTGCATGGAGAGCACCAGGATGGGCAGATCGGGATCGGTGGCCCGGATGGACTTGAGCAGATCCAGGCCGTCGCGTCCGGGCAGCGAGATATCGAGGACGATGATGTCCGGTGCCAGCCGCGCCAACGCCTCGGGCACGGTTGACGGCTCTTCCGCCTCGCCACAGACGACAAGGTCGGGCTCCTGGTTGATGAGCATGGCCAGTCCTTGGCGGACGATCGGGTGGTCGTCGATCACGAACACGCGATGTTTCTTTTGCGTCTCGATCACGGTGCCCTCAGTTCACGGCCGGAGCGGGAATCGGCAGGAAACCACGGTGCCGCCGTGGACGCCCCTGCGAAGCTCCAGCGAGCCGCCGATCATGTTCGCGCGGTAGCTCATGATGTGCAAACCCAGGCCCGCATGGCCCTGCCGTTCATCCGGCAGCCCGATGCCGTTGTCCTCGACTTCCAGCATGCCGACTCCTTTGGGGCGGCCCAGGGAGACGATCAGCTCGGTGGCGCGGGCATGCTTGATCGCGTTGTTCACCGCTTCCTGCGCAATGTGATATAGGTGGGTGGCGACGTTGACGTCTGTGATCCGGACCGGCTCGCTGCACTCGAATCGGCACGGGATGCGGAAGAGATCTTCCACCTCGCCGGTCCACCGCTTGAGAGCCGACATGAGCCCGTCGGAGTCCGAGACCACGGGCAGAAGGCCACGGGCCAGCTCACGGGTCTTGTGGATTGCCTCGTTGACCAGCCGCACGATCTTCTCCACTTCGACGGCCTCCGGACTCCCGTCGGCGGCGAGCTTGCGCTCCAGCACCTTGCTCATGAAAGCGATCCCGGTCAGGTGCTGGCCCAGGCCGTCGTGGAGGTCGCGGCCGATCTTTCGCTGCTCCCGGGCACTGATCTCCAGGATCGCCTTCTCCATCCGCTTGCGGTCGGTGATGTCGATTCCGGTCGCGATCACGTAGGTGGGCGCGGCTCCCACACCGGGAAGGACCGTGCTCGACCAGGAGATGCGCCGGCGTCCTCCGTCCCGGGTGATCAGATCGCTCTCGGAGCCGGTGACCGGCTCCCGTGCGTGCAGGCTCGCCAGGCTGCTCTTGAACCGGGCAGCTTCCTCCGGGACCAGAAACAGATCTCCGAAGTATTTCCCGCGCACTTCGTCGAAGGTGTATCCGCTGATGTCCTCGCAGGCCCGGTTGAACCGGAGAATGGCGCCGGTAGGGCTCAGCACTACGACCAGCGCCCCGACCGTATCGAGCACCGTGGACAGGAGGTTGCGCTCTCCCTCCAGAGCCTGCTCGGCGCGCTTCAGGTCCGAGATATCGAATCCGACGCCGTGGATGAACCAGGGACGCCCATCGTCCCGGCGGATCATCTTGGCTTCGCAGTGGAACCAGATCACTCGCCCGTCGCGGGCGATGACCCGGTAGGCCGAGCGAAGGGGCTTGCCGGTGGAGAAAGTTTCGGCGGCCTCGATGCTCCAGCGGTGCTGATCGTCGGGATGGATCCGGTTGTACCAACGCACCGGATCCTCCAGCCATTCTGCCTGGGTGAAGCCGAGAGCCTCCTCGATGCGCGGGCTGACGTACGCCTCGCCGATTCCGCGATCGAGATACGCCATGAAGACGACAGCTGGGATCTGCTCCACCAGCGTCCGATACATCGCCTCGAGATTGGGCAGCACCGCGCGATCGTCGCCTGCGGACTGCATCCCTTCGTTTCCGAATACCGCAGCGAGATCGCGCAGTACGGACTCGGCCTCGTTCAGCGTCAGGGTAGGGGATTCGGAGAGCGGGGAGGACACGGACGGTGTGCGGCGCTAGTTGTTGCGCTGGGGCGGCCTGCGCCAGCTGGGAGGCTTGTTGAGCGACGCCTGAGTGAACCGCCTCAGCGCCTGAATAGCCTTACCGTAGGTCATCACGGCCGCGGAAGAGAGCAACGACCCCGGTGGCTGATCCATGAACGGCTGAAACTTGTCGGGGAACCCGGGCATGGTGCAGCCGATGCAGATGCCGCCGACGTTGGGGCATCCGCCGATGCCGCCCATCCATCCCCGCTTGCCGACATTGCACTGAACCACCGGCCCCCAGCAGCCCAGCTTCACGATGCACAGGCGAGACCCGTATTCTTCGGCGAACTCTCCCTGCTCGTAGTACCCCCCGCGATCGCACCCCTCGTGCACCGTCTGACTGAACAGCCAGGTGGGCCGGAGCGAGTCATCCAGGGGGATCGGGGGCGACCGGCCGGCGGCCTGATATAAAAGGTATAGGAGGGTCTCCATCATATTGTCCGGCTGCACCGGACAGCCGGGCACGCAGACGATCGGCATACCTGCCTGGGACCGCCAGTCCCGCCCGAGATAGTCGGGGAGGCCCATGCAGCCGGTAGGGTTACCCGCCATGGCGTGAATCCCGCCATAGGACGAGCAGGTGCCGGCGGCGACGACGGCCCAGGCCTTGGGAGCGAGCCGATCGATCCACTCGCAGGTCGTGATCGGCTGGCCGGTTTTGTGATCGGTGCCGAATGAGGCCCAATACCCCTCCGGCTTGTTGGTTTCGTCCGGGATCGATCCTTCCACCACCAGGATGAACGGCCCCAGTTCGCCCGCCGCGCCAAGGTAGAAGAAGCGCAGGAACTCGTCTCCCACTTCCGGCGCCAGGAAGGGATTGTAGAGCTTCACCCTCGGGGTCCACGGAATCGCGCCGCTCAAGACGTCTTCGATGCTTGGCTGCGTCGCCGCGGTCATCGCGATCGAGTCGCCGTCACAGCTCAGTCCCGCGCTGAGCCAGAGGATCGCGATCTCGTCGATCGGCGCGGGTCGCGTCCCGTCGGGTCTCTGCTGCGCGCGGGTCTGGGACATGGGAGGCTCCGGAGCGATGCGGACGACGGGTACGGCTGCTCTACCGTAACACGGGCCGGGGCCGGTCGCCAGCGACTTGTCACCTCGCACCGAACGGGCGACCTTCTCAGCGTCAACCTCCGGCAGCGCAACGATGAATCAGCCCGACCGCCGTTCCTCGCAACGGCTGCCCTATCGTACCGACGTTCGCCCTCTCCTCGTCATCGACGATCGTGCCTACGAGGTCATCGACGTTGGAGAGCGGGGTATCCGAGCCCGCTGTGGGGAGACCGACCGCTGGCTGCACGGCTCTGTGGTGCACGGGACCGTGTGGTTCCAGCGGGATCGCAAGGTCGTGGTCGAGGGGCTGGTGGTTCGCGCAGGCGGCGGCGAGCTGGCGCTCAAGCTCGCCGGTAATGGCATCCCCGCGGCCACACTGCTCGACGAAGCCCGCTACGCCCGCTCATCCCTCGGCTGAGCCGTGCCGCGCTCACTGATTCACGACTGGAACGGCGAACGCGCGTCCGGGCTCGCCCGCCGGATCGAGTTGAACGACGAGACGCTCCGCGATGGACTCCAGAGCCCGTCCGTCACGGATCCTCCTCCCGAAGCAAAGCTTCGTCTCCTCCACCTGATGGCGGATCTCGGGATCGCGGCGGTGACGATCGGATTCCCCGCCGCGGGGCCGCGGATGCTGGAGCAAACGCGACTGCTGGCGGGCACGCTGGCGCGGGAGCGGCTTCCGCTCGCAGCGAATGCGGCGGCCCGCGCGCGCGAGGCCGATGTCGCCCCGATCGCGAGCGTGGCGCAGAAAGCCGGGCTGCCGATCGAGGCCGCGATATTCATCGGCGCGTCGGCAATTCGCCGCGAATCACAGGGTTGGACGTTGGCCGAGATGCTGGACCGGAGCGAGCGGGCCGTCCGATTTGCCTTTCGGGAGAATCTGCCGGTCATGTTCGTGCTGGAAGACGCCAGCCGCACCGACCCGGACACGCTCCGCATACTCTATGGCCAGGCGATCCGCTGGGGGGTTCGCCGCTTGTGCCTGGCGGATACTACCGGCC
This sequence comes from Gemmatimonadales bacterium, assembly GCA_035495075.1. Classification (GTDB taxonomy): domain Bacteria; phylum Gemmatimonadota; class Gemmatimonadetes; order Gemmatimonadales; family GWC2-71-9; genus DASQPE01. The sequence goes on from DATJGL010000042.1 coordinate 9,353, forward strand.
ACGCGACGCCGCCCGGAGTGGAGCGCCTCGTGCGCTTCGTCCGCGACGAAGTGATCGCCCCATTGGGCGAGACGGTAGCGCTCGACTGGCATGGCCATCGCGACCGAGGCCTCGCCGTGGCCAACTGTCTGGCCGCGATCGCAGCTGGAGCTGACCGGGTCCACGGAACCGCACTCGGCTGCGGCGAACGGGCCGGAAACGCGGAGATGGAGCTCCTGCTGGCCAATTTCCATCTCGCAGGTCTGCCCCACGGCGAACTAACCAGATTGCCCGAGTATTGCCGGCTTGCGTCGCAGGCCTTGCGCCTTCGCATTCCGGCCAACCATCCGGTCGTGGGGTACGACGCGTTCCGCACCGCGAGCGGGATTCACGCCGCCGCCATCCTCCAGGCGCACGCGCGCGGCGACCCGGAGCTGGCCGAGCTTACCTACTCGAGCTTGCCGGCTTCCTTGTTTGGGCTGGAGCAGCAGCTCGCGCTGTCGCCGATGTCAGGTCACGCGATCGTCCGTCACTGGCTCGCCCATCACGGACATGACCCGGCAGACGAGGCGCTGGTCGAGTTATTACTCGCCGCGGCGAAGGAAGCTGACCGGGTCCTGGGAGATGAAGATGCCGAACGGGTGGTGAGGCGGTTCAGCGCACCGTCGAGTACCTTCGGATCAAGATGACTAATCCGCCCGGGCAACGCAGAGCGCGCCAGGAGCCCGTGGAGCCAGTTAGCAGTTAGGAGTGCACATGACCGTATCCCAGAAGACCAAAGAAATGCCGGCCATCGGCGGCAAGCCGGTCGACCAGGACATCGACGTCTACGGGCTGACCCACCCCGGCAAGGTCCGTCCGACCAATCAGGATCATTTTCTGGTCGGCTCCCTCCGGAAGCAGATGGAGGTGCAGCTCACCAGCTTGCCTGATGTGACGGCACTCGAAGACAAACGCGAGCGCCTCGCCTTTCTGGCGATGGTCGCCGACGGCGTAGGCGGGGGCCCTAAAGGAGAGGAAGCGAGCCGCCTGGCGGTCGAGGGGGTGAGCCAATATGTCGCGCGCAGCATGCGGTGCTACTACACGGCCGACCCCACGGACGAGGTCGCGTTCTCGCGTTCGCTCATGGAAGCGGCGATGCTGTGCCACATGGACATCGCGGACCAGGGCGCGCAGGATCCGTCGCGTCGGGGGATGGCAACCACCCTCACTCTCTGGATCAGTGTGTGGCCCAGGGCCTACCTGCTCCAGGTGGGCGACAGCCGCTGCTACCTGCTCCGGCGGGGCGAGCTCAAGCAGATCTCTCGCGATCAAACCATGGCGCAAGACCTGGTCGATCAGGGGATCATGAGCCGTACGGACGCCTATCAAACCCGCTGGGCGAACGTGCTCGCGAGCGCGATCGGCGGGTCCGAGGCTGCTCCGGTCGTCACTCGGCTCGACCCCATCTGGAACGACGTCGGATTGCTCTGTAGTGACGGACTCACCAAGCACGTCCCCGACGCCCGGATTCGCGAACGGCTGCTCACCACGAGCACGGCGAAGGAGTCCTGCGAGGCGTTGCTGGAAGATGCGCTCTCGGCCGGCGGCAGCGACAACGTCACGATCGTGGTCGGCCGCATGCCCTCGAAGCCAGACGACGATAGCTGATAGCGGATAGCGTTCGATGCTGCATCTCGCCTCCCTCCACGTGTATCCTGTCAAATCCTGCGGTGGCTTCTCACCCCCGGAGTGGGACGTCGACCACTTCGGCCTGCGCCATGACCGCCGCTGGATGGTGGTAGATCTCGCTGGTGAGTTCATCACTCAAAGGGAAGAACCGAGACTCGCGCTGATACGCCCGGCGCTGGTCGATCACTCCCTGGTGCTGCGGGCGCCCGGCATGCCGGACCTCGCGCTGGCGCTGCTGCCGTCCTCCGGTCGTCGCGTGCAGGTCCAGGTCTGGAACGACATGACCGAGGGAGTGCCGGTGAGCCCCGAAGCCGCTCAGTGGCTCAGTCGCTTTCTCGGGAGACCGGTACGGCTCCTCTGGATGCCCGACGACGTCGTGCGTCCCACCGACTCGACGTATGCCGCGGGGTACCAAGTGAGCTTTGCCGACGGCTTCGGGTTCCTGCTCATCTCGGAGGCGTCGCTGCACGAGCTCAATAGTCGGCTGGAGACGCCGCTTCCGATGAATCGGTTCCGCCCGAACCTGGTTGTGAGTGGCGCCGAGCCGTTCGCGGAAGACAACTGGCGGGACCTTCGGCTGGGGGGGCTCGAGCTGACCGTCGTCAAGCCGTGCGCCCGATGCGTGGTCACGACGACGAATCAGGACACCGGCCAGCGAGGCGTCGAGCCGCTTCGTACGCTGGCGACGTTTCGCAGGCGGGATGGCCAGGTGATGTTCGGCCAGAACGTCGTGCACCGGGGCACCGGTCGGCTGGTGGCAGGAGCACCTCTCGAGGTGTTGAGCACAGCGGGGCCGGCATGACGCAGCTGAGCTTCGGCGCCGTGGCGATCGATTTCGCCGCTCGCCCGCTGCTAGAGAACGTCACCTTCACCGTGAGTCGAGGCGACCGTTGGGGCATCGTCGGCCGGAACGGAAGCGGCAAGACCACGCTGTTTCGCCTGATCACCGGCGACCTCACTCCGAGTCGCGGGACCGTCGCCCGGGTTGGCGGGCTCCGGATCGCCGTCCTCGACCAGCACCGCGAGTTTGCCGAGACAGCGAGTGTCTGGGATGCGGCCGCCGAGCCGTATCGCGACCTCTTCGAGCTGGAGCAGTCGCTGCACGAACAGGCCGGCCGGATCGCCGACCTGGGCGACGCATGCCCCCCTCAGGTGCTCGAGGCGTACGGTCACGATCTCGAGCACTTCACCCACGCTGGCGGGTACGAGCTGCACGCCCGGGTTGACGCGGTGCTTCACGGACTCGGCTTCGATCCTGAGCGCGCTCGCGAACAGCTCGCCGCGACCTTGAGCGGCGGCGAGGCCGGCCGGCTTGGCCTGGCGCGCCAGCTGGTGGCCCCGGCCGATCTGCTGCTGCTGGACGAGCCCACCAACCACCTCGACCTCGAGACCATCGCCTGGCTCGAGGCCTACCTGCTCGCGACATCGGCAACGGTGTTGGTGATCAGTCACGATCGCGCCTTTCTCGCCCGCTTGGCGGACCACGTGCTCCATCTCGAGGGAAGGACGGCATTCACATATGCCTGCGGGTACGCCGGGTTTCTCGAGCAGCGGGCCGAGCGCAGGCTGGCACAGGAGCGGGCCTACCAGCAGCAGCGACGCAATCTTGCGGCGGAGGAGGACTACATCCGCCGCAACATCGCGGGCCAGAACAGCCGGCAGGCCAAAGGCCGGCGCCGCCGACTGGAACGGGTGGGACGGCTCAGTCCTCCGCCGTCGGAAGAGGGGGCGATGGCGCTGCGGCTCGCAACGCAAAGCCGGGGCGGCGATCAGGTGCTCGTGCTCGAGGACGTGACGGTCTCGATCGGCGCCCGAGAGCTGGTCCACGATTTCTCTGCAGTGGTGCGGCGGGGCGAAGTGGTGGGCCTGGTCGGCGCCAACGGTTCAGGCAAGTCCAGTCTTCTCCGGACCATCGCGGGCGAGCGAGCTACCAGCGGCGGCGCCGTCCGTATTCCCGATTCGCTCAGCGTGGCCCACTTCCGCCAGGATCTGGCGCAGGTCCCGCCGAACTCGACGCTCTATGAGATCATCGCCGATCTCCGGCCGGCGTGGGGCCGCGGGCCGATCCAGGATCACCTGGGCCGCTTCGGCTTTTCGGGCGACCTGGTCTCGCGCCGTGCGGGCACCCTGTCGGGGGGTGAGCGCGCCCGGGTTGCCCTCGCGATGCTGATGCTGGCGCACCCACATCTCCTGCTGCTGGACGAGCCCACGAATCACCTGGACGTCGAGTCTATCGAGGCATTGGAAGACGCGCTCGACGGCTACGACGGTACCGTGATTCTGGTGAGTCACGACAGGGAGCTGCTCCGCGGCATCACTACGCGGACCTGGGTACTCGATCAGCATCACATCACCGACTTTCCCGGTGGTTTCGCCGAGTGGGAGGTCTCCCAGGCGGACCGGGCCAGGCGGGAGGATGAAGAAGCGTCACGCCGCGCGGATGGGCGCAACCGCGGGCGCACCGAATTGCGTCGCGACCTGGATGAACGGCGCGCCGCACAATCCCGAGCCCGCTCCGCGCGGCGGGCGCTCGAGGCCGCGGAGACTCTGGCTCAACAGGCGGAGCATCGGGTGGGCGAGCTCCGGGCCAGACTCGAGGACCCCACGTTGTACACTCGACCGAATGCGGCCGCGGCTGCTGCTGCGCTCACCCAGGCCGTCGATTCAGCGGTCACGGAGCTGGAGACGGCGCTCGAACAGTGGGCCCGCGCGTCCGAAGCCGTCGAGGACGCCGAGCGGGCTGCGGCGGATTCCTGAGCTAGCTGTCGAGCACCTCGCGGACTTTGCGAAGGAGCGTGCCGGGGGTGAACGGCTTCTCGAGGTAAGCCAACCCGGCATCGAGCACACCATGCCGCAGCACCGCGTCGTCGGTGTAGCCTGACATGTAGAGCACCGGCGTTCCCGGCCGCAGTTCTGCAACTTCGCTGGCGAGGTGACGCCCGCTGACCTGCGGCATGATCACATCGGTCAACAGCAGATCGACCGGCCCCCGGTGCTCCTTGAGCAGGGCCAGCGCGGCCGCTGGATCACGCGCTGCAAGCACGGCATAGCCATGGCCCCGTAGCACCCGCTCCGCCACCGCGCGCACGGCATCGTCGTCCTCCGCCAGGAGAATGGTTTCGGTGCCGTGGGGCGCCGCCAGCTCTGCGCTAGTCGAGGCGCCGTTCATCCGGTCAGGAACCTTCGGCAGATAGATCTTGAAGGTGGTGCCGGCGCCGTGCTCCGAATACACCACGACATGCCCTTCGCTCTGGCTGACGATCCCGTGTACGGTCGCCAGGCCCAGTCCGGTCCCTTTCCCGGCTTCCTTGGTGGTAAAGAAGGGCTCGAAGAGGTGTTCCTGTACCTCGGGCGTCATCCCGACACCGGTGTCGCTGACTGCGAGCACGGCGTACGACCCCGGAGGAATGGTGCCGCGCGCGTGGTGTGCCGGCGCGTCCAGGACGGCCTCGGAGGCCTCGATCGTGAGCTTGCCACCCTCGGGCATCGCGTCCCGCGCGTTGACCGCGAGGTTCATGATCACCTGCTCGATCTGCCCGGGATCGGCGTCCACCTTGCCGGTGTTCGATTGCAGATTGAGGGCGAACTCGATGTCCGCTCCGATCAACCGGCGGATCATCGTCCCTAGGTCGGTAATCACCTCGTTGAGGTCGAAGACCTTCCGTTCCAGCACCTGCTTGCGGCTGAACGTCAGGAGCTGCCGTGTGAGCGTTGCCGCTTTACGCGCCGCCTCGTGCACCTGCTCGAGATCGGTGCGGGCCTCGGCCTGCCGGTCCACGCCGTCGATAGCGAGCTGGACGTTCCCCAGGATGACCGTGAGAAGATTGTTGAAGTCGTGGGCGACGGCCCCCGCGAGCCGACCCACGGCTCCCAGCTTCTGGGCTTGACGGAACTGGGCTTCGGACCGATTGAGCGCCGCCTCGGCCGCCCGACGCGCCGTGACGTCCTCGAGCACGCCCATGAGCCCCACCGGGCGGCCGATGCCGTCCTTGAGGAACGCCACCGATAGGCTGACCGGTACCAGCAC
>DATJGL010000043.1:0-7722 GCA_035495075.1 Gemmatimonadales bacterium
CGCGAGTCGGATCGTGCGGTGGTGGCACAGGCGGAGACTCGCTGGGTCTTCGTGGACCTCACCACCGGCCGGCGGCGTCCCCTGCCCTCCGAGCTGATTGACGCCTTCGATGTCGTAACGGAGGAGAGCGAGGTTCGCCGGGCGCTCGGACTCGTGAGCTGACGAGCCCAGCCGGCCGATTGCGAAGCCTGAGAATGCACATCCCAGGAGGTCTCATGGGAGCGCTCGATAGTAGCGCCAGTCCGCAGGTGGACTGGATCCGGAAAGGCATGAGGGCCGCCGAATCGCACGTGCGCCGCCTCCGCCGCGCCGATACCTGGGCCATCATCGTCGGGACCGCGGCGAGCGGGCTGGCCGCGTTCGTCGCCGGCGCGACGGCGGTTCAGAAGCATCCCTTGGTGGGGTTGACGTGGGTAACCACGTGCGCGGTGGCCGCGTTGCTCAGCTTCGCCGCCGCCTTGGCTACCGGCCTTCACAAGGGACTTGGCATCGCTGACCGGCTGACCAAGGCGTCGGCTTGCAGCGGCAAGCTGCGGGCGCTCGACCTCGCGGCAACGTTGGGGGGACGAGCACCGGCCGACCTCGCCCGGGAGTGTGAGCAGGTTGCGGCAGAGTTTCCGGACTACCTGGTTTGACCTCCCGCCACCGGGCAGCAGGTTCATGGATTGACCCCGCCGTGCGAATCGGACTGGCGGCGTTTCTGATCGCCGCGCGCGGGCCGCAATCGGCGTCCGCCCAGCGGGCAGCGGTGCCGGACGACTTTCTCGGCCTTACCCATTGCGAGGCGGGACGCGCCGTCACTCGGATGCGACCCGACATCCGCGACACGCTGCTTCAGGCTCAGCTCGAGGCCCACGAGGCAGTGCATCGCGCGCAGGCGGCGCAGTTCGCCACCTGCGAAGACTTCACGGCGAGCCTGGCCACTGCCCGCCAGATCATCGAGGTCGAGCTGCCGGCGTACTGCGCCCAATGGCGTGTGGCCATTGCCCAGGGGGTAGACACGATGGATCTGCGACGGGATTACGCGTGGCGTATTGCGGCCCAATCCGGGGCCATGGAAAACCGGCTGCAGGTGCTGCAACGCTTTCAGCTCGAGTGCCCGGGCGCGGGCAAATGAGAACAGCCCTCCTCGCGGTGCTCGTCGTCTTCGCCGGATGGTTTACCATCGGATTGGTTCGCTGCCTGGTCCGTATGGGGTCCTGGCGCCCGCAGCCCATCGAGAGTCTCACCGGTTTCGTCACCGTCTTCTTCGACACGTTCGGCATTGGCTCCTTCGCCACCACCACAGCGGTATTTCGGGCGTGGCAGCTGGTGCCCGACGAGCTCATCCCGGGCACGCTGAACGTCGGACACATGATCACTTCAGTCATGGGTGCGGTCATCTTCATCCAACTGGTTCCGGTCGCGGGCACCACGCTGGTCCCCATGATCGTTGCCTCCGGACTAGGTGCGTGGCTCGGAGCCGGGATCGTGGCGCGGCTCCCCCGTCACCGAGTCAGACTGGGAATGGGTGCCGCGCTTACCGTGGCGGCGAGCATCATGTTGCTCTCTCAACTGCATCTGGTTCCGGGAGGAGGTGACGCGGACGGGCTGCACGGCGCCCGGCTGGCGGTCGCAGTGGTGGGGAACTTCTTTCTCGGGGGCCTCATGACGCTGGGGATCGGCCTCTACGCTCCCTGCATGATCCTGGTCAGCCTCCTTGGCTTGAATCCTCGGGCGGCATTTCCAATCATGATGGGCTCGTGCGGCTTCCTGATGTCAATCAGCGGCATGCGATTCGTCAGAGCCGAACGGTTCAAGCCCTCAGCCGCCGCCGGTCTCACACTGGGTGGGATTCCGGCCCTTCTGATAGCAGCACTCGTGGTGAAGTCGCTACCGCTCGACGCTGTACGATGGCTGGTGGTTTTCGTGGTATTCTATACGGCCCTGACCCTGCTCCAGGCCGGGCGCCGGGAGCGCGCCTCGCTCCGAGGCCAAGGTGCCTTGGATCTCGAGGCGAGCGCCTGACGACCGTTCGGCCGTCGCCCCCTGCATTGAGGATCGCTTGCATGTCCGAACGTGCTTCGAGGCCGCCAGCCGCCCCTCCGACCCCGGCACCTGCTCCCCAGCTGCGCCGCTACGGCACTCCGATCTCGCTGGCCACGGCCAAGGTGGTCATGGAAGCAGCAGAGGCCGAGGCGGTTCGGAATCGCTGGCCGATGGTCATCGCCATCGTGGACAGCACCGGGCATCTCGTGGCTCTGCATCGGCTCGACCAGGCACAGTACGGCAGCGTCCACGTCGCCCTGGCAAAAGCCGAAACCGCTCTCAACTTTCGGCGCCCGACCAAGGACTTCGAGGATTCGGTCGCCGCCGGCGGCGTAGGCCTTCGACTGCTCGCGATGCCCACCGTCACCCCGCTGGAAGGCGGTATTCCGCTGCTGCGCGACGGGGACATCGTGGGCGCGATCGGCGTTTCCGGGATGCAGTCCTCGCAGGACGCACAGGTAGCGCAGGCCGGCGCTGAGGCGCTGGCCCGAACTCGGAGATGAGGGGAGCGAACGGTCGATGGAAGCCCGTGCCGCGCACCTGATCGAGATGCTGGGCCTCACGCCGCATCCGGAGGGAGGCTATTACCGGGAGCTTTTTCGGAGCGGTGTCACGGTCAACCCGGCCGATGGTCGCGGACGTCGAGCGGCGCTGACGACGATCTACTTTCTCCTGCCGGCCGATGCGATGAGTTGCTGGCACCGGGTGGAGTCCGATGAGGTCTGGCACTACTACGAGGGAGCGCCTCTGGAGCTGCTCCTCATGCCCGCCAGCGACCCGACCGTCGAGCGAGCGGTGCTGGGCCCTTGCGACGGGTCGCGGGCGCCGGTCTACTGGGTGCCGGCCGGGTGGTGGCAGGCCGCGAGATCGCTGGGTGAGTACACTCTCGTGGGTTGCACGGTGGGGCCCGGCTTCGAATACACCGATTTCGAGCTGCTAGCCGACAGTCCCGAGCTTGCGGAAAAGCTCTCCCGGGCGTCACCCGAGGTCCGGCCTCTTGTGGGCCGGCGGCGTGGCTGATCCAGGAGTGAACGATCATGAACCCAACATTGCGACGGGCGCTGCTCTTCGGACCGCCCGCGTTGCTCGGCGCAGTTAATCTGGGGCACCCGATCCTCACCCCGCCCATTTATCGGAATGTGAGCCCCCACCTCCCGTGGTGGGGAACGCTGCACCTGATCAACCTCGGCCTCTTTACGCTTACCGGTTTTGCGGTGTATCTCCTCCTGGACGAGGTGCACAATGTCGCCGCTACCCTGAGCCGGTTGGCCATCGCCGTGTTCATCCCACTCTACGCCGCATTTGATGCCCTTGCCGGCATTGGAACAGGGCTGCTGGCGCGGCTGGGGAGCGAATTGCCCTCGTCTCAGATTGCGGTCGCCGAGTCGCTCATTGATCGCTACTGGAGCAGCGGCACCATCAACAGCCTGGCAGTCGCGGGGTCGGTCGCCTGGGTTATCGCCCTGCTCGCAGCGGCAGTAGCAATCACCTCACCCGAACGGCGGCGGCTCGCCACGGTTGCAGCCGTGGTTGTCTTTCTGGCTGGTGGCTGGGCGCGGAGCCATCTCTTCATCGGTCCGACCAGGATCACTCCCGCCTGGTGGCTGGTGACCCTTGCCGCGGCAGGGGTGATGTTCGCGGTCGGTAGGCCCGGTGCGATCGCCGCGCTCCTGACACTGGCAGCCTTTCTGTTCGGGGCCACCCATGTGCCCCCAACCGGGCCGCTGGGAGCCGCCTGCTTTCTCCTGGCGGCGTTGCTGCTCGAATTCACCCTGACGAGCTCCCTCCGCGACCTGCCGAGCGAGACGCCAACCACTCGGCTGGAGCCGTCGCGGTGAGCGAACGGCACAGTTGCGGAGCGTCGGCGCGGGCCCACCATCGTTGGTGGGCCGGACTGGCATTGGGCCCGGTCGTCACGCTGGCCGGCTGCGTGGACAATCTCGCGATCTGCACCGACGGCGGCAGCGGAACTGTTGTAGTCGTGGCATCACAAGCGGCCATCGTCGTCCAGGTCCGCGACGCCACGACCGGGACGCCGCTCGCGGCCGGAGCGCGCGGGACCATCCAGGACGGCGAGTACGTCGATTCATTGCGGGTTCAGACCACTGACGCCTCCGGGCAGCCGCTGACCCTGGGCGCGGGTCGAGGGCGGCCGGGGACATACAGCGTGACGGTGGTGCACCAGGGGTATCAGACTTGGCAACAGAACTCGGTCGTGGTGGCACTCGGCAGCTGCGGCCTGGCCGCCCAGGTGTTACATGCCGATCTCCAGCCCCTGCCCTGATCCTGAGAGCGGAAGGGGCGGTCGTTCCAGAGCTGCATACGCGCTCGTTGTCTTGCTCGCCGGTTGTACGACACCGCAGGCGAGCCCAGTCCCCGCTCCGACCGCAAGCTGTGCTGCCTCGGCGCCGGCTCGGCGACAGATCACGCTGTACTTTGGGCGGGGCCGCCGGAACGCTGAAGTCTCCGACTCCGAGTGGAGGGAATTCGTGGTCCAGGCACTGACGCCGCATTTTCCCAAGGGGTTTACCGTCTGGGATGCCGCGGGACAGTGGCAGGACAGCACCGGCATCATGGTCCAGGAGCGATCAAAGATCGTGCGACTGATCACCGACGATCCCGCCGCCGCCCGCCAGGCTGTAGCGTCCATCGTTGCAGAGTACCGGCGCCGCTTCGAGCAGGAGGCGGTCCTTCAGACCGAGAGCGACGTATGCGTCGGGTGGACCTGATGCGAGGGAGAGCGATTCGATGAAGCTGGTCAAGGAGCCCGCCAAGCATACCGCCGAAGACGCCACCGTCGGCGAATTGTGGCGCGCCAGTTTACACCTCCTGGTGATGCTGGTGGTGCTGGCTCTGCTGATCGTACCGGTGCTTCGGGATCTGCCGCTCGGGCAGAGCACGCGTACCGGCCTTCTCGCCTGGCTCCTGGTAGCCCTGTCGCTCTATTGGCTGTACCGTGGCATGGGATACCAGCCTTTGCTCCTCCTTCAGTTGCTCATCTTTTCGGGCGCGGCGGCACTGCTCAGCCTGAAAGTGCTCCTGGTTGCCGCCGATGTGCACAGTTTGAGCGTTCTCCGCCGCGTTGCCCGCGCGCTCATCATGATCGGCGCCGGCCTGGCGGGACTCAATCTGACCGCGATGCTGACCACGCTGATCCGACGCTGGACGCGACGGACGCGCGCGCCCTGACACCTCGGGCGGTTTCACCACGCCTCCAATGCCAAAGACCGCTGCCGGTCTCCTGCTGTATCGCCGACAGTCCCTCGGCGTCGAAGTGCTGCTGGCCCACCCCGGGGGCCCCTTCTGGGCTCGCAAGGATCTTGGAGCCTGGACCATTCCCAAAGGCGAAATCGATCCCGGCGAAGACCCCGTCTCAGCCGCGAGACGCGAGTTTCGCGAGGAAATCGGGCTCGATGTTACGGCGCCGGTCAAGCCGCTGGGGCAGATCAAACAACCCGGCGGCAAGATTGTCCTGATCTGGACCGCGGAAGGTGACTTCGACCCGGCCCGGCTGGCGAGCAATACGTTCGAGATGGAGTGGCCCAAAGGCTCCGGGCACGTGCGGATATTTCCGGAGGTCGATCGAGCCGCCTGGTTCGACTTGGGCGAGGCTCGGCGCCGTATTCTGCCCGGCCAGGCGCCGTTTCTGGAGGCACTGGTTTCGTCCCTGGACAATCGTCATTCGACGTAGTTCTCGTGGCAAGCATCGAGCCCGCTGAGCTGATGAGCAGGGTGAAAAACGGCAGTGCCACCTGCGCACTGTGTCACGAAGCCATCCGGCCCGATGCCGATGTGGTGGTGAGTCCCGACTTCATCGCGGAAGACAGCGACCCGTTCTTTCGCTTCTCCAACGCAGCCATGCACCGAGCCTGTTTCGCGGTTTGGGACTCGCGAAAGGTTTTCGTGGTGCGCTTCAATCGCATCGCCGGACAGCTGCGACGCGCCGACGGGAGCTACCTACACATGACGGCCGAGGGCGACCTCATTCCGCGTACCGGCCGACCGCCCCGGAAACCACCGCCTCCGACGTAGCTAGGATCTCCCTTGCGCTCCGGCTCGGCGCGGGACACCCTTGCTGCTCGCACTGCTCGAGTCGACCCACAATCGGAGCGCGAATGCCGCTCGGTGTCGCATGAGGGGAGCAGGTGGTACGCCCGGCGGGCTGCCGGCGTTCTTGGCCGGCGCCGCGATGCTGGTCGCGGGCGGCTATCTCCTCCTCGCGCGAGTGACAGTGACCAGCGGGTATTGGGCCCTCTGGGGCTACAATGCGTTTGGCCTTTCCCTGGTACCGCTGCTGGTAGGGGTCGGTGTGCTGTTCTTCAACGGTCACTCCCCGCTGGGCTGGGCGCTAACCGCTATTGGCGCTGTGATCATTCTGGCGGGCATCGTCGCCAACCTTCACCTGTACTTCCAGCCCACCTCCCCCTTCGACACGCTGCTGATGCTGGGACTCCTGGCTGGAGGGCTGGGTTTGATCGCGCGGTCACTTCGGCCTCAAGGGCCGGGCGGGACCAGCGACAATTCCTGGACGCCTTGACCTCGGGGTTGCGTAGGTCCGATCGGAGGTGAACCATGAAGCATTGAGCGGCGCGCCTGCACCGTGTGATGTGCACCAGGCGCGTCAGGACCAAGCACCAGGAGAACCAGCCATGCCAGGCAAAGTGAGCCCGATCCCGCCCGGCCGCCCTCAGCTAAATCCCTATCTCATCGTCCAGAATGCGGCGGCGGCAATCGAGTTTTACCAGAAGGCGTTCGGCGCAAAGGAGCTGAGCCGCTTCGACGACCCCAGCGGTCGCATCGGCCACGCAGAGCTGCAGATCGGCGATTCCCGCATCATGCTATCCGATGAATACCCGGACATGGGTATCCTCAGCCCCTTGGGCCTCGGCGGGGCTGGGGTGCAATTGCACCTTTACGTGGAGAACGTGGACTCGGTCGCCCGACAAGCGATCACCGCCGGCGCCACCGTGGTTCGGCCGGTCGAAGATCAATTCTACGGTGATCGCGGTGGCAAAATTCAGGATCCATTCGGCCACGTGTGGATGCTCGCCACCCACATCGAGGACGTGTCCGAGGAAGAAACCCACAAGCGCGCCGCCGCCCTCTTCGGAACGTCCTGACCCGGCGTGAACGCCCGGGAGATCCGCGGCGGTGACCGGTCACCGTCGCCGCTGTCGATACGCCCGCTTGCCACCCCACACGAGGCAGAGGCTTGCGCGCGCATCATGGCAGCGTCGGAGCCATGGCTCACCCTGCGTCGCTCCTACGAGACTTCTCTCGCCATTCTGACGGAGCCGGGCAAAGAGGTTCACGTTGCCGTCGACGATCGGGGCCTCGCCGGATTTCTGATTCTCGATCTCCGAGGCCCCTTCACGGCTACATCCAGACCGTGTGCGTCGAGCCGACGCGTGCGGTGTGGGCACTCGGCTGGTCCAATGGGCGGAAGAAAGAATCGGGAAGGAGAGCCCGAACGTTTTCCTGTGTGTCTCCTCGTTCAACCGCGAAGCTCGCCGGCTCTATGAGCGACTCGGATATCAACTCGTGGGCACGCTCACGGACTATCTCGTGCCGGGCCACGACGAGCACCTGTTCCGGAAGACGAACGGCTCCTGGGAAGCGTTTCGCGCAGGGCGGACGCCGGCCTCGAATCGGTAGCGTTCGTAGGTAGTCCGGCCCTTTGATGGTCCGAGCGAG
>DATJGL010000044.1:0-11692 GCA_035495075.1 Gemmatimonadales bacterium
AGGGGAGCCATCAGCAGCCCCCCGATCACGCCCGCGACGCCGCCGACCTGGGTTTTCCCCGGACTCACGGTCGGGGCGAGCTTCGGGCCGCCGATAGCCCGCCCGGCGAACATCGCGGCGGTGTCACAGACCCAGGTCACCACCAACGGGAAAAATACCAGCCAGGCACCGGCCCAAGAGCGGATCTCGTGCGAGCCATGGCGGAGATCCAGCAGGAAGGTCGGTAGCGCTGCCGCGTACGCGACGCCGAATACGGTGGTGGCGACTGCCTCGAGGGGACGCTGCTCCGGGCTTCGACGCCACAGGCCCACTGTGAGCAGCGCGATCAGCCACAAGGCGGCCAGATAGGGCCACGTCCGGGCCAGAGGTCCGGCAGCGTCTCTGAGGCCGAGGTACACTGCCGGCGGGAGCAACGCGGCGCCGATCAACCCGGGGGCCTCCAGGGCCGAGCCGCCACTGCGTTGAAAGAGCTGGAACAGCTCCCGAGTACCCAGCACGGCCACGACGACGAGGAAGGCGACCATCGCCCAGCCTCCGTACCACGCGATGCCGAGTGCGAACGGAATGGCGGCGGCGGCGAACCCGATCCGCTGCGCCAGATTGCGGTCCATCAGGCGGTGACGCGTCCGAACCGTCGGTCGCGGCGCTGAAACGCGAGGATCGCTTCGAAGAGGTCGCGCCGGGTGAAGTCCGGCCATAGGACGGGCGTGACGTACAGCTCGGCGTACGCCAGCTGCCACAACAGGAAGTTGGAGATGCGCATCTCGCCCGAGGTGCGGATGAGGAGATCGGGATCGGGGATGGATGCGGTATAAAGCCGCTGCGCGACCGCGGTCTCGTCGATCTCGGCGGGATGCAGGGTGCCGGCCTGAACCTCTTCGGCCAGCCGCCGGGCTGCTCGAGTAATCTCCGCTCGTGCGCTGTAGGAGATGCACAAGTTGAGGTCGAGCGCCGACCCACCGGCGGTCTCACGAACGAAATGATCCAGCGCCGCCCGCGCGCTCGAGGGCACGCGCGAAAGATCACCCAGGACGCGAACCCGGGCGCCTCGCGCGCGGAGCTCCGCCAGCTCCTTCGCGATATAGGCCTCGAGGAGGTCCATGAGTGCATCGATCTCCTCGACGGGGCGCTGCCAATTCTCCTGGCTGAAGGCGAACAAGCTCAGGATCCCGACGCCGGCGTCGAGACACCCTTCGACGGTTTCCCGAACCGCAGTCATGCCGGCCGGGTGCCCCAGCGGTCGGGGCAGCGAGCGCTCACGGGCCCAGCGGCCGTTGCCGTCCATAATCACGGCAACGTGCGTCGGTACCGACTCGTTGAGCTGAATCTGCCGCAGGAGATCGTCGTTCATGGTCAGACTTCCATGATCTCCGCTTCCTTGGCGTGCACCAGCTGATCGATCTGCTTCACGTGCTCATCGTGGAGCTTCTGCACGTCCTTCTCAGCGCGTTTTTCGTCGTCCTCGGAGGTGTGCTCGAGCTTCTTGAGCTTGCCGATCGTCTCGGTGCGGGCGTGCCGCACCGCAATGCGCCCCTCTTCGGCGAGCTTGTGGACGACCTTGACCAGCTCCTTGCGGCGCTCCTGGGATAGCGGCGGCAGCGGCACCCGAACCAGGTTCCCCTGCGTTGCGGGATTGAGCCCAAGGTCGGAATCGCGAATCGCCTTCTCGATGGCCGGCGCGAGCGACTTGTCGAACGGCTGCACGGTCAGGAGCCTCGGCTCCGGCGCCGACACCAGGCCGACCTGGTTGAGCGGCACCGGGGTGCCGTAGGCCTCGACCCGCACGAGATCGAGCAGGGCCGTGTTGGCCTTGCCGCTCCGGATGCCTGCTAACTCGCGCTTGGTGCTCTCGACCGCCTTATGCATCGCCTCTCGGGCGTGCTTGGTCAGCTCGGGGATGGTGGTCATCGGACGAGGGTGCCGACCCGCTCACCGCGGAGGACCCGGGTAATCGAGCCCGGCTGGTTGATGTTGAAAACGACGATGGGGAGCTGGTTCGATTTGCAGAGACCGAAAGCGTTGGCATCCATGACCGCGTAATTCTTGACAATCGCTTCCTGGTACGTCAGCTCCGGAATGAAGGACGCGCTCGGGTCGTTTTTGGGATCGGCGGTGTAGATGCCGTCCACGTTGGTCGCCTTGAGAATCACCTGGGCGTCCACCTCGAGCGCCCGAAGCACACCCGCCGTATCGGTGGAGAAAAACGGATTGCCGGTGCCGGCCGCAAAAATGACCAGCCGCCCTTTTTGAAGGTGCCGGATCGCGCGACGGCGAATGTAGGGCTCGGCGACCGATTCCATGCGGATCGCCGTCATGACCCTGGTATCCACGCCGATCTTCTCCAGCACATCCTGCAAGGCGAGGGCATTGATCACTGTTGCCAGCATGCCCATGTAATCGGCCGAGACGCGGTCGAGGCCCTCCCGGCTGGCCGTGGCGCCCCGCACGATGTTGCCGCCGCCCACTACCAGACAGAGCTTGGCACCGAGCGCGTGGACGGCCTTGATCTCCTCGGCGAAGGCCTCGATGACGCGAAAATCGAGGCCGACGCCTTTCTCGCCGGCCAGCGCCTCGCCAGACAGCTTGAGCAAGGCGCGGGAGTAGGCGAGGCCCATCAGGCCTCTCCGACCTTGAACCGGGCGAAGCGGCGGACGCTGACGGCCTCACCGACCTTGCCCGAGACCTCCTTGATGAGCTGCCCGACCGTCTTGCTGTCGTCGCGGACGTACGGCTGCTCGGTGAGCGTCCGCTCGGCGACAAACTTCTTGATCTTGCCCTCGACGATCTTCGCCCGGACGTTCTCCGGCTTGCCCTCGGCCGCCGCCTGTTCCTCGGCGATCCGCCGCTCCCGCTCCAGCAGATCGGCGGGGATGTCGTCGGCGTTCACACCGATCGGATCCGCCGAAGCAACATGAAGGGCGATGTCCCGAGCCAGCTGCTGAAAGCCCTCGGTGCGGGCCACGAAGTCGGTCTCACAGTTGAGCTCGACCAGCACGCCTACCTGGCCGTTGTGATGGATGTAGCTCACCACCGCGCCTTGTGCCGCGGTCCGCCCGGCCCGCTTTTCGGCCTTCGCGATGCCCTTCTTGCGCAGAATCTCGGCCGCCCGGTGCATGTCGCCGCCGGACTCCTCCAGGGCCTTCTTGCAGTCCATCATGCCCGCGCCGGTCCGCGCGCGGAGCTCGCTCACCTGCTTCGGTGAAATCGTCACGCTGGTCATTGTCAGATTCGATCAACGGTGAATTGGAAAACCGCCGCTCCCAGCCCGCGGGGGCCGAGAGCGGCGGAACGTAGCCGGCTCCGACCGCCGGGATTTACCCGCCCGCGTCACCCGCCCCGCTTGGCGCGCTCTCGGCGACCTCGTCCGCTTCGGTCTTGAGCCGGGCGGCGATCGCCTCCGGCTTGGGCCGCCGCTTACGCCGCGGCCGGCGGCGACGGCGGTCGGCGTCGGCATCGCCTTCGGTTCCCGCGTCGGTGCTGTATGTCTCCGCCTCGAGGTCTTCCGAGACCTCGCGCAAGGGCATCTGAGCCCGCGCTTCCTTGATGATGTCGCCCAGCGCGGCGGTGATGAGCGAAACCGAGCGGATTGCGTCGTCGTTCCCGGGCACCGGCACCGTGATGAGATCCGGGTCGGCATTGGTGTCCACGATCGCGACGACCGGAATCCCGAGCTTGTTGGCCTCGGCGATGGCGATCTTTTCCTTCTTGGCGTCCACCACGAAGAGCGCGCCGGGCAGCCGGGCCATCTGCTTGATGCCCTCGAGATTGCGGCTCAGCTTCACCCGCTCACGCTCGAACATGAGCTTTTCCTTCTTGGTGTAGTTCTCGAAGTCGCCGTCCACGGCTCCCTGCTCCAGCTCGCGGAGCCGACGGATTTGCTTCTTCAGCGTCTGAAAGTTGGTGAGGGTGCCGCCGAGCCACCGCTCAGTGACATAGAACGAACCACAGGACGCGGCTTCGGCCTGGACGATCGCCTTGAGCTGCTTCTTGGTGCAGACAAAGAGGACGCCTTCTCCCTTCAGGACCACCCCACGCAGAAGCTCCTGGGCGGCGTGAATCTGACGCAGCGTCTTCTGGAGATCGATGATGTAGATGCCGGAGCGTTCCGCGAAGATGAACCGGCGCATCTTCGGATTCCACCGGCGGGTCTGATGGCCGAAGTGGACGCCAGCTTCGAGCAGGTCCTGCAATTGCGGCTGTGCCATGCGAACGTGCGGATCCTTCCTCTAATAGGGTTGTGCGTCCGCCGCCTTCGTCTCCCGGCTCGACCCGGAGGGCACCCCGAGCCGGAATCCGGCGGCGTGAATGATGTCCTGCTCTAGCGCTTCGAGAACTGGAAGCGCTTCCGTGCGCCGGGCCGACCCGGCTTCTTGCGCTCGACGGCGCGAGGATCGCGAGTCAACAGGCCTCCGGCGCGCAGCTTGATGCGGTGCTGCGTATCGGCCGATATAAGCGCGCGCGCCACCGCGAGCCGCACCGCGCCCGCTTGACCTGCCTGCCCGCCCCCGTTGACGTGAGCCCTGACATCAAAGGCGCCAAGCGTATCCGTGGCCGTGAAAGGCTGCTGGATGTGCTGGACCAATGAAGGGCGCGGGAAATAGTCGCCCAAGGTGCGACCGTTGATGTCCCACTTCCCGGTGCCTGGCGTCAGGTACACCCGGGCCACGCTGGTCTTGCGGCGGCCGACGGCCTGCCACCGAAACGGGGTTGCGATTGCCGTCATGCAGTCACCTTGGTGCGAACGAGGGAATAAGGCTTGGGCTGCTGCGCGGCGTGCGGATGCTCCGCCCCTGGATAGACCTTGAGCTTGCCCCGCAGCTTCTGCTTGGCCAGCGAGTTCTTGGGCAACATGCCGAACACGGCCTTCTCGATGACCCGCTCGGGATGCTTCTCGAGCATGGTGCGCGCCGGCGTGAACCGCTCGTGCCCCATGTATCCGGTGTGGCGAAAGTACTGCTTCTGACTCAGCTTCCTGCCGGTCAGCCGGACTCGCGCAGCGTTTACCACGATCACGAAATCGCCCCCGTCCATGTGGGGCGTGAACGTGGGCTTGTGCTTCCCGCGGATGAGCTGCGCGACGGCGCTGGCCAGTCGGCCCAATGGCACATCGGCTGCATCGACGAGATGCCAGTCGTGGGCGAGATCCGCGGGCGTGGCGGTAAAGGTCTTCATCAGTCGAGCAAATCCTCTGGTTCTAAAACGGTTGCCAAAGCTAGACAGCCGCAAAAGATAGCCCTTGTCCCCGAGGCAGGTCAAGCGTCGGAATCCGGAGGTTTTCTGCTTGGTGCGGCGAGCTTAGCGCACTACCACTCGGGTGCGGGGCCAGAACACAGCGAAGACGACGATGGCGAGAATCATGGCGCCCGCGGCCAGGGGGAACACGATCAGCAGGGCGAGTCGCCAGACCAGGTGATCGACCAGGCCGTCCAGACGTTGAGAGGACCGGTCCATCAGGCGAGTTGCCAGCTGCTCGCTTTCATTCATTGTTGCTGCCCGCTGCCGGTTCAACTCTTGGAATACGAGCTCCCGCTGCTGATCCAGCGCGGCGAGGACCGCCACCCGCTCCTCCTTCACCCCCGCCAGCACCGCTTGGCGTTCGGCGGAGACGCCCGCCATGACCGCAGCGCGTTCGCCCCGTACCAGGCCGGGCGTCCCTTCAGCCACGAGCGAGATCCGGTCAACCGCACCGGCCAGCTTGGTGGTGGCGCCAAGCAACGAGTCCACCCGGTTGGAGCCGAAAGCCTCCCCAGCCAGGTACTCGGCCTGCCAGCCGACCTGCTTAGCGATGGAATTCTGGAGGATCGCGACGCGACCATCCAGGCTGCGGAGGCGAGATTGCATGTCTCCCACCGCGGAAAACAGGCTGGTTTCATCGGTCCTGATCACCCGCGCAGCCACCGACGTAACTGTTGGGCGCCCAAACAGCTCGTCCTCGATCGGGTGCCGATCCGCCCAGGCATCCAGCTCGGAAGCGATACTGTCGGCGCGCGCCTCTGGCACCAGCCGCGTGAGATATTCCCGCAACGCGGAGTGCGTTTCCGTCACCCGCGAGACGACCAGCGGTTGGAGCTGACCGAAGTGGTTTCGCCCGGCGCCATCGGTGAAAAAGCGGCGCTGCTGCTCGGACAGGGCGTACAGATCGAGGACCGAGACGAAGGGTTCGAACCGGATCGCGGCGTCCTGCGCGGCGGTGACGCCGTTGATGCGCCAGAGCATCGCCCGCCGGCGGGTTGCCGGATCGTCGCTACTGTCGAGGATGACCTGCACGGTCTGTTCGATGGTGAGCACGAAGCGGCGACTCGCCTCAAAGGCGTCGATCTGGACCCTGTCGGCAGGCACCGTTACGCCGGCGGCCGCCATGGTGGTCGGGGGCGCATTGCGAGTATTGAGGGAACATGCGGCGAGACCCGCCACCAATCCCCCAGCCACCAATTGCCCCGATAACGTGCGTCGCATCGAGCCTCCTGCCGATCACTCGAACTCGACCAGCACCTGCCCCTTCTCGACTGCCTGGCCCGGCTGCACGCGCACTGCCCGTACGGTGCCGCCGGCGGACGCGCGCAGCTCGTTTTCCATCTTCATGGCCTCGAGCACGAGCACGCCCGCACCGGTCGCTACGGCTTGCCCCTGGTCCACCTCCACCCGCACCACCAACCCCGGCATCGGAGCCTTGAGAACGTGGGCGCCGGCCGGCTTCGCCTCAGCAGCCGCAAGCGATCGGATGTAGCGGGTGCGTTCGTCGACGACCTCTAGCTCGCGCCACTCGCCACCTGCCCCGATAGCCCAGCGACCGCGACCGCCGGAGCGTACCACGAGGGTCCGCGGACGACCGTCGACGATCAGCACCCGGAGTGGCGTCCCCGGCAGCGCCTCGAAGCTGGCCTGGAAGACGTTGCCGTCGACGACGACCCTGTCACCGTCCACGTCCACCGCGACGTGCCGGCCCCCAAGTTCAACGAAGTATTTCATACGCGGTCGAGCACGGCGACCGTCTCTACGTGAGCGGTCTGGGGAAACATGTCGAACGTTCGAAGTTCCGCTAGGGCAAATCGAGGGGCCAGGGCAACGATGTCACGAGCCAAGGTTGCCGGATCGCACGAGACGTACACCACGCGTTCGGCGGCGCTCGCGGCGACCGCGGCAGTCACGATCGGGTCCATACCGGTCCGGGGAGGATTGGTCACCACCACATCAGCTTGGCCAAGCCGGCGCACGATTGTCTCGGCCAAACCCGCATGGCGTAACGCGGAGACCCCGGTCGATTCGGCATGCGCGACCGCTCGAGCGTCCCGCTCGACGCTTTCCACCTGGGCGCCGGCCTCCACCAGCAGGGCCGTCGTCTCCCCGATCCCGGCGTAGAGATCCCACACCCGTTGTCCGGCAACCGGTCCGAGGCGCGAGACCGCAAAGCGGCGAACCCGGTCGCCCATGGCGGGATGGACCTGCTCGAATACCGAGGCCGGCGGCCCCGAGCTGCCTCGCGGACCGGCTAACACACGAGCGGCGCCGCCCTCCGGGTGCCACCAGAGCGTCGCTGGCTGCTTGCGGCGGCCGAGTTCGACGGCAAGTTCCGTCGCCCGGGTCCAGACCACGCTTCCCGCAACCTGCGCCACGACGTGACGCCCCCCGCTCCGGTCGAGCCGGAGCACCAACCGGTCGAGGCCGGGCGCGAGGAGTTGCTTCAGGTCCCGGAGTACCGACCAAAGCTCCATCAGGGAGTCGGCGGTGATGTGGCAGCGGGCCAGCTCGAATACGTCCTGGGCCCGGCCTAGCGGATGCAGACCAATCCGCCGGGCATCCGGGCTGACGGCGAGGGTCAGCTTGGCTCTGTAGCCGAATTGCTGCTCGGCAGGTTCGATCTCGGGATCGGAAACGTCGAGACGACCGAGGCGCCGAAGCGCATCGCCGACCACGCTCCGGCGGGCGGTGAGCTGTGCCCCGGTCGTGAGATGCTGCAGCTGACAGCCACCGCAGGAGTCTGTGGTGTAGTGCGGGCAGCGGGGCTCGATCCGCTCCGGCCCCGGTTCGAGAACCCGATCGAGTCGGGCGCGAGCGAATCGGCGGGAAGGGCGCAGGTCTTTCAGAGTGACCACATCGCCCGGGGCGGTTCGGGGGACGAAAACCACCCGTCCATCGGCCAACCGACCTACGCCGTCGCCACCGGCGGCGATGCGTTCGATGCCCACCCGCTCGAGCATGCCGCCGACTATTGGAGTGCGTCGAGCCGGGCCTGCCGCAGCCAGGCACCGCCGATCGCCGGCTCGCCATTGGTCACTACCTGGCGGCGGGTCTGGCGCTCCTCGGCCTCGGCAAGCGCCGCGGCGATCGCGAGATCGTGATCGAGCGCCGGATCAGGAGCGCTTGCGAGCAGATCCGGCCGACGCTCGAGGAACTGGATGTCGATCTCTCCGGCCCGGAAAGCGGGATCGGTGAAGAGGCGAGCGTGAAAGGACTGGTTGGTGGATACGCCGACCAGCACCAGCTCGTCCAGCGCGCGCACCATCCGGCCAATCGCCTGCTGACGGTCGGCGCCCCACACGATGAGCTTGGCGAGAAGCGAGTCATAGTAGAGAGTGACCTCGCTACCAATCTCGATGCCGCTGTCCCACCGAACCCCGGGGCCCGCCGGCACTCGCAGGTAGTCCACCCGGCCAGTGGACGGCAGGAACCCGTTGGCCGGATCTTCGCTGGTAATCCGGCACTCGATTGCCCATCCGTGCGGAACCGCCGGCCCAGCCGGAATCGTCATTCGCAGGCCCCGGGCGATCCGAAGCTGCTCGCGGACCAGGTCGACTCCGTACACCGCCTCGGTGACAGGGTGCTCGACCTGAATCCGGGTGTTCATCTCGAGGAAGAAGAATCCGCCGTCGGAAGCGAGCAGGAACTCGCAGGTCCCCGCGCCGCGATAGTCCACTGCCCGGGCCGCGGCCACCGCGGCGGCGCCCACGGCTTCGCGCAGCGCAGGAGCCACGGCGACCGAGGGCGCTTCCTCCACCAGCTTCTGGTGCCGGCGCTGGATCGAGCATTCGCGCTCGCCCAGGTGCACGGTGCGTTCGTGGTCCGCGAGGACCTGGATCTCGACGTGCCGCGGCGCCACGATGAGCTTCTCCAGGTAAACCGCGGGGTCGCCGAACGCTTTTTGGGCTTCGGAAGCCGCGGATGCCAAGGCGCCGGCCAACTCATCGTCCCCCCGGACCACGCGCATTCCCCTGCCCCCACCGCCTGCCGCGGCTTTCACCATCACCGGGTAACCGATCGCCTGCGCGAGCTTACGGGCGGCGCCGGGATCGACAACGGGCTCGCTGGTCCCGGGAACGATCGGTACACCGGCCGCGTGCATCCGGCGGCGCGCCTCTGTCTTGTCCCCCATGGCTCGAATCGCCGACGCGGGCGGCCCGATCCAGGTCAGCCCCGCCCTTGACACTGCCTCGGCAAAGACGGCGCGCTCGGCCAGGAACCCATAGCCGGGATGGATCCCATCGGCGCCAGCAGCCGCCGCCGCCTCCAGGAGGCGCTCGATGTTGAGGTAGCTCTCGGCTGCCGGAGCCGGCCCGATCGCGATCGCGCGATCGGCCGCGCGAACGTACGGCGCCGCACGGTCCGCAGCCGAGTAGACCGCGATGGCTTCGAGGTCTTCTTCGTGGCAGGCTCGCACGATCCGGAGCGCAATCTCGCCCCGGTTCGCTATGAGGACTCGCTTCATCGGCCGGCTGGGAGCGCAGCGTTGAGGGCGCGTGCGCTTCGGAATGCTGAAGTTCGCTGATCGTGCGGAACCGGGCTCGCTGCGTCGGGGGCGCGTTGGTCGCTCGCGCCCGGAGGTGGGTGTTGCGCGCTCTCGATGCAGTGGGCGCTCCCTCGGACGCTGCAGTTCGCTGATCGTGCGGAGACGGGGGCACAGGGGTCGGGGGGTGCTGCGGTTGGTGGGGCTTGGCCAGCGCCCCCCGACCCCTGTGCCCCCGTCTCCGGTCGATATGGGCTCACTGACGCGTCCGCGGAGCGCCCACTGCATCGACTCGCGCTGACTGCCTGCAGCCTCCTGGCGCGAGCGACCAGCGTCCCTGACGCGCCGAGCCCGACTCCGTTCGATGTGGGCTCACGGACGCGTCCCGCGGCGCAAGCACCCCCAACGCTACGTCCGAGCAGGCCGGAGGGAGCCTCAGAGCGGAATGTTGTCATGCTTTTTCGGAGGATTGCGATCCCGCTTCGTCGCGAGCGTGCGGAGCGCGTCGATCAGGCGGGGCCGGGTATCCCGCGGGTCGATCACATCGTCCACGTATCCCCGGCCCGCGGCGGCGTAGGGGTTGGCAAACTTCGCCGTGTATTCCTCGGTGAACTGAGCCAGTGCCGCCGCCGGATTTGCCGCCTGGGCAATCTCGGCCTTGAACAGGATCTCGACCGCACCCTTCGGCCCCATCACCGCGATTTCGCCGGTGGGCCACGCAAGATTCACGTCGCCGCGAATGTGCTTCGAGCTCATCACGTCGTAGGCCCCGCCGTAGGCCTTCCGCGTGATCACCGTGAGCTTGGGCACGGTGGCCTCGCAATAGGCAAACAGCAGCTTCGCGCCGTGCTTGATGATCCCGCCATGCTCCTGCGTCACCCCAGGCAGAAACCCGGGGACATCCACGAACGTGACGACCGGCAGGTTGAAGCAGTCGCAAAATCGGATAAAACGCGCGGCCTTGGCCGATGCCGCGATGTCGAGCACCCCGGCCAGGACAGCAGGTTGATTGGCGACGATTCCCACGGGCCGCCCCCCCAACCGGCCGAATCCCACCACAATGTTGTCCGCGTGGCCGCGCTGAACCTCGAGGAACCCGCCGTCGTCCACCACGCGCCGGATCACGTCCAGCATGTCGTACGGCTTGGCCGAGCTCTCGGGGATCAGATCGAGGAGCGCCTCATCCCGGCGGTCGTCGGGGTCTGACGTCGCCCGCGGCGGTGGGTCATCGAGATTGTTGAGCGGAAGAAAGCCGACCAGGTCGCGGATCATCTGCAAGCATTCGAGCTCGCTGTCGCAGGTGAAATGCGACACGCCGGACGTGGTCCCATGCACGTCGGCGCCGCCCAACTGGTCGAAAGTGACCTCCTCGTGGGTCACGGTCTTCACGACATTGGGCCCGGTCACGAACATGTAGCTCACGCCGCTCACCATGAAGATGAAATCGGTGATCGCGGGACTGTACACCGCGCCACCGGCGCAGGGACCGAGAATCGCGGAGATCTGGGGGACCACCCCCGAGGCGAGGGTATTGCGAAGAAAAATGTCGGCATACCCGCCGAGTGAGACGACGCCCTCCTGAATCCGGGCACCCCCGGAGTCGTTGAGTCCGATCACAGGCGCGCCGTTTCGCATGGCGAGATCCATGATCTTGCAGATCTTCTCGGCATGGGCCTCGGATAGCGACCCACCGAAGACCGTGAAGTCCTGCGAGAACGCGTATACCAGCCGTCCATCGATACGGCCATAGCCGGTTACGACCCCGTCTCCGGGAAAAACCTGATCGGCCAGTCCGAAATCAGTGGCCCGGTGGGTGACGAACCGATCGAGCTCCACGAAGCTGCCCTCGTCCAGCAGCAGGTCGAGCCGCTCCCGTGCGGTCAGCTTGCCTTTCTTGTGTTGCTGGGTGACTCGGGCGGGCCCGCCGCCCTGTTGGGCGAGCGCCTGACGGCGGTGAAGGTCTCCCAGCAG
>DATJGL010000045.1:0-14144 GCA_035495075.1 Gemmatimonadales bacterium
TGGCTCGGTCTCCTGGCTGCTGCCGGACTGGTGGTCTGCCGGGCGCCGCGGGATCGTGCCAACCCGGCCGATGACGACGCGGCCCTGCGCCGGGCGATGGCGGATAGCGGCGGCTGGCCATCCTACGGCCGCGGCTACACCGGCGCTGACCTACAGACTCTCCTGATCCGGAGAGGCTCCAAGCCGTTCATCACCTGACCCGCACCGCCTCGATGCCGACCGTGATCTCCACCGTGTTTCCGACCAGGTCCGTGCCGGCCACGCTCTCGTTGTAGTTGATGCCGAAGTCACGCCGATCCACTTCGCCCGTGGCCTCGAAGGCGATTCGCTCATGCCCTTCGCCGTCCTTGGCGACCCCACGATATTGGCCGGTCAGCGTAATGGGCTTCGAGTGTCCCTTAATGGTGAGGATGCCGCTCACGCTCAGGGTGCTATCGGCCACCGAAAACTCGGTTCCTTCGAAGGTCATCTTGGGATAGCGCCGCACGTCGAAGAACCGCTCCGAACGGAGGTCGGCATCACGATACGCGTTCCCGGTGTTGAGGCTCGCGGTCTGGACCGAAACCTTCACCGCACCTTGCCTCCAGTCGTCCTCGTTCGTCGTGAGGACGGCATACCACTTCTCGAACGTGCCACGCACGCGTCCAACCAGATGCCGGACCCCGAAGTCGACCTGGGAGTGCACCATGTCGACGACCCACTTGGCGTCCGGCGACGTTCGACCGAGAGACGTCTGGGACGCGACCTGGGCGGTCGCTGCCGGAGCCCCCGCCAACAGGGCAGCCAGCCCTACGGCACCCATTCCTGCAAGACGAGCTCTCATAGGCCCCTCCTGGAGAGGACCCCAGCAAGCTAGTGGAGTCTCCCTAAAGGCAACGTGAAGTGAGCGTGCGGGAACGATCATGACGGCGGCGCCCTAAAGCCTTCCTCGCTGCAACTTCATCCCCCCTTCACGCGCGCATTCCTACCGTGTTTCCAACCTTCACTCGGGGCTCGCGATGCGTCATTTTCTCGTTCCCCTGGACGGCTCCGGTTTCGGCGAGACGGCTCTGGCTCTTGCGGCCGCCGTCGCCGAGCGCAAGGGCCGCGCCCTCACAATGGTGACTGTCCGCCCGACGACCGCACATCCTGACATCTCCGCGACCATGAGCGCAACGATCGAGACGTGCTCTCGAACCCACGCACAGGCCTACCTCGAGAGTGCAGCCGAGCAGGTTCGGCGCCGGTTCAACATCGAGCTGCGAACGGCGGTGCTCGAAGGCGAGGCGGCAACGGGGATCGCCGAACACGCCCTCGCCGATCCACCCGAGCTCATCGTCATGAGCACCCACGGTCGTTCGGGACCCAGCCGTCTCTTCCTGGGAAGCGTGGCCGACCGACTGGTTCGGGAGCTGCATTGCCCGTTCATCCTGGTGCGCCCCTCGACGCCGCCGGCCGAGGTCGAGCTTCCTGCCGCCGCCCGGGTGTTGGTGCCGCTGGACGGCTCGCCACTGGCGGAGTCGGTCTTGGACGAGGTGGAGCGACTGTTTTCGCCAGGCCTCGCCACGCTTCATCTGGTGCGGGCTGTCGACCCTGTGGCCGCTTTTCCGATGGGCGCTCCGATGCCGCTGCCGCCGATGGAGCCCGAGTTGGTAGAGGTGCGGCGGGCGGCAGCTAGGGAATACCTGGAAGGCACGGCGTGGAAGCTGCGCCGGGCGGGCTGGCGTGTGGAGTACAAGGTTGTCACCGAGTGGCGTCCCGCGACCGCGGTGCTGAGCTATGCGGAAGCACACGAGTGCGACCTCATCGCCATAGCGACACGCGGACGCGGGGGCGCACAGCGGCTGTTCTTGGGTAGCGTGGCCGACAAGGTCATTCGCGGGGCAGCAACGCCGGTGCTTGTCGTAAATCCCGCTGCCGGCGCGTTCAGTCGAGTTCTTGGCGAGCGGTGGGCGACTGCTTCGGGGCCTGCGGGCACGGACGTCGGCCTCCTGCAGGGCGCTGTCAACGCGAGCGCAGGATTGTAGGCTCGCCCACCGAGCCGCCGCGTTGGAAAAGCGGTAGCAGAATGGCAGGAGCGGGCCCACAAGCGCAAAGGCCGGACACCACTTCTGTGGTGTCCGGCCTTCGCGTTGCCCCTCCAGGGCTCGATCATGACACGAGACGGCATCGCGTCGTCGACCGGAGCTCGGTGGACCTAGGCCACGTCAGGCCAGGCAGTATGTTTGGGTCCAGGCATGGCCCTCAAGACTATGGAGGCCCGCATGGCAATCTCTTCCGCTCCTCGCGACTTTCGAACGCTGGTTGCCGTCGCAAGCCTCGTTGGGGGTCCGCTTCTGATGGCCATCGGCGACCTCTTGCATCCGGAGGAGAGGATGGCCCCCCCTGAGCAAATTGCCATTCTCGTGGCCGACGCTTCCCGCTGGTACACGGCACACCTGCTCCTGTTCGTCGGGATACTACTCTTCATTCCCGGTCTCCTCGCGCTCTCGGCCCTCACAGCTGCACGTAAGCCGGCCGTCGGGTATGCCGCACGTATCCTTATACTGGTGGGGACGACAGCCATCGCCTCGGTCTTTGTGGGCGAGATGCTGGTCGGCCGGTTTGTGTTGGACGGCGCGGACCGGGCTGCGGCCACGGACCTACTCGAGAGCATGTTCTCGGGACCGATCCTCGCCGCCGTGGGCCCGGCAATGCTCGCGTTCTTCGTCGGCACGGCTGCCTTCGCCATTCCGCTGATGCGAACCGGCAGCAAAGTAGGCTGGGCGGCTGCACTCATTCTACTCGGCGTGCTTCTTGTACTCGCCGAGATCCTCACCGCCCAGGTCATTCTCAGCCAACTCGGCAACATTCTGGCCTTTTGCGGCAGCGCAACAGCCGCTTGGCTGATTCTTCGGGGTGCAACTGGCGAGGTCTCTCCTGATCCAGAGGGGCCGCTGGACGTGAGAGCGCGCAGTCGCGGAGATCCTTCCCCTTGAGCCAGAGCACGTCGAACTCTGCATAGTGGAGATTGCCGCCCGCTGGCATGAGTAGCCGACAGTCCTGCCGGCCTTCCTGGTCCAACGCGATGGTCATTTCAAGACCCCGCCATCATGAGAAAGGGTGCTTCATCAGTGGGCGGCGGAATCCGCGGCGTTCGCCAAATGACTCTCGGGGACCACCGCCACTCGATCGAGCTTCCACGATTTCAGGCCGCGACGCAGAACTGTCAGGTAGTGGCTGACCTGCTCACCCCCTCCCGACAGTTGCACGCGGGCTGTTCCGACGTCCCACGCGGTGCTCCCCACTACTCGCAGGGTGTCCGAGGTGATCGTAATTTGCCCCCACTTGGGCGCGTTGGTGGCGATCTGTTTCCGGATTGCGTCCTTCCCAACCGTTACGGATCCGTCACCACTGATCACAACGGCGTCTGGCGTGTACATGCTCGCCACAGCTGTCGAGTCCTTCTTGTTGTAGGCCTCCATGTAGTCCTCTCGAAGCTCTCGAAGTTCATCGCGGGCCGTGCGCACCGGAGTCGTGGGCCGCTTAATTCCCTGCCCCGAAGCGAGGGAAGGAGCCAGACATGCGAGAGCCACTGCTAAGGAAAGACAGAGTTGCAACCGTGGAGTTGTCATGGGACCCTCAGTGTTCTAGTGAAGGCGAGATGCGTCGCTAAGCTACGCCCAGGTTCGCGGCCGGGGTAGACCCTCTTGGCCGACATGCGCTTGGCGGCTCTCCTTGTGGCCGCCACTGCCCTTACAGCGAGCGATGTAACACACCCCGCAGCGCGAGTGAGCCGCTGAGCCAGATCCGCCCGTCACAGTCGGTTCACCAGGCGCTCGAACCGCGGGTTGCCGCGCAGCAAGGCGAAGGTGGGGTCGATCCGAAGCCCGCCCGGCGAGAGGTAGTACGGGATCGTGAGCAGCGGCTCCAGCCGGTCGAGCGCCTTGTCGGGCTCGCCGAAGAGCAGGTAGCTTCATTTCGCGTACCTGCCATGTGGTTTCACGTGATCTAACCGATCTCCGTGCGTACCTATTCGTTAGCTCGGAACCGGAGGCAATCAGCGGAAGTCGTTCTAGCGTCACGGGCCGGGGCCGCGAAGAGATACTGCGGCCGTCGGTGACGTCCTGTTTCCGGCTCCAACGGTTGATTGCGTACTGTCGGAGTGGACAAACTCGCGGACCACGTTCGCAATCGCAACGCTGAAATCGCCCAGCGCTTTGCTCAACGATGCAACCGACTGCTCGGTCGAGGTACCCGCTCCCGAGGCGGTTAGTCGTGTCTCCTTCTCGGCAATCGTTTGCCCCTTTGCGACATCGCGCAGGACCCATCGCCCGACAAGGTGCGCCGTCCCGGCAGTGTCCGTTTCGAAACTCAGCACCTCAATCTCCACCTGATAGGTTGGCCGCTGGCGGCCCGGCCAGGGGTGCACGTTTACCTCATCGGTCTGCAGCAGCACCGCCAGGTCTTGAGCCAGCACGCGGGCAATGTTGTCTTCCAGGGGCTCGGCCCAACGATCGTTCTCCGAGAGGGTAAGACGATTCTGAGAGCTCCGGGTAACGAGCTGGTCCTGATCCAGATATCCCGGCAGGTGGATGGGCCCAACGCTGATCGCACGCTGCACCGACCGTGGCGAACGCATGGCCCCATCCTGCGGGGATTCAGGAAATGGGCTGAGAGTAAAGAGTCCCCAGGGATCCTTCTGCTGCTGGCCGACGTGTACGCATGCTGCCAAGTAGAGGCAGGCGAGCCCCAGGAACATCGCTCGAGCAGACGGACCTCGCATCACTTCTCCCTGGCCACCGGTCTGCCGAAGATGACCGCGCTCGGGTTGCGTTCCATATATCCGGTCAACAGGCGGACCGAGCGGGCAGCAGCCGAAACCTCCTGCAGAGTCCGAGTGAGCTCGGACATCACGGGAGTGTCGTTAAAGGCAGCGTCAGCGTGCTGCAGGACCAGGCCTGCCTGATCCATCATCGCCCCCGCCTTCACGCTGGTCTGGCCCAGATCCGCCGTGAGCCTAGAGACGTTGCTGTCGAGGCCAGTGGCCAGCTGTGACACACTCCCCGCGGCATTGCCCAGCCGGCCTGCGGCATCACCCAGGGATCGGACGGTCAGCTTCAGCTCGGGCGAGCCGACCAGCTGGTGCAGGTCCGCGAAGGCTTGCCGCGCAGAGTCGACGAGGCCCACGAGGTCGCTTGCAGCCAGCTTGGTGAGCACTTCGGTCACGGCCATCCGCGCCTTCTCGGTCGAGGACGGCTCGGTCGGAATCTCGCGGTATCGGAACTTGCGGCTGCGCGGCTGTTGGACAAAGGTGGCCGGACTACGGGGGAAATAGTCCAGCGCCACAAACAGCACCCCGGTGACGAAACTCTCGGTCTGTAGCTGCCCCCGGAGCCCGCCATCAATTGCGTTCTGGTACGCCGCCGGGCTGTTCAGAATGGTCTCGCTGCCACCGAGACTGGTAATCTTTGCGGGGTCGATTCCGATGATCACTGGTATCCGGTAGACGCTCTGATCGGGCTGCAACTGGAGACGGACGTCTTCGACGGAACCGATCTCGACCCCGCGGAACTTGACCGGCGCACCAACGCGGAGGCCGTTCACCGATCCGGGGAAATAGAGCACAAATGCGGAGGTCCGGTGGAAGAAACGACCGGAGCCGAGCAGGACCACCGCCGTCACGGCCAGCAACACGGCCCCGAGCACGAAGGCGCCGATGAGAGCTGGGCTGACACGCTGGTTCAGAGTCATGAGTTGTCTCCCCGGGTCAGGAAGCTCCGGAGCGTGGCATCCTGGGTCCGGGCCAACAGTTCCTTCGGGGGGCCGCTGGCGGTGATCGTACGGCTCGGCATGTCGAGGTAGATGCTGTGAGTACCGATGGCGAAGATGCTGGCCAGGTCATGGCTGACGACCACCACGGTGATCCCGAGGCTGTCGCGCAGGTTGAGAATCAGCTCGTCCAGCCGGCGCGCGCTGATCGGGTCGAGCCCGGCCGAGGGCTCATCGAAGAACAGGATGTCGGGATCCAGCGCTATGGCCCGAGCCAATCCGGCTCGCTTCTGCATGCCGCCGCTGATCTCCGATGGGTAATAGTCCTCGAAGCCTTTGAGACCCACGAGCCCGAGCTTGAGTGCGGCGACCTGGCGAATCTCGACGGGCTTGAGATCCGTGTGCTCCTCCAGCAGCAGCCCGATATTTTCACTCAGGGTCATCGCGCTCCACAGGGCGCCGCCCTGAAACAGGACGCCGACATTCCTGAGAATCCGTAATCGCTGTCTTGGGTCCGCCGTGGTAAAGTTCTGTCCCTCGTAGTGGATGCTGCCGTGCGCCGGCTGATTGAGGCCGATCAGGTGTCGCAGCAGGGTGCTCTTGCCGCTCCCGCTGCCGCCCATGATGATGAAGACGTCGCCCCGGTTGACGGTGAACGTCATGTCGCGCATCAGCACGAAGCTTCCGTATGCCATGGTGAGATCGCGCACCGTGATGCAGGGCGTCGCTCCGTGTCCGGCGGCAGACTCGTCGGCCATCAGATCCCCAGGACGTAGAACAGGAAGGCGAACACGCCGCAGGCCACGATGATGGCAACCATGCTGGTCACGACGGCTGAGGTAACTGCCCTTCCGACGGCCGACGCGCTGCTGCCGGCCTGCAGGCCGCGCACGCAGCCGGCACCCGCGATCAAGCCGCCATACACGGCGCTCTTGAAAAGGCCGCCGACGGTGTCGCCCAGGCGGACGGCGTGGGTGGTTTGCCCGATGTACATCGTCCACGAGAGATCCAGCATCCCGACGCCGATCGTGGCCCCGCCGAGGATGCCGACGAAGTCGGCGTAGAGGCAGAGCAGCGGCATCATCAGGACCAGTGCCATAACCCGGGGCAGAACCAGAAATTCAGGGATCGAGAAGCCCGCGGTCGTGAAGGCGTCGAGCTCCTGGGTCACCTTCATGGTGCCAAGCTCGGCCGCGAACGAGGCGCCGGTGCGGCCCGCCATCAGGATGGCGCTCATCAGCGCGCCCATCTCCCGGGTCATGGCCACGCCGACCAGATTGGCGACGTAGATCTGGGCGCCGAATTGTTTGAGCTGGACGGCGCCAACGAATGCGAGAATGACTCCCACCAGGAAACTGATCAGGGTCACGATGGGGAGCGCCTCGCCCCCACACTGCTGGATCAGCAACCAGAGGTCGGAAGCCCGATAGCGCGCGTTTCTCCGGACGAGCCGAACGGACGCGAGGGTCATGCTGCCGAGGAACGAAAGGGTTTCGCCTCCCCCAGCGACGACAGCGAGGGCGTGCGCGCCCAGGCGCTCGAGGAACGGAGGCGTGCTGAGTTCCTTGCGGGCGCCGGCTCGTTCGGGCACCGCCACGGCCAGGTCGAGAAGGTTGTGCAGGCCGGTCGGCAGCGCCGTGGCGTCGAGCGCTACGCCTCGTTCGCGGCAGCTGTCGCTGACCCCGGCGAGAAAAGCCAGGATGCTGCTGTCCCAGAGACCCAGCTCCTGGGCATCGAACGCGACTTTCGACGGGGGCGGCTCCCGCCGTAATGCGGTTTCAAGGGCAGCGGCGGAGGCAAGCCCGTTCCGCAATTCCCATCGTCCGGCAAGCCGAATCAGGAGGACATTGCTCTCGACCCGGTCAATCGCGACTTGATTCATCGGGCCCTCCCAGGTTGCACTCGTGACCTCGGCGCCTGCGTGCAGGTGCCGGAACCCGCCCTGGGATCCGTAGCCCAGGAAGTAGCCCAGTTGGATGTTGACCACCCCAAGCGGCTCGAATGGCTCATTAGAAGCCGAACGCCGTTCCTGCCTGCAGCAGCGTGCCTTCGCTCGAGGATTCGACGCCGAACGACAGCGCGGTACGATGATCGAGCATCGCCAGCCAGATTCCGCCGCCGCCGCCGCTGTGCCAGCCGCCCGGGGAGTCCCCATCGAGGTACACCCGGCCGGCACCGAGGTTGCCATAGACTCCCCAGACGGCGGGGAGGGCCAAGTGGCTGTGACCGGCCGTCAGGCGGAGCTCGGCACCCCCGTACACACTCGCATCCCCGGCGAACCGGTTCGTGTGATACCCAGGCAGAGTGGCTGCCCCGCCCAGGAAGGCTGACTCGAAGAACGGAAACGAGCCCCACACGCGGCGGCCGCCGGCACGGAGTGCCAAGGTGGGCTGCCCCGGCAGTGCGGCCGAGGCAAATGCCTCCGCCTTCACCTCGCCGGAACCGTACGTGCTGGGCACGTCCCATAGGCCCGGCTCGACCTCGCCCGCGACGGTCACGTGAAGCCCGTGGCGCGGGTCCAGGGACCGGTCCCGGGTATCAAGCTCGATCCCGAGTCGGCCGCCCACTTGTCCGAAGTTTCGCCCGCCGAGCAGGGTGTCGCGGAGCGAGGCGATGAAGCGTCCGGTGTTGTCTTCCGTCCGCGACCAGCGCGCCACCGGCCCGAGGCTCACCTGCACGCTCCGCCCGACCGGCACCACGAAGGCGGGCTCCAGCGCATAGACCTGCTGGTTCACCCGGTAGAAGTCCCGGCTTCCGTCGTTCGGGGTGTCGTTCCCGACCCCATAGTAGCGCAGCACCTCCGCGCCCGAGGCCAGGGCGTGCACCCGCCAGAAGTGTGAGGTGTTCTCGGGGTGAAAGGCCGCATCCAAGTCCGCCCGGGGAGCCGACGCGCCGGTCGAGTACCCGGCCCGCAGGCGGATCTCGGAGGCGAACGGGTTCCGGCGGAAGCCGTACTGCGTGCGGAGCAGCCCCGCACCCACGAACAGCCCCACATCACTGTTCGCCTCGATCCAGGGCAAGGGGCGCGACCACGTGCCCCACTCACGCGCCGGGTAGCGGTTGGTGTCGCTCCCGATCCACTCATCGTGGCGCTTGGTGTTCACCGCCACCCGGCGGATGCCCTCGGTGGTGGTGTGCCCGGAGTCGTCGTAGAAGTGAAGCCCGCCGCGCCGGGTCGAATCGACCATGGCGTCGTCGCCGCCGCCGCCCACGACCCGAATCCGGATGCGCGGGCCGGCGGAGCCGCGGACGATCACCCGGTCGTCGCCGCCCCAGAGCATGAGGCGGATCTCCCGGGTCTCCCGGTCGTCGAATCGCCGCTCGAAGTAGGGCCGCTCGGCGTCCCGAGCGCGAACGGCCACGTCCACGTGGTGCGGGTCCACTCGGGTGATCTCCGCCACCTCGGGTGCGTCGGTGGCGTGGATCTCGACCTCGTGGGCCAGGAAGTCGTAGTAGCTCAGCGCCTCCCGGGCGAGACCATCGCGCCGGGCCTTCAGGATGCGCGCGAGCCGCTGGCCGCCCTTGGCATACAGCTCGGGCGGCATCTGGCGCACGGCCGCCTCGATCACCGAGTCGGTGAGCGCGCGCTGGATCGTGGTGGCCGCCGAGTCCCAGGTGGCGCGACCGAGGTCCACTAGAAACCGCCGGTCGACCTCGCGGGCGTGCCAGTTGAGCCGGTCGTGCGCGGGATACGTCGCCTTGAACGTGACGAGCGGCTGGTAGTAGAGCCGCGCGATGTCGAGGGCGAAACCGTCGAGATTGACGAAGGCCTCGTCGTGATCCCGCGAGATCGGCTGCCACAGGGTGGGGCGGCCCTTACCGAACGCGGCCCACAGGAACTGGTCGCGGTGGCGGTCGCGGTCGCCCATCACGATGTCCAGCAGCCGAGCGCGGAGAAAGGCGCTGGCGTCCACCCGATCGTCCGGGCTCGCGTCAACGCGCCGGAAGAGGCCGGTGGGCGAGATCACCCGGCGCGGTGCGCCGGAGGTGTCGCCCTGCGCGACGTTCGCGCCCGAGTTCTTCTCTCGCGCCGTTCCTTGAGCGCGCTCCTCGAGCAGGCCCAGGACGCCCTTGAACTGCGAGCGGAACTCGCCGAGGGCGGCATCGTCCGGCATGACGACGAGAAGCTGCTTCTGGACCAGGACGCCGGCAGCCTGGAGAAGGGAGTTCGCCACAAGCGGCGCGGCCGGGAACGAGGCGCTGACGCCGTCCTGCAGCACACGCGCATAAGTCGTCCCTTGAAGCTCCCGGGGCAGCCTCGCGGCCGGATCCTTGTTGACCGAGCGGAACTGGTACTCGCGTCCGTCCGCACCCACCAGCCGAAGCGATTTCGTCTGGCTGCCCGTGTGCTCCTCGACGGGCGTCAGGCCGCCCGCGAAGCGATGAAGATCGAGCACCGGCACCCGGATCGGGGTGGTCCAGAGGTCGCGGTAATGCTCTCCCGCCACCAACGTCCACATTCCGGACCTGGCGTACTTCGAACCAGGGGCCAGGACGACGGCACTGTCCACGATGGAACGGTCCGCCGCACTCGGGTGCTCGGGTACCTGGGCGAGAGGCACTTGAGCAGCAACCGCGGAGCCACCGAGGGAGCCCAGCACCAGCGCCATCGTGATGGCGGCGAGTGAGCGGGGCAGTACGTTCGATCTCATCGTTCTTGTCCTTTCGGACCACCGGCTCAAGGCACCACCGACATGGCCTCGTCCCAGGATTGCGCTCTTCTTGGTCATACCCCACCTGTCTCCTTTCATTCATTTGACCACTGGGACGACGAGTACCGGTGTCACCTGAGGGCCTGGCCGGACCCGGGGTAGTGCTTGAACATCTTCTCGACGGCCTTGTCGAGGCCCCTCTCCCACCTTTCCGGACTCTGGCCGAGATCCAGATCCTTGGTCGCGGCGGCGCGCCAGACCATCGAGTGGCTCTTCGCCTCGATCACGCCGACCACGAGGGTGCCGACCGGCACCGGCCTCGCACGGGCCCGACTCGGGCCGCCACCGGGAACGGCCAAGCGGTTGTCGTAGCCGTTGAACTCCAGATCCTGCCTCAGGCCTACCTGGTAGAAGACCTGTACGTCCGGGTTCTCCGTGCTGTCCTCCTGGGCCAGCCCCTTCATCGCCAGCTGGCTATCCACGGCTGCGACGATGCGGGCGTGGTTGAGATCGTCGGCGGCCAAGGTCGTCCCGCCGACCCAGGCGTAGGTGCGGTAGGCGGCGAAGTTGGCGTGCCGGTCATAGTCGTAGTTCACGTCCTGGGCGGCTGCGCCTCGCGCCAGCAGCATCAATCCCGCCATGCAGAACACCGTAATGGTTCGCACCTGACCTCCTCGACTAGATGATGGAAGGCCGCGTGGCCTGCCTGGGGCGAAGAACCTAGCCCAGGGACACAGTCAGATCGTGGACGTCGCTGAGGGATGAAATTGCGGCCGCGGGTTGCCTCACGGCATCGACGTCGATCTCGATGTCGATGCGCTCACCGATCATGATGCCGTAGTTGTCCCAGGCAACGTTCCCACTGGCGCCGACGTCCCGCCGTCTGATGACTCCCCCGGCCGAGAACCGTGCGTGCTCGTACCCGGATCGATCGAGAGTGACGCCGCTGCTCTCGGCCTCGAGGATCACCTCGACCACCCGACCCTTCATCGTCAGCTCGCCGACGATCTGGAGCGCGTCCGCCTGCCGTGCGGTGACGTAGAGGGTTCGGAACGCAATGACGGGGTAGCGCACGACGTCCAGGAAGTGCTCGGTCCGGAGGTCCGTGTCCCGCTTAGGTATGCCGGTGTCGATGCTCGATGCGTCGATCACGACGTCCACGGTAGCGCGACCCCAGTCGCCGTCCGGAACCAGCACCGTGCCGCTCCAGCGGCTGAACCGGCCGCGCACCTTGGAGATCAAGAGGTGGCGCACGGTGAAATGGATTGTCGAGCTACTGGCGATCTCCCAGCGTTCGATGCTCATGCCGCTCTCCTATTGTGGTTTAGGCTCTTCGTGGAGCCCTGTAGTTTTGGCCTTGGTCAGGTCGGCGATGGTCAGTCGCCGCCGCCCAGAATCGAGCGGTGGATCAGGGCCGGAATCACCGGGGTCACCTCGAGCACCAACTTTCCTTGATCACCGTAGGTGTCTTGGCTCACAACCGAGTACTCGACACCGAACTGGAACTTGACTGGCAGCTTGCCGACCAGCGTGGTCTTCGCGACACTGAGGCCTACGGGCACATTCCACTTGTTGCCGGATGTGGCCCTGGCGTCGTAGGTGATGGTCGGGTCGAAGGCGATCTGCCAGGCGCTCGGCAGGTTGAGGGCGAAGAAGTAGAGCAGGTTCATATAGCTGGCGTCGCGGACGCCGGGCTCACGCGCGCCGCGGGAGCCGATCCCGAAGTAGTACTGGCCAAATGCCCCGAACGTCACAGCCTGTGACCGGTGGCCCACGACCAGGGCCGGACCGACGCCCCACTGCCGGCGACCGAAGGCATCGTCGGTCGCGGTTGGAAACAGAAAGGCAGGCCCAGCGCCGAGGATCCAATTCCCCGTAGGGGGCGCGATCACGGTCGGCAGCTCGATGTCCCCCATCCCGCCGGTATGGTCGAAGCGGTTGAGACCGGTCGGAACCGGCTCGCTGAAGAGCACCGGGATGGTGGGCCGTGCGATGAAGTTCCACCGGTTCGCTCCGGTGCCGTGAAGTGGCACCGGTAGAATGGGCTGGAAGAGCATTCTGCCCCCGACCTTCGCGTCGCCTGGATTCACATCGCCGTCCGCGAAGTTGGCGTCGAATCGAGTGAACAACGCCCACACGTCCGAGAGCGGGTTGGAGAGTTTCCTGCCCGTCTCGGCGACGTCACTTCCGGCAACTCCCTTGGGCTCCTGCGCGCTGGCTGCCGGTGCAAACCAGATGACCGCGAGCAGACTCGCCGCTCCAAGACCTGCTCGCATCCATCTACGTCCTGGCCGTCGCGTTCGCATCGTCGTATCCTTCCTGAAAGTTTCTGCTGGCTCCTTGCTAGGGGCCGCTCCAAGACGACCGGTGCTTAGCGCATCGCGTGGGAGCTGTGCTCGTCGCCATGTCCGTGGCCGTGCATACTGGCCATGAGAGAGTCCATCGTGGCCTTCCTGGCTGCGACCTCGCTGGCGGTCAGAGTCTCTGGCTTGGGCGGCTGCTCATAGCTGTCATATTCGTAGCCGAGCTGCGCCGTACGGTCGCTCGCGCTGACCGGCAAGTACACGGCCTCACCGTTTCTGTCGCCGTACGCAAACTTGCGGGTGAGGTACTTGGGATCGGTGGGATTCTTGTTGCCCAGCCGGTTCCAGCTTTCCCAGAGGCGGTCTATGTTGGCGTGGTGGAGATAGAAGATCGGGTCACCCCCCACCGTCGAGAATTCCGCCATGTCGCCGCCGAGGGCGAAATGGGTGAAGAAGTGCGGGTTCTGGTCCAAGTGGGGCTCAAACCCGACGCCGCCGTTCGCCGAGTCGATGTAAAACTTCTCGTTGAGAGCATCCAGGCTGATCCAGTTCCGGTACAGGAGGTCGATCCGTTCGCCGGCATTGACCCAGGGCCAGCGAGTGCCGTTGAACAGCGCGCTGCCCGGAGCCCGGAACACGGCTGGCACGATGAGATCGTCGGGGTTTCCGGTGACCGGGTTCCAGTAGGGGAGCGTGAAGCTCTCATCATGCAGCACCTCGCGGATGACTCCCTCGAACTGATGCAGCATGAGCCGGTGCCAGGGCAGAAAGAACCATTGCTGAAAATGCTCCGGGTCGGAGGGATCGGTGGCGTGCGCCTGGCAGCCGTTCCACACCGCCCAGGCCGCTGCCCGGTACTGCGGCGGAAGTGAGTCGATGGCCTCCTTCTTGCGCTTCTGGGACAAGTCCCACAGGAAGGCCGGGTACCCCTTGATCCAGTGGGTATTCCACCACCAGGTCCAGGAGCGGGTATCGTATGCCGGCAAGGTCTTCATGATCTCAACCGCCCGGGCGTATTTCGCGAGCATCACCTGGCCTTCAGGGCTGTTGACGTTGTAGCGGATGTAGGGCTTCGTCGAATCCCGGCGAGCTGCTACCCCACTGCTGGAAAGCGCCCCTCCAGTACCGAAAGGGGCGTCCCAGATGCGAAAGGAGAGGCTTTTGGCACCACCGGGGGAGTTCCCCCCGGTGTTGATCGACACCTTCTTTGGCGCTTCGCTCTTCGTCGCCGCTGTCGGCTTCGGCTTGAAGAAGTCCAGCATCAGCACGTCGTGCGACCCCGTGTGGGTCTCGAGATGCGGGTCGAAGAACGTCATCGCCCCGGCAGACTGGATCATCCCGCTCACCAAGTGGAATTCATTGCCGATTACCGCACCCGCGAGGCCGTGACGCGGCATCAGCATGGGGGGCAGCGTAAACCAGGCGTTGATCGCCGGGTCGTACGCCTGGACGCCGTTAA
>DATJGL010000046.1:0-3714 GCA_035495075.1 Gemmatimonadales bacterium
GAAAGGGCTGGTTCGAGCGCGCGGACGGCGGCACGCTCTTCCTGGACGAGGTCGCCGAACTTCCGCTCGACGCACAGGTCCGGCTTCTCCGGATCCTGCAGGACGGCACCTACGAGAGGGTCGGCGGCCAGCGGACCCTGCAGGTGGACGTGCGGATCGTCGCGGCGACCCATCGCGACCTTCGGGAGCGGGTGGCCGACGGGAGCTTTCGCGAAGATCTGTGGTATCGCATCGGGGTGTTCCCGATCCGTCTCCCAGCGCTGCGTGACCGGTTGGAGGATTTGCCGGCGCTCGCCGCTCACTTCGCCTGGCGAGCCGGCATGCGCCTCAGCGGCCATCCGCTGGCGCCGACGCAGCACGACATCGAGCTGCTGGTGGAGTATCCCTGGCCGGGCAACGTTCGCGAGGTAGCTACGGTGATTGAGCGGGCCGCCATTCTCGGAGACGGGAAGACGCTCGACATCCGCCGCGCCCTAGGAGGGCCACCAGAACCCGCCGACCCGGCCGCGCCCGTCGCCCCGGCTCCGCCGGAGGACATCGTACCACTCGACGACGCGATACGACGGCACATCGTTCAGGCGCTCCGCGCCACGGCTGGGCGGGTGGAGGGGAGTCGTGGTGCGGCGGCGCTGCTCGAGGTGAATCCGCACACGCTGCGTGCGCGGATGAGGAAGCTCAAGATCGACTGGGCCCGATTTCGTGCCGGCTAGGCTGCCGCCCGAATGATGACATCGCGCTGCATAAGTTTGGCGAGCACGTCCGACTTGCGCTCCGCACCCCAGCACTCGAGGGAGAGATCGGCTCCGGCCACGCGGGGTGCCACCTCGATCACGACTTCCTCCGGGGCAAGACCGACCTTGACCCGGTCCACGTTGGAGGTGTGGCCCCGATCGAGCCCGTCCGCGACTCTGAGCAGGGCGCTCATCCGACGGACAACACCCTGATCTCCCGCATTGAGCGCCGCGAACTCCGGGTGCTTTCGACTCGGCCCCTTCTTCCGGTGGTATCGGCTCACCAGCGCTACCAGAGCGCGATCCCGGGCCGAAAGGTCGAGCCGCTCCGCGTGCATGATCAGCTGATAGCTGTGCCGGTGATGCTTGCGATAGCTGACCAGCTGGCCGACATCGTGGAGCAGGCTCGCCGCCTCCAGAATAGGCCATTCTTCGGGGCCAGCCCCCAGCGGGTCGCTCAGCGAATCGAATAGCTGGCGGGCGAGCACCCGAACGTGCTCGACGTGGCGGCGGTCTCCCTGGCACCGCTCGACGAACTCGCGCATCAGCCGCAACGGGTCGCGCGGCGCCAACGGCGCGTGTGCGTCCACCATCTCGAGCAGAATTCCTTCGCGAAGCCCGAAGGCGCTCACCGTGACCGTGGGCGCGCTCAGCAGCTCCAGCAGCTCGGCCGTGACGGCGAGCCCTGCGAGGATGATGTCGGCACGCTGGGGGTTGAGCCCCGCCACCATTCGCCGTTGCTCGGGAGTCTTGCTGGCCAGCCATTCGAGCAGCGTTTCCACTTCGGCGGTCGCCACACTCACCCCGTGCACCGTGTCGGGTAGCGGAAGCCCCCGGCGGGCGGTCGCCATTCGGCCCAGGGTCGTGAACGTGCCCCCCGACCCGATCACCGTGGCTGCGGTCCACTCGCGCACCCGGAATCCCCGCTTGAGCTGCCGGCGGATCTGGGCCCGCAGCGACGTCACCTCGCGGCGAGCATCGCGCTTTCCGAGCAGATAGGTCTCGGTGAGGCGAACGGCGCCCAGGGGCAGCGAGCGGGTCAGCTCCACCAGGCCGTCCACCGCTCCAATCAGCTCGAGGCTGCCGCCGCCGATGTCGGCGACCAGAGTCCGGGCGCCCACCACCCGGAAGTGGTGAGCGACGGAGCGGTAGCTGAGAGCGGCTTCGGTCTCGGCGTCGATGATACGAAGTGGAATGTCGAGCTCTTCCCGGACCCGCTGGACGAACGCCTCGCCGTTCTGGGCCTCGCGAACGGCCGCAGTCGCGACTGCGGCGATCCGCCGGACTCCGCGGCGACGGCAGACCTCTCGCATGCGGGCGAGTGTAGCCAGCGCACGTGCCATCGCGCGCTCGTCCAGCCGCCCGGTGGCCGTGAGGCCCTGTGCCAGGCGAGGCTGGTCCTTCACTTCGTCGATGACGGAGATCCCGCTCTGCGGGTCGTATTCCGCTACGAGTAGCCGGATCGAGTTCGAACCCACATCGATGGCTGCGAGGCGCTCGCGAGCCTCGGG
Organism: Gemmatimonadales bacterium; assembly: GCA_035495075.1. GTDB lineage: Bacteria > Gemmatimonadota > Gemmatimonadetes > Gemmatimonadales > GWC2-71-9 > DASQPE01. Next base: position 2,243 of record DATJGL010000046.1, read on the forward strand.
GGCGGGAGGTGAGCCCGCCGCCCCCGCGACCGGCTCGATCGCCGTCATGACGGCACGCTGACTCCGGTCGAATTTCGTGCCTCGCCGCGATCCTCGGCGTGGTGCTTGATGGACTTCCCCTCGACCAGGAAGACCACGTCTTCGGCGATGTTGGTCGCGAGATCCGCCACGCGCTCGAGGTTCCGGCTCACCAGAAACAGCTCCATGCCGGCCCCGATGGTATGCGGATCTTCCATCATATGGGTGAGGAGAATCCGGAACACCGAGTTGTGGAGCAGATCCACCTTGTCGTCCCGCAGGCAGATCTCCCGCGCGGCGGCGGCGTCACCCCGGATGAACGCCTCGAGGGCGTCGGACAGCATCTCGCGCGCCAGCCGCGCCATTTCCACGATCTCCGGCTCGGGGGCAATCGGGCGAGCCTGACTGAGTCGCTCGGCCGACTGCGCGATGTTGACGGCATGGTCACCCACCCGCTCGAGATCGTTGGAGATCTTAAGCGCCGAGGTGAGCATCCGGAGGTCCCGCGCCATGGGCTGCTGAAGCGCGAGAAGATTGACCGACATCTCCTCGATCTCCATCTCCATTGCGTCGATCACCCGATCGCCTTGAATCACCCGGTCTGCTTTGGCCGGGTCGCGCTCGAGCAAGGCCTCGACCGCGAGTCCCAGCGCAGCTTCGGCCTCACCGGACATGGTCAGCAGCCGAACCTTGACGTGGCTCAGCTCGTCGTGAAAATGGCGATGAACGTCGAGGCTCATCCGAATCTCCCAGTTATGTAGGCCTCGGTCCGCTCATTGGCGGGCGCGGTGAAGATCCGCTCGCTCTCTCCAAACTCCACCAACTCCCCCCGGTCGAAGAACCCGGTCCAATCGGACACGCGGGCCGCCTGCTGCATGTTGTGGGTGACAATGACGATCGTGTAGTGCTTTCTCAGGTCGAACATCAGCTCCTCGACCCGCTGGGTCGAAATCGGGTCCAGCGCCGAACAAGGCTCGTCCATCAGCAGCACTTCGGGTCGGTTCCCCAGCGCACGCGCGATGCAAAGCCGCTGCTGCTGGCCGCCCGAGAGTCCAGTCGCCGGGGTATCGAGCCGGTCCTTCACTTCCTCCCAGAGAGCCGCCTGCCGCAAACAGCGCTCGACCAGGTCCGGGATGTCCCGGTTCGGCACCAGACGGTTGAGGGCGGGGCCGTAGGCGACGTTGTCGTAGATCGACTTGGGGAACGGATTAGGCCGCTGGAATACCATGCCCACCCGTTGTCGCAATGCGACGAGATCGGTGCTCGGCGCGAAGACGGAAAGGCCCTCGACTCGGATGTCGCCCTGGTGAGTGACGCCCGGGATCAAGTCGTTGAGCCGGTTGATGGACCGGAGGAACGTCGACTTGCCGCAGCCCGAAGGCCCGATGATCGCGGTCACGGCCTTGCGGGGGATGGTAAAGTCGAGGCCCGTCAGAACCTGGCGCTTCCCGTAC
>DATJGL010000047.1:0-5021 GCA_035495075.1 Gemmatimonadales bacterium
CTTCGAGCAGCACCCCTTCGGCGAGCTCGAACGTCTGGTCACCCAGACGTTGCTCGACGTCGTCAAAGGAGTGGCCACCGCAGAATTGGAGAACGACTACTGGCTCCGCATGGTGGCCGAGCTCGGCGGCCGGACCTACGAAGAGATGCGCGTCATCGTGCTCGAGTTCCTCGATACCGACATCTTCCATCTTTCCCCGGACCAGTGTGTCTCGTTCCTCGATCCGCTGATTGATTCGTGGGATATCGACCTCCCGACCTTCGGGCTGGACATTCGATTGAACCCCCGAGTGGTCACCGGACCGTGGAAGCGTTTTGAGTTTGTCGAACGGAGACCCGACCAACTGTTCCTCGAAGAGCCGGGGCTCAGGGCATTCCTGGAGGATTCCGCGCTCAGCGGCACCGCGACCGAGGCGGAAGTCGCGTTTCTCAAGCAGCTCAAGTTCAGGGATAAGCGCCCGATGGCCCTCTACTACTACCGGGAGCTACAAAACCTGCGCGACTCACTTCATTTTCGTCCCGTCGAGGAGAAGGCCTGATGTCCGCACATCGGCACACCACAAGGGCCACCAGGTTATCTTTGATCAGTCGGGCCTACGGAGTGCCCGACCGCGCCTGCCTCCGTCCGATGAGGAGACTCGTGTGTGAGCCTCTCCTCTCCCGTCGAGACCGCTAGATGTCCGCCCCCCAGGCCCAGCAGCACCGCATCACGCTCCATGGCCGTGAGCTTCACTTTGTCGCGTACGAAGGCATCCCTGCGAATACCCGTCGCGGAGAACCCGCCGTGCCGCCCACCTGGTACCTCATGAGCGGGGGGAAACGGCACAAGGTGATGGAGTGTCTGATTGGCCAGCCGGTCGAGGAACGGGACGCAGCATTGCGAAAGTGGGCCGAGGAAAACGCGGTGGGGCCCATCAGCGACGAGAAAGTCCGCGCCAGGTTCCGCAAAGAGACCGCCGACGTCCGACGGGAAACCTGGTGGCCAACTCGCTAGCAGAAAGAAGGAGAATCCAATGTTTCTCCTCACCCTGGCGCTCCTGGTCGGTTCGCCCGACAGCGCCATTGTCCGCGACATCGAGGTCGCGCCCGGGGAAACGCTGCGAACCACCACCATAGGCACCGGACAGCCGCTCGTCTTCATCCCCGGTATCTTCGGCGCCGCCTTCGGTTATCGTGGCATCACCGGCCCGCTCGCTGCTCAGGGCTACCAGTGCATCATCATCGAACCGCTCGGCTACGGCTGGTCCTCCCACCCCAAACACGCCGACTACTCCTTCACCGCACAGACCGAGCGGGTCAGTCGCGCGCTCGACCAGCTCGGTGTCACCCGGGCGCTCTTCGTGGCCCAATCGAGCGGCGCCTCTATTGCCTTCCGGCTTGCCATTGCCCGCCCCGGGCTGGTTCGCGGACTGCTTTCGATCGACGGCGGCCCGGCCGAGAGCGCGGCGACTCCGGGGATGCGCAAGGCGTTCAGCCACGGCGGCTTTCTGGCAAAGCTCGTGTTCGACGAATCGATGCTCCGGAGTCAGGTGCGGCAGGAGATCGTCCGCAATTCGGGGGACACCAGCTGGGTGACCGACGCCGTGATCCATGGGTACACCGCGGGGCAGACCGTCGACATGCATGGCTCGATCGACGCGTTCCAGCAGATGTCGAAGTCGACTGAACCCGCAACGCTCGCCGACCGGCTGCACGACTGCGCAGCGCCGGTGCTACTGCTGGTGGGCACGGTGCCGCATTCAGCCGGGATTGGCGTTGATGAGCGGGAGCTGCTCAAGGCCAGGCTTCCGAACTTCAAGACCGACAGCGTGCCCGGTTCGGGCCAGTACATTCAGGAGGAACAGCCCGGGGCAGTGGTTGCTGCGGTGGGCCGGCTGAACAAGGCAGCGCCCTGATCACCCGCTTACGTATCTGCTCCCCGGAGGTTAGATTTCAATTCTGTGAGTGCACGGTGCACCCACATCCGACGTGAGTTAGGGGCTGGCGTTGGCGCTGGCCCCTTTTTCATGTCCCAAGCGTAGTCGGTCGGTACGGCGCATGTCCGCACTCCGATTACCAACACCACAAGGAGTAGGAACAATGCGTACGACCGGCACGGTGAAGTGGTTCAACGACGCCAAGGGCTTTGGCTTCATTACGCCCGAGGACGGCCAGAAGGACTGCTTCGTGCACCATTCCGCGATTCAGGCTCAGGGCTTCAAGAGCCTGGCCGAAGGTGAGCGGGTGGAGTTCGACATCGTCCAGGGCCAGAAGGGCCCCGCGGCCGAGAACGTCGTGAAGATCGGGCAGTAACCCGATTCCGACCCTCGGAGTAACGGCGGCGGCCGGTTCGCTTTGGTGCGGGCCGGCCGCCGCTCTTTTTCGAGCGCGGCTAAGCGCTCGAGCAAGGGTGACGCAATGACTGAGATCAGGTTGGACGACGGCGACAGCGTGGATCGCGCGCTCAAGCTGTTTCGGCGCAAGGTGCAGAAGGCGGGGCTCTTCCAGGAGCTCCGGCGGCGGCGGTTCTACGTCAAGCCAAGCGCAGCCCGGCTGCTCAAGTCGGCGGCGGCGCGACGTCGCAAGCGGAAGCGGGCCCGCGCTCACGACTCCTGGTAGCCACCCGTACCCCTAGGGCTCGGCGAACATCCTTCGCTCCGCGTCGGTGTAGCGCCTGACGTCGTGGAGCTTGGCAGGAGTGACAATGGAGACCGACAGGTCGCGCGACCCATCGTCCGCGACCACACGCTGGGCCTCACTCGCCTCTGGATCGCGGACGAGCCTAGTCAACGCCCGCGTCAGCTTCTCGGCCTCTTCGGGCGTGAGATAGACGTGGATCCGGCGGACCGGTCCCTGATTGTCCATATCGAGGATCCGCATTGGGTGGCCCTCCGACGAATTCCCCATCATGCACGAAGCGCCAGGCCGCGGAGGCGCAGATCGCCTCCGACAGTGCCGCCCCGGTAGCCTCGACAACAGCGCCCCTGGATCTGAAGACGACGTCCCCTTGAGCCTGGGCCAGCTCGGCCAGCCCCTGACAGAAGGGGGCGAGCCGCTCAATGGGCTCGCGTGCGTCGATCCGGACGACGATCGATTCGACCCGTCGCTCGTATTCCCAGACATCGATCCGGTTGCCGTCGTCCGTCCCCCAGATGCTCAGCTGGTCGCTCCAGGACGCTGCGCGTGGCAAGAGGGCATCCAGTGCCTGCCGCCAACTCCTGGCCGGTTGACGTACCCGCCAGGGATCGCGGTCACCGGGACCGGCGGATCGGGGTACGAGATGCAGATCGAATTGCCAGCTTGCCATCTAGACGCCCGCCCACCAGGCCACCGCCACCGTCAGTGCCACCGCTAGCAAGAAGATGGACGACACCCAAGCCGCCCGCCGCCCGCTGCGCCGACGAGCCGGCGGAGGGCAGTACGGGACCAGGACGCGGGGGTGGCGGCCAGAGGGTGAAGACGCTTCGCGGGGACTCGACATGGCCCGCTATTCCTCGGCCATCCCGGCGTTCGGCGACAGGAGCGCGAGGGCAACCCGGAGTTGGGTCCGAGTAAGCGGCTTCTGTGGCCACGGTGCGGGCGACTCATCCTCGACTAAGAGGACAGTGGGGGAGAGGTGCGACGATGCTCGCCGCTTGAGCGGCTGGCCCGATGGGTTAGTCATTGGTTCGGGGATGCTCCCTTAACCGGAAACGGCCAGCCTGGGTAACTACTGTGGTTCGAGGGGTGTAACGTACTGGAGTTGTACTATATTGGTCAAGTGTGGGCCCATCATGGTGCACCAAGCGGCTAGAAACTTCAAGACTGTTGGTTAAGTCGTACCCTCCGCTCATCGGAGAAACGCCGTGGACGTCTCATTCGTGATCCGCCGCCGGCTCGAGGAATTTGGATTGGACCAGCGAGATCTTGCCCGTGCCGCTCAGGTGACGGAGTCCTACATCTCCCAGCTGCTGACCCGCAAGAAGGCCCCGCCCGCACCGAATCGGACCGACATCTACGACAAGATGGACAAGTTCCTCAAGCTGCCGGACGGTGAGCTGGCGCGCCTCGCGAGCCTGCAGCGGCTGGAGCAGGTGAAGCGACAACTGGGGGACGAGCCCGCGCCCCTGTTCGAGGAAGTGCGCGCGCTGATCCTCCGCAAATGCAACCCGCAACACGAAAAGCAGATGCGGGCGGTGTTCGAGAAGGAGCCTTTCGGCGAAATCGAGCGCCTGGTGACCCAAAAGATGCTCGACGTGGCCAAGCGCGTCGCCAAGGACGAGTTGGCGAACGAGTACTGGTTGCGGATGGTGGCTGAGCTGGGTGGCCGCAGTTATGAGGAGATGCGAGTGGCCGTGCTCCAGTTTCTGGATGCGGACGTTCTCGATGTGTCGGTGGAGGACTGCGTCTCTTTTCTGGAGCCGCTGATCGAATCCTGGGATTTCGATCTCGCGACCTTCGGCCTGGAGATCGCCCTGAACCCCAGGGTGGCCCCAGGCCAGCAGAAGCGATTCGAATTCGTCGAACGGGAGTCCCGCGCTCCCGGCGATGAGCCGGGGCTCGAGGAGTTTCTGGGAGACAGCTCACTCAGCGGTACGGCAACTGAAGCCGAGATCGAGTTTCTGAGGCGGTTGAGGTTCAGGGAAAAGCGACCCACCGCGCTGTACTACTACCGGGAGCTGCAGAGCCTCCGGGATCCGCTCCACTTTCGCCAGTTGCCGAGCGCGACGGAGCGTTCGGCCCCATCGTGACCCATCGACGGGAGAGGGCTGCACATGCCGTCCTACTTCGCACGCATCGAGCGCACCAACGGAAGGTTCCTGGATAAAGTTGAAGTTCTCGTGAACGTCGGCGAGCGCTCCGGCCGACCGGTGTGGAGCGGCGAGTTTCTGTCGCGCAGCTCCGACGGTTTCCAGCCGAGCGAGCGATTTGGGCTGACGCTGGACAACGGGCAGAAGGGGACGGCGAGCGTGAACCGGACTTACCTCGATAGTCGTACACCCGACAAGACCCGCATCGAGTTCATTGGGTCGGGACCTCTAGGCTGAGCGGCAGGTTCGGGTG
>DATJGL010000048.1:0-28371 GCA_035495075.1 Gemmatimonadales bacterium
TGACCTTGTTCAGCAGCTCTCCCCCGCTGAACGGTTTGGCAAGAAAAATCACATTCGGGTGCTCGAGACCCTCTCGGACCAGCACCTCGGCCGGATACGCGGACATGAACAGGATTCGCATCCCGGGCCACCGCTCGTGAAGCTGACGGGCCAGCGCGACGCCGCTCATCTGGGGCATCACGACATCCACAATCACCAGATCGATCGGCCGGGTCGCTGTGGTAAGCACCTCGATCGCCTCCGCGCCGGAGGCCGCCTCGTAGACTCTAAACCCCACCTGGCTCAGCAGGCGGTAGATGACGTGGCGCACGATCCGGACGTCGTCGACAACCAGAATTGTCTGGGCGCCAGCAAGGGGGGTCGAGAGAATTGGGCTGTCAGACATTTCCCGACGTTGGAGCAGGGTTTCGGAATTTCCCGTGGACGGAATTCACAAGTGCAATACACGTCGAGACAACACTCCGGCGCCGTGCGGGTCGTCACGGCGTCGCTGGCCGGTTTGACCGTTGACCCGGCAGGAAGGCTAGGAGCCGCCGAGCGCTCCGCGCATGCTCGCGAGAATGCGGTCGAGAGCGACCCCGCTGGCGAAGACAATCAGTCCCACTCGGAACTGGGCGATCGTGCGGAGATACCTCGGCCGTTCAACTGAATCGGGCCGCAGGAGCAGGAAGAGGGCCCGTATCTGGTAGGCTACACCCACTCCCATGAACAGAAAGGCGGGCACGTCCCACCACGTCCAGGGTGAATCATCGAACACCCAGTTGCTGAAGAACGCCAGCGAAAAGCCGACCACGATGCCGATTGCTGTCACCGACCCGCTTCGGAAGTTGTCAGTGACGGGGGGCTCAGAGGATGGTTGGGTCATGGGCAGGGTCTCGGTGCAATCAGGGAAGACTTGCGCGCGCTAGTCGCGCTAGATCGCCGTCTTCGGGTGCCGGGCCGAATCGCCCGAACCGCAACGACAGGGTAGGCAGCACGAACAGGCTCAGCAGCGTCGATGTCAAAAGGCCGCCCAGAATGACGATAGCCATGGGCCCCTCGATCTCCCGCCCTGGGTCGCCGCTGCCGATCGCGAGCGGGACCAGCGCCAGGGCCGTCACCAGCGCGGTCATCAGAATGGGGCCGAGGCGCTCCAGTGCGCCGCGAATGGCGGCTTCCCTTCCCCAGGGCTGGCCCTCGAACCGCACCAAGTGGTCATAGTGAGAGATCAGCATCACCGCGTTCCGGGTAGCGATGCCGAAGAGTGTCACAAAGCCAACCAGTGATCCGAGGGACAGAAGCCCACCAGTCGCGAACACGGCCAGCACGCCACCCACCATCGCAAACGGGAGATTCGCGAGCACCAAGAGCAGCCGGCTGGTGTTTCCAAACGCCAGTGCAAGCAGCATCACGATGCCCACACCGGCGAGCACCCCGCGGAGGAACAGCTCATGCTGCGCCTCCCGGCGGGCGGTTGCCGTCCCTCCCAGTTCCGAGTAGATGCCTGCGGGAAGCCGGGTGGCCACGAGCTTCCGCTCCAGCGCATCGGCGAACCCCTCGACGTCAGCGCCGCGAACGTTGGCGGTGACCGTCTGGACCCGCCGGGCCGCCTGGTGCGAGATCATGAATCGGCCCGTCGTTCGGGAAACATCTGCCACCTGCGCCAGCGCAAGCATGCGACCGCCGTCCGACACAACCGGCACCGTGCGCAGGCCCTCGGGCTGCGCCCTGGCCTCCGGCTCCAGAATGACGACCACATCGGTCGAGCGATTCCCCTCGAAAGTCTGCCCCACCTTAACTCCGCGCGTCGCCGCTTCGACCGCCGCGAGTACGTCGTCCGACGCAAGCCCAGCGGCCGACAGGTCGTTGGGACGCACCCGAATGGTGACCTCGGGCGTGACCGCGGGCGGATCGTACTGCACGTCCGACGCACCGGGCATCGCGCGCACGGTCTGCGCCACACGGCGGGCTGCAACGTCGAGGCTGTCGAGATCATCGCCAAACACCTTCACCGCAATCTGGGCAGTCGAACCGGTCAGCGTCTCCTCGATCCGCTCCGCCAGGAAACCACGGATCGCGAAATTGACTCCCGGAAACCGGGCCAGTATCCGACGGAGATCCTCCTGCACGGTGACTGCCGCGCCGCCCGACAGCGGTACCAGGTCCACCTCGAACTCGGTGTAGTGCGTACCCCAGGTGTCTTCCGACAATTCGGCCCGGCCGATTCGCTGAGCAACCGAGCGGACTCGCGGGTCGGCTCGAAGTGACGCGGTAACCTGCTGCCCCAGCCGGAACGTCTCGGCCAGGGACGTACCGGGGACCGCCGACATGTGAATCAGGTAGTGGCCTTCGCGAAACTCGGGCAGGAAGGTCGCCCCGAAGAACGGCAGCGTGGCGGCCGCCGCGACGAACGCCGTGGCCGCTGCCAGGCCCACGCCAATCGGCCGATCGCACAGCCACTCGAGGGCCCGGCGGTAGCGGACCTTGAGCCAAGCAAGAAACCGGGACTCATGTTGTCGGTGCTCGCGCCGGCCGAGAAGAATCAGGGTCAACGCCGGTGTGACGGTCAGCGCGACCGCCAGCGACGCGAGCGTGGCCAGGATGTAGGCCAGGCCCAGTGGGCGAAACAGCGCGCCCTGCACCCCGGACAGCGCCAGTACCGGCAGAAACACCAGCGCGACCACGAACGTGGCGTAGACCACGCTGCCCCGGATCTCCAGTGACGCCTCCAACACGACATCGGCGACGCTGCGGGTCGAGACGGGGCCGGCGGCCCGGTGCTGCCGTAGTCGTCGTGCGATGTTCTCCACGTCAATAATGGCGTCATCCACTACTTCGCCCAGCGCAATGGCCAGCCCGCCAAGCGTGAGTGTGTTGATGCCGAATCCGAAGGCGTCGAGCACGATGATCGCTGCGAGCAGCGACAGCGGAATGGCGGTGAGCGAGATAGTCGCAGCGCCGACGTCGGCTAGAAACACGAACAGCACGATCGCCACCAGCGCGGCGCCCAGGAGCAGTGAATTGGTAATGTTGCGGAGGGCCAGGTCGATGAACTCTGACGGGCGGAACAGAGCCGGGTGCAGGGTGAGCCCCGCAGCGGCGATGGCCGGCCCGAGCGCGCGCAGTGCCTCCTCTGCCCCGGCGGCTACGATCTTGGTGTTGGCGCCGAGCTGGGCGGATACCACGATCACGAGACCGCGCTCGCCGTTGACCCCGCCCTCTCCGAAGCGTGCTTCCGGCGCCTCCGCTACGCGGCCGAGATCGCCCAGGCGCAGCACGGCGCCCGCTTTTTCCCGCACCACCGAGCGTGCGAGGTCCGCCGGAGTAAGGAGCTGCCCCTCGGTGCGGACGACGATGCGCTGGTTCGGCGTGTCCAGCACTCCTGCTCCCCGCACTCCCGTCGCCCGGCTCGCCGCCGCCAGCACCTCGGGCACACCGATCTGATAGAGACGGAGCCGTTCAGGATCGAGCTGAATCTGAAGCTGGCGAACCTCCCCTCCGAAGACGGCAACCTTGGCCACGCCCGGCGCTGCGAGCAGCCGAGGACGGAGGGTCCAGTCCACGAAGGTGCGTTGGTCCATCAGTGAACGGGTCCGGGACGTGATGCCGACCACCAGGACCGTGCTGGAGGATGATGTGAGAGGACTGATGATGGGCGGAGGGACCGTCCGGGGCAGCCGGCTTTGCGCCTCACCCAGCCGCTCCGCCAGCGATTGGCGGGCCCGGTAGAGGTCGGTGTGCTCGGCCAGTACCGCCGTGATGACGGACAGACCCTGGATCGACTGGGATCGCACCATGGCAATCCCGTTCACGCCATTGATCGCGTCTTCGATCGGCTTGGTGACGAGGATCTCGACCTGTTCGGCAGAGAACCCAGGGGCTTCGATCTGGATCGAGACTTGGGGCGGCGCGAACTCGGGGAAGACGTCGAGCTTGGCACCCCTAAGGACATTGAGCCCATAGACGACAAGGGCGAGAGCAAGACCTACTACGATCCCGCGGTGCCGGACCGAGAACCGGACGATCGCGCCAAGCATCGGGCGCTATTCGCCGGGCTCGTCGCCCACCGTCACACGCGCGCGGAACTCCTCCGAGAGCAGCTGTTCCGCTCCCTCGATCACAACCGTGTCGCCTGCCGTCAACCCGCCGCCGGCGAGGAAACCACCGCTAACCGGCCGGTCGATCGGCACCCGGACTCGCCGGAACCGGCCGCCGCTGCCAACGAACGCCCAGGTGAGCCCTTCCCACTGTACCACGGCATGATCGGGAACGACGACGCCGCGGCCCGGTGACCCCCGATCCGGAACCGAAGCGATGATCACGGCACCGGGCCGCGCGCCAACCCAGCTGCGACTGGCTCGATAGAGGTAAGCCGGCAGGCGAGTCACCGGATCTGCATTGGGCGCAGCGCCCACCAATCGGGCCGGGACCGCGCTGGCTCCCGGTGTCTCGAACGAGAGCGTTACCTCGGCAGGCGGGGGCGGCGCGTCGGGAGGCCACGCCACGCGTGCGAGCGGGCGATTGTAGTCGGTGATCTCGAGCAGCAGCTGGCCCGCCTGCACCATCTCTCCGGGCTGCGCGCCGACCTGGGTCACGACCCCGCCGCGTGCGACCACCAGCGGCTTGGCATCGGACACCTGAGCGATCTCGCGGCCTCCGGTGACCCGGTCGCCGAAGCCGGGCCAATGAGCGTCGCGCGGCACCGACAGCCGCCCAGCGATGGGCGCACGTACGGTCGTGATTCGGTCCGGCTCGGGGATCAGCTCGCCGGTGAGACGACGGACCTGCGTGGCGTGGCTGGATCGGAGAACGGCCGTTTGCAGCCCGAGTCGCGCCACGTCGCCGCTGTCGAGGACGATCATTGCCTCGCCCGCGACGTCCTTCGCTCGACTGCGCGCGATCACCGGCTCGTCCCGAGATGCCTGAGCCACGAGCCGGGTCTGGTGCTCCCGATAGGTGACGATCAGGTACACCGCCACCGCGATCACGGCCGCACTCGCGATCAGTCGCACGAGCCAACGCATCAGTGGGAGGCCTCCTGCACCGGTCGAACCGGGTCTTTGGGATCCGGCCAGCGGACATCGCCTGGCGGCCAGGCCCCAGTCGCCGTCTCCAGGCGAAGGCCGGCCGTCGCCAGGCGCTGCCGGGCCGCATGGAGATCCCGCAGTGCCCGTGTCTCAGCCAACTCTAGCGGCTCGAGCGCCGTCGCGCTCAGCTCGCCGCGCTCGTACGCTGCCCGCGCCAGTTCCGCCTGTCGGGCAGTCGCTTCGCGAACCGCCTCCGCTCCGGTGACATCCGCGAGCGCGAGCCGGCAGGCAGCGACGCCGCTGGCAACCTCCTCCAGCACTGCCTGCTGCTGCTCGGCGAATCTGGCGCCGGACTCCTGGCGTCGGGCCATGGCTTCGCCGATGGGACCGCGGTTTCGATTCAACGCGATGTGAGGCAGGCCGAGCAGAAGCGACCAGCGGTTGACCCCTTGATCCCAGACGAATCCCGGCCCCAGGCTGAGGTCGGGGTAGGCATTCGCGACCGCGACCCGCAAGTCGCCCTCCGCGACGGCGTACTCGGCCAGTGCCCGGCCAATCTCCGGGCGACGGCGGAGGGCGAGCGACTGCAGGCTGTCGGTGCCGGAGGAAGGGCAGACCGGCGGCGGATCAACGCCGAGTCGAGTGCTGTCGAGTGCTTCCGAGGGAAGACCGGATGCTCGCGCCAGAGCGCCAATCGAGCCGGCGACCGCCTCGCGCTCGCGCACCGCCGCGGCGCGCGCATCGGCTTCTTCGCTTTCCACCGCCGCAAGCTCCGAGCGCGACAGGATTCCCTCAGCGTAGCGGCGGCGAAGCCGCTCGGCAAACGCCCGGATTCGCTCGGCGCCCAGATCGGCATCTGCCAGGCGCTCGCGGGCCGCGGTCAGCTCGACGGCCGCAGAACGCACCGCCCGACCGGAGCGCCAGGCCGTTTCTTCTAGATCGGTTTCCGCCACGGCTGTCCGGGCCCGCGCAGCAACCACGCGGGCCCCCCGTTTGCCGCCGAGCTCCAAGGTGAAGATGGCGTTCACGCTTGCGTACCACCGCGACTGGAAGACCTCCGATGATGCCGCATAACCCAGCTCACTTTGCAGATCGGGCTGGGGCCGGGCACCCGCCGTCACCTCGGCAGCGCGTGCGGCGAGCCACCCGTCGCGCGCCCGCTCGACGGCGGGCTGGTAATACAAAGCGACTAGCGTGAGATCCGCCGAGCTCCACGTTCCATCGGGTCGCCGCGATCCATGAGCGGAGAGCCATTCCGTCAGCTCGGGCGCGTCCAGCCGACGCTCTCCATACCCCTGAGCAGTTGCCGCAGGATCGAGCGGGGCCGGCGTATAGTGAGCGCACCCGGCTCCAGCCAACACCATGACGGCGAAGGAAGCCGCGCGCCGCACGGTCAGGCCCGGGGATGGTACTGCTTGTGTACCGAGCGGAGGTACTCCCGGTCCACATGAGTGTAGATCTGGGTCGTCGAGAGGTCTGCGTGGCCGAGCATTTCCTGTACTGCACGAAGATCGGCGCCACCTTCGAGGAGGTGGGTCGCGAACGAGTGCCGCAGCGTGTGGGGCGTCACCCGCTTGGTGATCCCGGCGCGCCGGGCGCAGCGTTTCACCACCCCCCAGGCACCTACCCGGGAAAGCGGCTCGCCCCGCGCGTTGAGCAGCAGGCGGCCCGCCGACTTGCCTCGATCCAATGACGTTCGGAGCGTGTGGAGATAGGTAGAGACGGCGCCAATTACGCTGCGCCCGATCGGCACCAGTCGTTCTTTGCTTCCCTTGCCGAACACGCGCACCAGGCCTTCGCTCAGCAGCAGATCATTGAGCCCGAGCCCGCAAAGCTCGGACACGCGGAGCCCCACCCCATACGCCAGCTCGAGCAGCGCTCGGTCCCGCCACGCCATGGGCTCGTCCACGTGGGGAGCGGCGAGGAGGCTCTCGATTTCCTTGATGGTGAGCACCTCCGGAAGCCGCCGACCACGCTGGGGACTCTCCAGCAGGCTGCTCGGATCGTCATCGATTCTGCCTTCGCCCAGCAGAAATGCGAAATAAGTCCGGATGGCGGAGATCTGGCGGCGGATGGTCGCTGGGCTCAGGCCCAGATCTTTGAGCAGATACACGAAATCACGCAGCAGCGTTCGCGTGATCTGCTGGGGTCCGGCTATTCCCTTCGATGTGGCGAATTCTCCCAGTCGGCGCACGTCTCGCGCATACGCCTCGACGGTGTTGACGCTGTTCCCGGCCTCGAGCGCGAGGTAGTCGCGGAACGATTCGATCTCGAACGCGCGGTCGATCCGCTCGAGCACCGGAGTCATGGCGCCGAATGGCCGGCGCCGGCCTGCGACCGACGGCGGACCTCGGCGACTTCCGCGGCGCTCAAGCCCAGAAGATCGCCTGCCCGCTGCATCAGCCGCTCCTCTTGGGCGTCGATGGCGCCGTCGCTGAAGGCGGCCTGCCACATGCTTTCGATCAAGGCCAGCCGTTGGGCCCGGCCGAACCGCGCGCTGATGCGATCTCGGTAGTGAGAGAACCAGCTCTGCAGGTTGGCGGCGGGCGGCGGCTCGCCCGGGGCCGGGTCGAGACCCCAGCGCTCGCGCAAGTGTCGTTCAACCAGATCCCGGTCGCGCTGCGTCAGCGCCTTGTCGGCGTAGGCCAGTTCCACCACCAGCAGCGCGGCCGCCCGCGGGTCGATCACAGGATGCTCCCCGGTCGGCAACCGCTCGCCGAGCGCGCGATCCGCCGCCTCGAGCACCCGCTCACGCCGGCGCCGGCGGCGCCTCACCAGCGTCGTCACGACCCATCCAAGCACGACCACCAGCGCGACCCAGCCGAGAGTCCGATTGACGCCCGAGAGCAGGCCTTTGATCCGTTCCCAATTGGCTCCCAGCTCGGTCCCCATGATGGTGACACCGCCGTACCAGATGCCGGAGGCGAGAGCGATCGGGATTCCGGCACGCGGCAGCGACAGGTTGGCGATCCCGGCAAAGGGAGGCACGACAGCGCGGATGCCCGGCAGAAACCGGCCGATAAAAATGCCGACCACACCAAACCGGAGATATTCCCGCTCGATGAACGCCAGCGCCTCGGGCGTCAGCAGTCGTCGGCCCGCGCCGGTCGCAAAGAAGCGCCGGCCGTAGCGGCGGCCGGCAAAGTAGACCCCGAGTGCCCCGCTGACGTTCGTGACCCACACCAGCAGAAACACGAGCAGAGGGGATGTGACGCCCTGGTGCGACAGGAATGCCCCGAGCAGGACGGCCAGGTCGGCCGGCACCGGCGGAAGGATGTTTTCGACGACCGAGATGGCCGCGAGGAATGCGTACACGGCGACCGGCGGCAGCCCGCTGAGCCAGTCGAGGATTGCGTCGATCAGCGCGCCTCCAACGTCGCCACCGCTATGACCGCCATCCCTTCACCCCGCCCAACGAATCCCATCCCCTCGTTGGTCTTGGCCTTCACACTCACGTCCGCCGGGGCGACACCGAGCCGGCTCGCCAACGCGGCGGCCATGGCGCCGATATGCGGGTCCAGCTTCGGCTGCTCGGCGATGATGGTGAGATCGGCCTGGTGGAACCGCAGACCCCGGGCCCGCACGATCTCGTGCGCCGACCCGAGAAGCTCCATCGAGTGGGCGTCCTTCCAGCGAGGATCCGTATCGGGGAAAAGGCGACCAATGTTGCCCGCGCAGGCGGCGCCCAGGATCGCATCGGTTAGGGCATGGGCGACCGCATCGGCGTCCGAGTGGCCAGCCAGACCGTGTGAATGCGGTATGGTAATCCCCGCGAGCACGAGGGGACGGCCGGCCACGAAACGATGCGAATCGTAGCCGATGCCGACGCGGGTCACGGACGGGAGCGGCCGGGAGCGGGCGGCCGTTGCAGCCGCCGGATGACCAGTGGCGGCGCGCCGCCGGCGATCGCGCTTTTGTTCTGCTCCCACCAGCTCGGGCCGCTAGCCTGCTCCCTCCCATTCCCCCTCATGCCGCCACCGGCTCCTCGATGACCGAGTAGTCCTGGCGCCGCCGCTTCGGCTCGTACCCCGCGTCCGTGATCAGTCGCTCGATCTCGCCCAGCGTCGTCCGGTACGTGGTGCCTGCCGCCGACACGACGTTCTCCTCCATCATCAGGCTGCCGTAGTCGTTGGCGCCGAAGCGCAGCGCCACTTGCCCTACCTTGTGGCCCATCGTGACCCAGGACGACTGGATGTTCGGTACGTTGCCGAGCACGATCCGGGCGATCGCGAGGGTGCGCAAGTAGGTCACCGCGTCGGTCTTCCGGTAGTGCGACATGCCGGGCGTCCCTTCCGGCTGAAGCGGCCAGCAGATAAATGCGGTGAAGCCACCGGTCCGCGCCTGAAGCTCGCGGACCCGAAAAAGGTGCTCGATCCGATCCGCGTTGCTTTCGCCGAGACCGTACATCATGGTCACCGACGTCTTCATACCCTGGCGGTGCGCCTCCTCCTGAACGCCGAGCCATTCCTCGGTCTGGGCTTTCTTGCGGGCGACCCGCTGCCGGACCTCGTCCACCAGAATCTCGCCGCCGCCGCCCGGGATGCTGTCGAGACCCGCGCTACGAAGCTCGCGAATGACGTCGGGCACGGAGAGTCCGAACCGCTCGCTGAAGAACACCACTTCCGAGGGCGAGAAGCCGTGAATGTGAATCGGATGGTTGCGCTTGATGTAGCGCATCAGATCGAGGTACCACTCGAACGGGATGTAGGGATTGTGCCCGCCCTGCATCAGGATCTGTACTCCGCCGACCGCCTTACACTCGTCGATCTTTCGGCCGATCTCCTCGAAGCTGAGAACGTATCCCTCGGCGTGCTTCGGGCGCCGGTAGAATGCGCAGAACTGACAGTCGGCGACGCAGACGTTGGTGTAGTTGATGTTCCGGTCGATGATGTAGGTGACCACCGCCTCGGGATGGAGCCGCCACCGCTCGGCGTCAGCCAAAGAGCCTAGCTCAAGCAGGTCGGCCTTCTCGTAGAGCTCGAGATAGCTTGTGAATTCGCTCGAATTCCGATCCACAACGCTCATAGAATCAACTACTTACGCCGCTGAGATAAAGGAGAGCGACCCGTCGGGCACCAACCCGTCCTGCGCCAAACGCCGAAAGAAGTCGGTGAGTCCGGCCAGATGTCGATACGAAAGGGCATAGTCGAGATCGCCGAGATAGGCCCGGCAGACGGCCTCGGCGACACCGGTCCGACGCGCGGCATCTGCCGCCAGCTCGTCGAGATGGCCCAGGCCCCAGCCCCGGGAATCGAGCAAGCTGCTGTGGACCGCGCGAACCGGCTCAGCCGGCGCCGAGCGCCGGGCGGCCCACACGGCGAACACGAATGGGAGGCCAGTCCAGGTGTGCCACTCCGCGCCGAGGTCCAGCTTGATGGGGTAGTCGCCCCGAGCCGTCAGCAGCAGCGCCGCATCGCCGATCACGAGCACGGCATCGTGGGGCAGCCCGGCCAGGCCCTCAAGATCCATCGCCTCCGCCCGCACGGTGGCGAACCGCGGCGCGACCTTCCAGCGATGACGGCAGAGCAGCTCGAGCAGCAGGATCGACGTCCGGGACGATGCGGAGAGCAGTACGGTGACATCGGAGAGCTGCTCGACCGGACGCCGGGAAAACAGCGCGACGCTGTGCACCGGACCGTCGCAGGTGATGGCGAGATCGGGCAGCAGGTGATACGCGGCAGCGTTCCGCGCATATTCGACCGCTGACACAGCGCTCACGTCGAGCTCGCCGGCCGCCAGCAGATCGTTCAGCTCGGACGCGGTCCCGGTCACTAGCTCGGCCGGCACCGGAACAATGCCGCGATCGATCGCCCCGTAGACCGGATAGCAGTTGATCCAGGGTATGCGTCCCAGCCTCATGCGGCGTGGACCACCGGCAGGCTCGCTCCTCGCCGCGTGGCCGGCTCGCTCGGCGGCGGATCGTCGAAGCTGTCACGCACCGCGCGGTACAGGCTGTCACGCTCCACCGGCCGTTTCCCTGCCCCGCGGATGAGACGCACCAGCTCGAGATAGGGCATCCCCATGTCGGTATGGGCCCCGGCCTCGTGGTAAATCCGCTCGTACACCACCGTGCCTTCCACGTCGTCGCAGCCGAACGCCAGCGCGATTTGCGACAGGAACGGCGTGACCATCGGCCAGTGGGTCTTCACGTGCGGGATGTTATCCAGAAACAGCCGACCCACGGCGATGGCTTTCAGGTCCTCGAAGCCAGTGGTCGCCGTGCCGACCCGGCCCAGCTCTTCTCCCAGCTCGTTGTGGTCGGGGTGGTAAGCCAGCGGGATGTAGGTGAGAAAGCCGCCGGTCTCGTCCTGCAGCTTGCGGAGCATGTTGAGATGCTCGATCCGATCCGCCGCGGTCTCGACGTGGCCGTACAGCATGGTGCAGTTGGTCGGAATGCCGAGCTGGTGCGCCACGCGATGGACCTCGAGCCACTCCTGGCCGGTAAGCTTGCGCTCTGCAATAGTGGCCCGCACCGCGGTACTGAACACTTCGGCGCCTCCGCCAGGAAGGCTGGTGAGGCCCGCCTCTTTGAGGGCCAGCAGCACGTCGCGCGACGTGGACTTCTCTATTCGCGCGAGGTGCGCGATCTCGACCGCGGTCAGAGCCTTGATGTGGACCTGAGGATGCCGCTCGCGCAGACCGCGAATCATGTCGGTGTAATAGCTCAGCCGCAGCTTGGGATGCAGCCCGCCGACGATATGGAACTCGCGGGTCGGTGCGCCACGGGCCTGCTCCGCCTCGGCGTAGACCTCCTCCAGCGAGCGGGTGTAGGCCCCGTCTTCCTTGGGCATCCGGGCGAACGAGCAGAACACGCAAGTGTTCCGCAGCACGCAGACATTGGTCGGATTTATGTGCTGATTGGCCGAGAAGAAGACCCTGTCGCCATTGCGGCGCCGGTTGGCGAAATCGGCCAACAGGCCCAGGCCGAGCAAGTCGGCCGTGGCGTACAGCGCCTCCCCGTCGGCCCCGTCCAACCGCTCGCCGCGCATGACCTTCTCGGCGATGGGGCGGAGCGAAGGATCCTTCACACGGCCAAGGTCGAGCTCGCCG
Organism: Gemmatimonadales bacterium; assembly: GCA_035495075.1. GTDB lineage: Bacteria > Gemmatimonadota > Gemmatimonadetes > Gemmatimonadales > GWC2-71-9 > DASQPE01. Next base: position 12,057 of record DATJGL010000048.1, read on the forward strand.
ATCATGCTGGCTCCTCAGGGACCGGGGTGGCTTGCGAAATGTACACCGCGCAGCGCGAGAGGTGCCAGCGGCGTCTCGCTGCTGCTCGACTACTTCAGCGGTAGCGCGAGCGCGGAAACTCGGGAGGTAGCAGCCTCGTTCGGGGTCGAGGCGATCGTGATGCGGGGCCTCAAGTCATAGCCTTATTCCGTATAGCGCAGCTCCTTGAACATCCGCCGATACCCACCCTCGCACGGCTCGTACACGTGGCAATAGGTCATCTCGCCGCCGTACACATGGATGGTTACGGCGGGCATCTCATCCGGGTTTTCCAGCCGATGATACTCGAACGGCGGAATGAGCGCTCCCGCTTCACCAACGCCCGCCATGACGACCGTCTCGGGCTCGAATCGCACCAGGTCGAGTTCTGGATCGCCGCCGCGCACCGAGAACGACGTCACCCGAATACGGCCGCGATAGACACATTCGACGCACCAGGTACCGGCATGGTCGTGCAACGCCGTACCCTGTCCCCGCCCCCAGACCATCGCCAACACGGTGTAGCGGAGCTCGGGATCTCGGTAGAGTAAGCGGCGGGCGTAACGCTCGGCGATGGGGACCTGATGGGATGGATCAAGGGCAATCTCACCGCCGTTGACGGCGGCGACCAGAGCGTTCTTGACCGCGCGACATCGGCCGGCGTCGTCCCGCACGGCGACGGCGGCATCGAGCCGCCGAATCAACGGAAGCAGCCCGGTGGGGGCGGCGATGGTCGTCATGAGTCCTCCGGTGAAGCTATCAGCTATCAGCTATCGGCTAGCCCTCGAACCTACGCACCGCCAAGGTCACATTGTGCCCACCGAAGCCGAATGAATTCGACAAGGCAACCTTCACGTCACGCGTAACCTTGTGGTTCGGTGCGCAATTCAGGTCGCATTCGGGATCTGGAGTGAACTGGTTGATGGTGGGCGGGATGACGCCGCACGTCGCCACCAGCAGCGAAACCACGAACTCAAGGGCACCGGCGCCACCAAGCAGGTGTCCGGTCATCGACTTGGTCGACCCGAACACGAGCTTGTAGGCCTGATCGCCGAGGACGTTCTTGACCGCCCGCGTCTCGGCGACATCCCCCTGCGGCGTCGAAGTGCCGTGGGCATTGATGTACCCGATGTCTTTCGGGTCGATTTGCCCGTCTGCGATGCACTCACGCATGGCTTGTGCCGCCCCGCTGCCATCAGCCGGCGGTTGGGTGATGTGATAGGCGTCAGCACTCAAGCCATACCCAATCACCTCGGCCAGAATCCGGGCGCCCCGTTTCTGCGCATGTTCCAGGCTCTCGAGCACCACGACGCCGGCGCCGTCACCCAGCACGAACCCGTCCCGATCTTTGTCGAATGGCCGGCTTGCGGTCTCCGGTGAATCGTTGCGGCTGGACAACGCCTTCATGTTGGCGAACGCCGCCACCGTGAGGCCGGTAATGGCAGCCTCCGCGCCGCCGGTGACCATGGCGTCCGCCCCGCCGTGCCGGATCAGGTTCAACGACTCGCCGATGGCATGGGCCGAGGAAGCGCAGGCAGAGACGGTCGCGAAATTCGGTCCCCGAAGACCGTAGCGAATCGAGACCAGGCCAGCGGCGATATCGGGGATGAACATCGGGACGAAGAAGGGGGACACTCGGTCGGGGCCCTTGGTGAGGTAGGCCATGCAGTTGTCTTCGTACGTCTGCATGCCCCCGATTCCGGTGCCGATGATGACCCCGGTTCGCTGCGGAGCCGGAAACTTGTCCTCGAGGCCGGCCTGGGCAACCGCCTGGGCCGCAGCGCCTAGCGCAAACTGCGCGAAGAGGTCGTAGCGCCGGGCCTCTTTCTTGTCCATGTAGCGCAAAGGGTCGAAGCCCTTCACCTCGCAGGCGAAGCGGACCGACAGCTTGGACGGATCGAACTTGGTAATGGTCCCGGCCCCCGACCGCCCTTCCAGCAGACTGGCCCAGGTCGAGTCGACGTCGGTGCCGACGGGAGTCACCAGCCCGAGGCCGGTGACGACGACGCGGTGGGTCAAGCTATTTCCCGATCTTTTGGTGCAGGTAGTTCATGGCGTCACCGACGGTCCGGAGTTTCTCCGCCTCTTCGTCGGGGATGTCGATGTCGAACTCTTTCTCGAAGGCCATGACGAGCTCGACCGTGTCGAGACTGTCGGCGCCGAGGTCCTCCATGAAACTGGCATCGCTGGTGAGCTTCTCGCGCTCCACGCCCAGCTCCTCGACGATGATGTCCTTGACCTTTTCTTCGACGTCGCTCATGTCGTCCTCATGCGATTGAGGTGCGCCTAGATGACCATCCCACCGTCCACGACCACGACCTGTCCCGTGAGGTACCCCGCCAAATCCGAGACCAGGAACAGCACCGCGCCGGCGATGTCCTCCGGCCGCCCCAACCGTCCCAGGGCGATCTGCTGTAATAATGACGTCCGCGCTTCGACCGGCAAGGCATCCGTCATGTCGGTCTCGATGAACCCGGGCGCCACGCAATTCACCAGGATATTACGGCTGGCATACTCCTTGGCCACCGACTTCGTCAGGGCGATCAGACCGGCCTTGGATGCCGCGTAATTCGCCTGCCCTTTGTTGCCGGTAATACCGACGATGCTGCTCACGTTGACGATTCGCCCGGACTTCCGCTTCATCATGCCCTTGAGCACGGAGCGGGTGGCCACGAACGCGCCCTTGAGATTCGCGCCGAGCACCGTGTCCCAGTCGGCCTCCGACATGCGAAGGACGATCTGATCCCGGGTGAGACCGGCGTTATTCACCAGGATGTCCACTGGACCCAACGCCGCCTCGGTTCCCGCGACGGCAGCCTCGATCTGCACGGCGTCGGTCATCTCACAACCGAATCCAGCACTACCCGCGCCCAACTCGGCGGCGGCGGCCTTCGCCCGCTCCGCATCGCGACCCGTGATGGCGACCCTCGCGCCGGCGGCGTGGAGTTGCTGCGCGATCGCGCGGCCGATCCCCCGGGTTCCGCCGGTGACCAGAGCGACGCGGCCGGTCAGATCGATTGGGACCATTTGCCCTCTAACAGCGTGAACGCAGCCAAAAACTTCTCGACTTCGTCCGCCGTCCCCAGCGTGACAGTCTGCGCGCCGGGAACGATCCGTTTCAGCAAGCCCGAAAGCACATTACCAGGTCCGACTTCGACAAAGGTCGCAGCGGGCGCAAGCTTCGCCGCGGCCTGCATACACTCGACCCACCGCACGGGTGCGGTCAGCTGCTCGATGAGGAGCTGGACGGCTCCCGATGCCTGACGCACGGGCTCCGCGGTCGCGTTGGCCACTACCGGAAGCCGTGGGTCCTGGAACGCAGCGCTGGCGAGCGCGGCGCGCAATCCTGGGATTGCCGGTTCCATAAGGGGCGAATGAAACGCGCCGCTCACCTTGAGTGGCACGACTCGTTTCGCGCCTCGAGCCTTGCATCCTTCGCCCGCGCGCTCGACGGCGGCTGGGTCGCCGGAAATCACGGTCTGCTCCGGCGTGTTCAGATTCGCGGCGACGGCCACCCCGTCAGCCGCCGACGCTTCGCGGCAGGCAGCTTCGACCAACTCAGTGGCTAGGCCAAGGACGGCGGCCATTGTGCCGGGTCGCTTGATGCCCGCTTCATGCATCAGCTCGCCGCGGCGCCGCACCAGCCGGGCGGCCTCGGTCGCCGGCAAGCTTCCGGCCGCCACGTGCGCGCTGTATTCGCCAAGGCTGTGACCTGCTGCCGCGGCTGGCACGCCAAACGCCTTGGCTGACACGGCGAGTACCGCGGCAGAGTGAGCCAAGATTGCGGGCTGCGCATTGTGAGTGCGGGTCAGCTCTTCTTCCGGTCCTTCCCACATGATCCGGGAGAGCGGAACCCCCAACGCCTCATCGATGGCGGCAAAGGTGTCGCGGGCGGGGGTGAAGCGCTCGGCAAGATCCTTACCCATGCCGACTTTCTGCGCCCCCTGGCCGGGGCACATCACCACCATCACCACCGGACGACGGCACTCCCCCAGGTAAAGCCGGCGCCGAAGGCGACGAATAGGAGCAGCGAGCCCTTGGCGACGCGCCCTTCTTCCAAGGCCTGCTCCAGCGCGATTGGAATCGACGCCGCCGAGGTATTGCCGTACTTCTCCAGGTTCACCATGACCTTATCCATCGGGATACCGGCGTGCTTCGCGGTCGCCTCGATGATTCGGACATTTGCCTGGTGGGGGACGAAAAGGTCGATCTGATCGGCGGTGATGCACGCCCGGCGCAGAGCCTCGTCCGTGGCTTCCGACATCGCGAGCACGGCTGCTTTGAAGACTTCGCGGCCTTTCATCTTCATGAAGTGCGATCGCTCTCGGAGGACCTTCTCGCTCACCGGCTCGAGCGAGCCGCCGCCCGGGATCCAGAGGAGCGGCGCCAGGCGACCGTCGGTCTTGAGGAACGTGGACAGAATGCCCCGCCCATCGGGCCGGGCGGGTCGCACGATCGCGGCGCCGGCGCCGTCACCGAAGAGCACCGCCGTGGAGCGGTCTTCCCAATCGGTGATGCAGGAGAGCTTTTCGCCGCCCAGCACCAGCACGGTGCGGCTGGTGCCCGTCGCCACGAACCCCTCGGCGATGCTCAATCCGTAGATGAATCCGGGGCAAGCCGCCGAGATGTCGAACGCGGCCGCCTGCTCCGCCCCGAGGAGCGCCTGGACGTCGCAGGCGGTGCCGGGCATGCGGCGGTCGGGCGACACGGTGGAGAGCACGATGGCATCGAGCTCTTCCGCCGTCACGCCAGCGCGACTCATGGCCTGGCGCGCGGCGGTCTCGCAAAGGGAGGCAAGCGATTCGTCGGGCCGAGCGATGCGGCGCTCGCGGATGCCGGTGCGCTCGACGATCCACTCGTCGGAGGTGTCGAGGGTCTTGGACAGGTCGGCGTTGGTGACGACCTGGGCGGGAACGGCGGTCCCGATGCTGGCGACCTCGGCGACCGGCCGGGCGACGGTCATGCGGAGGTGGCCGCCGTTCGCTGGGCGAGCTGTGCGTCGATGTGGCGATCGAGGTGGCTCTGGACCGCCTGCACCGCCACACGAATCGCGTTCTTAATAGCGTTGCCACTGGACGAGCCGTGACACATGATGGTCACGCCCTTGACCCCCAGGAGCGGCGCGCCGCCGTACTCGGAGTAGTCGAGGAAGCGCAGGACCCGGCCGAAGTCTTCCCGAGCCAGGACCTCCGGCGCCTCGCGCTGAACGATCCCGATCAGCAGCCGAGCCGCGGATTCATAAAACTTGAGCACGATGTTGCCGACGAATCCGTCGCACACGATCACGTCAATCGGCCCGTGCTTCATGTGCCCCAGAATATCACGCCCCTCGACGTTTCCGATGTAGTTGAGCCCCGACGCGTTCTTGAGCAGCTGGTGGGCTTCCCTGGCGACCGCGTTTCCCTTCTCGTCCTCCTCGCCCACATTCAAGAGGCCCACGCGTGGGTTGGGCCGGCCGTGCACGTCCTGCATGTAGACGGTGCCAAGGTAGGCAAAGTTGACCAGCTCGCGAGCAGAGCAATCGACGTTGGCGCCGGCGTCGAGCACGACGACCGCTCCCTGCGCGGTGGGAAAGGGGGTCGCGACGGTCGCCCGCTCGACGCCGGGGTGGAGGCCCAAAATCATGGTGGAGGCGGCGAGCACGGCACCGGTGTTGCCCGCCGAGAGAAACGCGTCCGACTTGCCCTGCTGCTGTAGCCGGAGGCCGACTACAAGGCTGGATTGAGGCTTCTTGCGAACCGCCGCGAGCGGTTTCTCCGCCATGCCGATTACATCGCTGGCAGGATGGACCTCGATCCGAGCGCGGTCGAGCGACGCGTAGCGCGCAAGCTCCGGCTCGATGGCGTCGGGGCGGCCCACCAGCTGAATCCGGACGATATCCGGGAGCGTGGCGAGCGCTTCAACAGCCCCATCGACCTCGGCCCGAGGCGCGTGGTCGCCCCCCATCGCGTCTACCGCGACGCGGATCACGCTCAGGCGTCCTCGACCTCGACCTGCTTCTTGCCGCGGTAGTACCCGCAGGAATCGCACACGCGATGCGACAGCTTGGGCGATCCGCATCGGGGACAGGCCTGCGGCCGCATGCCGGCACCGCTATGATGGCCGCGGCGGAGCCGCTTTTTCGATTTCGAGGTGCGTCGCTTCGGAACAGCCATGGAATCCTCAAACTGGTTCCGCCGGGGCGCACTGGCACCTGCCGGCATTGAGATCGGCCCCGCATCGGGGACAGAGGCCCGCGCAATCGTCGCGGCAGAGGAGGAAGGGCGGGACTGCTAACGCCAACTCCTCCCGCACCACCCCGCGGAGATCGACCGTGGTTGCACCGGGGGGGAGCACGTACACTGCCGGATCGTCCGCTGCGTCAGGATCGTCGCTCAAGAGGACGTCCAGATCCTGGTCTACGTGGTGTGCCACATCGGCCAGGCAACGCCGGCAACTGGTATCAAGGTCGGCGGCGATCCGGGCCCGCCAAAAGTACTCCCCCGGGCCGGTTGCCTGGAGGCGTCCGGACACCGCCACCGGCCCCGCGAGTCCCAGCACGAGTCCCTCGAAGACCGGATCGTTCGGCTCGAGCCGCCCGACGGTGTCGACCGGACCCCGGCTGAGAGCACGGAGGTCGACCTGAAGCATAGCCTGCTAAACTAATCTGCCGCCCAGAGTTACGTCAAGTTGAGAGAGGCGCGAACAGTGAAGAGTAAACCGTAAACAGGACCCCGCCCTGCCAGCCCCGTTCACTGTTCACGGTTCACCGTTCACGCTTTATCCCAAAGCCCCGCCAGCTCCCCTTCCGCAAAGAAAAACGCCACTTCGCGGAGGGCATTCTCCGGGCTGTCCGAGGCGTGAATCACATTCCGACCCTTGGACTCGGCATAGAGCTTTCGCACGGTACCGGGCGCGGCGTCCTTGGGATCGGTGGCCCCGATGACGGTACGGAGATGCGCTACCGCATCCGACCGCTCCAGTGCCATCGGCAGGCAGGGCCCGCTGGTCATGAACTGGACCAAGTCGGCGTAAAAGGGGCGTCCCCGATGGACCGCATAGAATTCACTCGCCTGACTCTGGGTCAGCCGCACCAGTCGGGCCGCCCGCAATTTGAAACCCTCGCGCTCGAGATGGGCCACGATGAGTCCGGTTTTGCTGGTCTCGATGGCGTCGGGCTTGACGATGCCCAGGGTCAGCGACGTCGGCAATGAGAGCTCCCGGAAAAGGGTTTCCCGGCTTTACTGTCCTATCAGCTTCCGGACGATTTCCGCACGCGTCAATACGCCGCGGAGCACACCCTCCCGCACCACCGGAAGACACGGCACATCCTTGTTCGCGAGCAGGGTAGCGACGTCTGACAGGGACTGGTCCTCGGACACACAGAGAACGTTGCGGGCCATCGCGTCGCGTACCACGGCTGCCGTCGGAACTACACCGTCCTTCCGCCCCCGGCCGCGCTGCGGCTCGCCCGTTTGAACCCGCTGCACGTACGACGGGAGGACGTGCCGTAGCAACTCCCGGCTGGAAAGGAGTCCGATCACTTCCCTGCCCGGACCCACGACCGGCGCGGCATCCAGTCCTTGCCGCACCAGCAACCGGGCAGCCTCCTCGAGCGGCATCTCGGGCGGAAGCGCGACGGTCGCCGCCGCCATCACGTCGCCAACCAGCAATTCCTCCTCGAGCCGGACGTCACGCAGGCCCGGTAAGGACAGAACCTGCTGCGCGCTCTCGGCAGCGTGCAGCCCCTCTACCACTTCCGGCTTCGACAGTGCGCGGGCGAAGGCCGCAACGGCCTGGAGATACGCGGCAGCATCGCGAGGTGGTGCGATGACGAGCAGCATGATGCGGGCGCCTGCGCCCGCCTCCTCGTCGGCGCCATGACCGGCCATCGGCTTGGGGGCAACTCCCAGCGCGGCCACCACACCGTCCACGGCGTCAGTGCGGAAATGCGGCAGGACGGCATGCGGCCCCAGACTCAGCGTGTCTTCGGGCCAGGCGTGCTTCACCGCCGCCTCGAGCTTCCCCTCGTCTCGCACCCGTCCATCGGCTCGACAGGCGTCCACCAGCAAGCGGATCCCTTCGGACCAGGTCGCCGCGGCGAGGGGAACGACGACCCGCCCCGGGCTCAGGAGGTCCGCGAGTCTCACATGCGCTTCCGAAGCAGCTCGACCACGTCTGCCGGGCGACGCATGATACCGATCCCCGCCGCCTCGAACGCCGCCAGCTTCTCCTCGGCGGTGCCCGATGACCCGGAGATGATGGCGCCCGCGTGACCCATGCGCCGACCCTTGGGCGCCGTCTGACCGGCGATGAAACCGACGACCGGTTTAGTCACCCGGTTTTTCACGAACTGCGCCGCGTTCTGCTCGTCGGTGCCACCGATTTCACCGATCATGACGATCGCATCGGTCGCAGTGTCTTCCTGGAAGGCGCGCAGGCAATCGATGAAATTGGTTCCGATAATCGGGTCGCCGCCGATTCCGACGCAGGTGCTCTGGCCGATGCCCGCCCGGGTCAGGTGGTTCACGACCTCGTAGGTAAGCGTGCCGCTCCGGGAGACCAGTCCCACCCGACCCGCACTGCAGATGTTGCCGGGAATGATGCCCACTTTGGCTTTGGATCCGGGCGTAATGAGACCGGGGCAATTGGGCCCGATCAAACGCACGCTCCGGCTCCGGACGAACGGCATGGTCCGACTCATGTGCATGACCGGAATGCCTTCGGTGATGCAGACAACCAGCGGGATCGATGCGTCGGCCGCTTCGACGATCGCCGCCGCCGCTGCCATTGGCGGTACGTAAATCACCGAAGTGTTGGCGCCGGTCGCTTCCACTGCCTGCGCCACCGTGTTGAACACCGGCACTTTTTGCTCAAACTTCTGTCCGCCTTTCCCCGGTGTCACGCCTGCCACCACGTTGGTCCCGTACTCCAGCATGTGGCGGGCGTGGAACGAGCCTTCCCGACCCGTGATTCCCTGGATCAGGAGACGAGTGTTCCCGTTGGCGAAGACGCTCACGCCGCCTCCCGCGCCAGCTTGACTACCTGCTCGACCGCCTGGTCCATGTCGCTCAACGCTGGCATGCCGACGCCGTTCAGGATTTTGATCGCTTCCGCCTCATTAGTCCCGGTGAGCCGGATGACGATGGGGACGTTCACCTTGAACTGGCGCGTGGCCGCGACGATGCCGTTGGCGACGTCATCCGTCCGGGTGATGCCGCCGAAAATGTTGAACAAGATCGCTTTGACGTGGGGGGCCTGGGTGATGATCTTGAGCGCGTTGATCACCTTCTCGGGACTCGAGCTGCCGCCGATGTCGAGAAAGTTGGCCGGGTCTCCTCCATAGAACTTGACCAGGTCCATCGTGGCCATGGCGAGGCCGGCCCCGTTGACGACACAACCGACGTTGCCGTCGAGCTTGATGAACGAGAGGTTTGCCCGGCGCGCCGCTGCCTCGCTCGGTTCTTCCGCCGTGTCGTCCCGCAGCAGGCCCAAGTCGGGTCGCCAGAACAGCTCGTTGTCGTCGATCACGATCTTCGCGTCGAGCGCGAGCACCCGTCCGTCCGGTGTCGTCACCAGGGGGTTGATCTCGGCCAGCGAGGCGCCGTTCGCGAGAAACGCCGTGTAAAGCTGCTCCATGATCTTCGCCGCCGCCTTGACCTGGGCGAAGTCGCGGTAGAGCGCGAAAGCGAGGGCCAGCGCCTGGTGAGGGAAGAGGCCGTAGGTAGGGTCGATCGGAAGCCGGACGATCTTCTCGGGCGTTTTGGCGGCGACTTCCTCGATGTCTACACCTCCCGCCGAGCTGACCATGAAGACCGGCCGCTGGGTCTCGCGGTCCATGATGAGGCCGACGTAGCTCTCCGACGCAATTTCCGCCGCCGGAACGACCAGAACCTTCTGGACCGTGAGGCCCTTGATCTGCATGCCGAGGATCTCGGCCCCGTGATCGAGGGCCTCGCCGGGACTCTTGGCCAGGCGGACGCCGCCCGCCTTGCCCCGGCCGCCCGCATGCACCTGGGCCTTGATGACCACTGTGCCGCCAAGTCGCCGCGCGATGGCCTCGGCCTCGGTCGGCGTAGACGCGACGTCGCCGTCGAGCATGGGTATGCCCTGCGCCTTGAGCAGCGCCCGGGCCTGATACTCGTGGATATTCATCTATGACCTCTATGACCTCGCGATGGTCGTTCCTACCTCGCCCCGCAACGCCGCCGGGCCGTCATTGAGCCGCGCCACGATCGCACGTCCACCCCCGCTCCGCACGAAATCCGCGGCCGCTTGTACCTTGGGCTTCATTCCACCTTCGTTGACGCCGCCGGCCGCGATCAGCTCGTCTACTTCATCCAGCGTGAGCCGAAGCAACGGCCGCGCCGATGGTGTTCCCCAGCCCGCGTAGACCGCGTCCACGTCGGTGAGAATCAGGAGGACCTCGGCGTCGAGCTGGCGCGCGAGAATTGCCGCGACCCGATCCTTGTCCACGACCGCCTCGAGCCCCTCGTAGCCAAGCAGGGGATGGTCGTAAACCGGCGGCCCGCCCCCACCGCCCGCCACGACGATGACGTTCTGCCCCAGCAGTCGACGGATCAGCTCGAGCTCGACCACGCCAGTCGGCAGTGGGCTCGCCGCCAGCCGGCGCCAATGGCCGGCGCCGTCGCGTCCGATCGCGATGCCGGTTTCCCGCAGCTGCGCCGCCAGCTCGTCGGAGAGCGGATGGCCGATGGGTTTGGTCGGGCGCGTGAGGGCAGGGTCGTAGGGGTCCACCAGCGTCTGCGTGATCAGCGTGATCACGTCGCGCTGGACCTGGCCGAAGCGGAGGGCGTTCTGCAACGATTGCTGGAGCATGTACCCGATCCAGCCGGCCGTGTTCGCCACCAGGACACCCAGCGGAAGCGGCTCCACCAGATTGCGAGCGACCTCGTTGCGCACGAGCTCGTCACCCACCTGCGGGCCATTCCCGTGTACGATCGCGATGCCCCAGCCATCCTTCGCGAGTTGGACGATCGGAGCGACGCTGTTCCGCGCGTGGCGAAATTGATTGGTGATCGTCGGGCGCTCGCCCGCTCGCGCGAGCGCATTCCCTCCGAGGGCCAACACCGCGGTCCGCATGTCCCTCCCGATCCCTGGTCCAAGGCGCGAGGAACCTAGCCCGGGGTAGAGGGTCCAGCAAGCTCAGCGGCTCAGCGTGTCTCGCTCCGTCCCGATGACTTGTTTGAGCGCGTCGAATGCTCGGCCGAAGCCGGCCCAGTCGCCCGCGCGGAGAGCTGAGTCGGCGATTCTCAGCCACTTCCTGGCTTCCTCCAGCGACGCAGTGGGCACCGTCGGCGGCAACGGCGCGCTGGCTCCTCTCAGATTATCCCACGCCTCGGCCAGAGTCCTCCCCGCCCCGCCGACCGGGCGCCCGCTTTGCGCGATGCTCACCCACACGAGCGCGAGGCCGTTTCCGCGGGGTGCGTACCACGTTCTGTACGCGCCGAGCCCAGCCACGGGATCCAGCCAGACCGTCAACGGGCCACGGAGGAGGCTGTCGCCCCGAGCAGCACCGCTGGAGCGGACCGAATCGGCCAGGCTAAGGAAGGAAGGAAACCGCCGCCACGTGGCGTCAAGAGCCCGGGGAGCAGGGAGCGACTTGGCCGAATCGAGCCGCACCAGGTCCAGCACCGGGCGACCGCCTCGGGTCGCTCCCGCGAGCGCTGCGCTCACTCGGCCGCCAGACGGCCGCTCGTACAACGCGACAAGTCGGGTTCCTCCGGTGTCCGCTCGCCAGCCCTGGGTTGGCGGGCCCGGCTCACCCGGGCCGGCTTCCGGACGATCACTGAGCGTCCCGGCATCCCACGGCTCACGTTCGAGCGCGCGGGCCTGAACGGCGAAAAGCTCTTCCGGATAAGGCAGCGCCGCCGCAAGTCCCGGCGGCAGATCACGCATCGGCAGCACCACGCCGCTGGCAATCGACGCCCAAGTTCGCGCCAGGCCTTCGGTCTCCGCATCGCCCCTGAGATAGATGGCAGTGCGACCGGTGCGCGCCCACACAACGCCGACGAAGCCCGCCTGGACCAGGTTGACTCCTTCCCGGCGCCAGGGAAGGCGGTCGATCAACGGGAACGTTTCCGAAGTCACGTACCCGTCCGAAACCCAGACCAGCTCGTTGTCGACCACGACCGGAACCGGCTCGCCCCACTCGGCAAAGGGAAGGAGCGCGCCGAACCGCTCCTCGGGTGACAGGTGCCAGACCAGGCGAGCGCCCTGGGGCAGTGCGGTGAGGAGCTGGCCGGCCTGGAGCGCCCAGGCCAGGATCAGCCGTCGCGGCCAGGTGTCGAGCACAATGCCCGGGCCGGTTTGCGCGACGTCGTACGGTGGAGCGCCCGGCTGCACCGCGCTCGAGTCCAGCTGGAGCTGCAGTGCAAACGGCGTTGGATAACCGAGGGTGTCGCCCAGCCGGTAGTAAAGCGGATCACCGCCGGTTGCCACCCGATCCGCCGCGACCGCAAGAATCCCGGGCTTGTCGGCCACCGAGCCGCGGTCCACCAGCCACACCTGGAGCCGGCGACCCTCGACCGCGAGCACACCGGGCTCAGCCGTCACCGAATCCGAATTGGTATCGTTCGCCAGTCGCGCTACGGCGTGCTCGCCCCAGAGTGGCGCCACGCGCGGAGGCGAAACGTCGCGGAGCAGACGACTGCCGCTGGAGTCGTGCAGGCCGCTCAGACCGAAGGCGATTCGCTCGAGCTGGCGGGTCAGGTCCGGCTCGACGGTGGGAGTGCCACGATCGCGGTTGACCGCCGGGAGAACGTAGTGCCCCCCGACAGAAGTGATCACCAGAACGAGCCAGCTCGCGGCGACCAGCGCGTGGGTCGACTTGATGGCCCAGATGGCCGACATCACCGCAACCATGAGCGCGGTACCGGTGAGCGCCGGCGCCACCAGCGCCGCCATGTCTACGGCGGGGCGGTCGGGGATACCGGCAAGGCCGGCCACGAGCTCGTACGGCTCCAGCAGATAGCCCCACGCAAGCGCGAGCGCGAGGCATACCAGGAGCGCGCCGAGGTGGGCGCGGGCATGGTCATTGATCGCCGGCCGTCCTCCGGACCAGCGCAGCGCGCCGACCAGGCTGTACAACGCAATGCAGGTGATCAGGGCGAGACCGCACAGCAAGAGGGCCAATCCGTGGAGAAGGCGCCAGAGCGGAAGCTGCGCCACGTAGAGGCCGAGATCGTGCCCCAGCACCGGCTCCCGAACTCCGAAGGTCATCCCGCGCCAGGCGAGCGCAACGGCGGGACTCCAGGTCGAGGTCCCCGCACCGACCAGCAGGCCCAGCAGAAGCCCCATCGCGATGGCAGTCCCGAGCAGCACCTCGCTGGTGAGCGCCTCACGGATCTCGAGATTGGCGACGTGGCGGGAGATCTGGACCGACCCGATCGCGCGATAGACGATCAACAGGTGCCCGATGAACCAGGCGGACGCGATCAGGATGCCGCCAAGCTCCAAGGTCAGGCCAAGCAGACGCCAACTGGTAATGAAGGTGACCGCTGCGGGTGAGATGCCTTCGGCCCACCAGCGGTCGGCCAGGAGCGCGGCTACCCACCGCCCGACGAAGAGCAGCACGCCAACGATGAGGAGAAGCGCCAGGATCTGCCGAGCGCGGCGGGACATGTTCTAGATAAAGCGTGAACCGTGAACGGTGAACAGTGAACGGGGTGTTCCGACCATAGGGCTGACCACCGGCGTCCTGGGACAGCGGATGCCAGCTGAGCAGTGGGCCCCCGGTTCACTGTTCACTGTTCACCATTCACGCTGTTTCTGTCTTCACCCCCTGCTCCGCCAGCCACCCCATCACCTCCTGCCGATAGTCCTCGAGCGACTTGGGATCGGTGGCCTCGAATCGCAGCACGAGCACGGGCTGGGTGTTGGAGGAGCGGATGAGCCCCCAGCCCTTGGGAAAGGTCATGCGCACCCCATCGATGGTGTTCACGGGATACTTGGCGGAAAAGTGGGACACCGCACGATCGGTAATCCCGAATTTCACGTCGTCCGGGCAGTCAACCCGAATTTCCGGCGTGGCAAACGTCTTAGGCAGGTCGGCCAGCAAGACCGAAAGGCCGCCGGAGCTGTTGGAGACCACTTCGAGCAGCCGGGCGGCCGCGAAGAGGGCATCGTCGAAGCCCAGATAGTCGCCGCCGAAGAACATGTGCCCGCTCATCTCGCCGGCGAGCGGGGCGTAAGTCTCCTTCATCTTGGCTTTGATGAGCGAGTGCCCGGTCTTCCACATCACTGGTTTGGCACCCGCCCGCTCCAGGGCCTCCGGCAGCACCTGCGAGCATTTCACGTCGAAGATCACCGGTGTGCCCTTTCCGAACCGTCGCACCGCGTCCCGACCAAAGATCACCAGCAGCTGATCGCCGAAAACGATCTGTCCGTGCTCATCCACGGCACCTATTCGATCCGCATCGCCGTCGAACGCGATACCGAGCTCTGCCCCGGTGCGCCGCACGGCCGCCTGGAGGTCGCGCAGGTTCTCGGGCACTGTGGGGTCGGGGTGGTGATTCGGGAAGGTGCCATCCGACTCGCAGAAGAGCGGCGTCACTTCCGCTCCGAGGGCCTGGAGGGTCGGCACCGCGATCACGCTGCCGGTTCCGTTGCCGCAGTCCGCCACTACTCGCACCGGCCGCCGGAGGTGGTTGCGGGAGACGATGGCGTCCTGATACTTGCGGAGCACGGATCCATCGACGGTCTCGGTCCCCTTCCCCGAACGGCAGCGTTCCGCGACGATGATCTCCCAAAGCTCCAGGATCTCGTCGCCGTGAATGGCGTCGCCCGCGAGCACCATCTTGAATCCGTTGAACTCCGGCGGGTTGTGCGATCCGGTGACCTGCAGACCGCCGTCGGTGCCAAGCGCAGAAACGGCGAAGTAGAGCGCCGGTGTGGGCACCAAGCCGACGTCCACCGCGGTGGCGCCCGTATCCACGATGCCCTGACGAATCCCGGCGGCGAGCGCAGGGCCCGACGGCCGATTGTCGCGCCCCACCGCCAACACCGGCACCCGTCCCAGGCGGTCCCACGCCTTGGTGCCGTACGCCCGCCCCAGGGCCCGGGCAAACTCCGGGGTGAGCTCACGATCGACGATCCCGCGGACGTCGTACTGACGAAAGATCGATTTCGGAACGTTCATCGCGTTTGGTTCTGTCCTGTCGCCACCGGAGGCGTGCCCCGGCCCAGCGTCTCGGCGCTCTTGAGCACCGTGGCCAGCGGGCCCGTGGGCCACACCCCGAAGATGAGAATCATGGCCACTGCGATCGCCACGGCGGCGCGGGCCGCCCAGGAGAAGCTGACTTGGCGGTGCGCCTCGAGCGACCGGGTGGGCTTCATCGTCATCGCCATTATCACCGGTAGATAGTATCCCGCGGACACCAGGCTGCCGAGCACCAATACCACAGGAAGGATGTACTGCCCCTCGGAGACGGCGGCGGCGATGAGATACCACTTTCCAATGAAGCCGAAAGTGCCAGGAAATCCCAGCAGCGAAAGCAGGCAGATGCTGAGCGCCAGCGCTGCGCCCGGCCGTACCGAGTACAGTCCCTCGAGATCGTCCACCAGAACCGTGCGCGAGCCGACGTGCTCGATCGACGCGAGAATCCCGAAGCTCGCCAACGTGGTCACCGAGTACGCGAGCAGGTAGAAGCAGACCGCGCCGGCGCCGAGGGTAGTGCCCGCCCACACTGCTACCAGGACGTACCCCGCGTGGGCGATCGAGCTGTACGCCAGCATCCGCTTCAGGGACCGCTGAGCCAGGGCGACGGTATTGCCCAGCACGATGGTGGCGATCGCCAGCGCGGCAATGATCGGCTGCCAGATTGCGGTTGCCGTGGGAAAGCCTTCCAACAGCACACGCACCAGCGCGGCAAAGGCGGCTGTCTTGACGCCGGTCGCCATGAATCC
Organism: Gemmatimonadales bacterium; assembly: GCA_035495075.1. Classification (GTDB taxonomy): domain Bacteria; phylum Gemmatimonadota; class Gemmatimonadetes; order Gemmatimonadales; family GWC2-71-9; genus DASQPE01. The sequence goes on from DATJGL010000048.1 coordinate 27,981, forward strand.
GGTAATCGGAGTGGGGGCGCCGTCGTATACGTCGGGTGCCCACATGTGGAACGGCACTGCGGCCACCTTGAACCCAAAGCCGATCAGCAGCAGGCCCAGGCCCAGCGTAGCGAGCAGGCTCAACGGAGCCGATGCCAGCCGCTCACCGATGCGGATCAGATTGGTCTCGCCGGTAGCGCCGTAGACCAGGGCAATGCCGTAGAGCAGAAACGCCGACGCAAACGCCCCGATGAGGAAGTACTTGAGCGCCGCCTCCGCTGAGGATCGGCGAAAGCGGTCGAACCCGGCCAGCACATACACCGCCACCGACATCAGCTCCAGACCGAGGAACAGGACGATCAGATCCTCGGCGCCGGCCATGAACAGCATCCCCGTGGTGGCAAGCAGGATC
>DATJGL010000049.1:0-30686 GCA_035495075.1 Gemmatimonadales bacterium
TGCATCGTGAGGCCCTGCGCGTGGACGGTGTTCGCCGCCCCCAACGCCAGCCCCAGGCAAACCAGCCCGATTCGCTTCATAGGTGCGCTTCCCTCAGAGTTGAGTTGACTGATCCACGACAGCCAGCTGCGAAACTCGAACTACCCGTGCATCAGCGACACCATGGGTTTGCGCTTCGTTTGCCGGACGAAACTGCGTGCGTGTCACCTCCTTGCGTGCGGTGTGAAACGGGACCGAGGCAGGCACCATCGGCCCCTCGGTATTGGCCTCCCCCAACCCGCGGGTGAGTGCGTCTCCGGTTGGCGGCCGGCGACGCACTCGCACCGGGGGTCCCCCTACTTCTTCTTGGCCGCCTTGGCGGGCGCGGTCCCCTTCGGCAGGCCGAAGACCAGGACGTCGTCGCCCAGCGGGAAACTGATCTGGAAGTTGCCGCCGCAAGCCACTGCGACGAACTGCTCGCCTTCGAACGTGAAGGTCATCGGCGCCGAGTTGCACCCCGCGCCGGCGTTGAATTGCCAAAGCAGCTTGCCGCTCTTCGAGTCATAGGCGTTGAAGTTGCCGTTGCCTTCGCCGGTGAACGTGACGCCGCCGGCGGTCGAAAGCGCGCCACCCATCATCGGCTGCTCCACCTTGTTCTGCCAGGCGACCTTACCGGTGTTGAGGTTGAGCGCGGTGAAGAGCCCGTATTGCTCCTCTCCCTTGATCGCGACGAACGCGGAGCCGAGCCAGAGCCGGCCCTTTTCCCACGGAGCGTTGTGGGTGATGTAGTTCATCGGCTGATGCAGCCCGGCCACGAAGGCGTAGTTCAGGCTGGGGTCGATCGAGATCGGCGACCATTCTGCACCGCCGTTGGCGCCCGGGAGCATCCGGGTGCCTTTATCGGTCGGCAGCGCAAACATGTTCTCCTGCGGGGTGAAGTTGTCGGTCCGCCGGATCAACTTGCCGGTTTCCGCGTCGAGCACATAGGCCCACGCAGTCTTACCGGCGTGCACTACGACCTTCTGGTTGCCCAGCTTGGCCACGACCGGGGGCGAGACCGCGTCCAGGTCCCAGACGTCATGCGGTACCGTCTGGTAGTACCACTTGGTCTTCCCACTCGTCGCGTCGATGGCGACCACGGCGTCGGTATACAGGTTGTCGCCCGGGCGCACGCCGCCGTCCAGGTCGGGCGAGGGATTGCCCACGGCTAGGTAGATCGTGCTGGTTTCGGGATCGTAGGCCGGCGTCATCCACACGCCGCCGCCGCCGTTCTTCCAGGCGTCCGCGTACTTGGCGCTGTCACCCTTCTCCTTGGCGACATCGCGGTGCAGATCGGCGCCGTCGGGCGTCTGCGGAACCCAGGTACCCCACCAGCCGTTGGGGGCCTTGTCGTCGAACGTCGGATCGCCCTTCGGGGCCGGAATCGAGTACCAGCGCCAGACCTGCTTCCCGTCTACCGCATTGTACGCCGTGACATAGCCGCGGATGCCGTACTCGCCCCCCGACACCCCGACGATCACGTTGTCGCCGATGACGAGCGGCGCGTGGGTGATGCTGTAGCCGAATGCTGGATCGCCCACTTCGATGTCCCACAGGACACTGCCGTCGTTCCGGTTGAGTGCCACCAGGTGGCCGTCCAAGGTCCCCATGTAGACGTGGGGGCCGTGGACTGCGACACCACGGTTGTTCGGTCCGCAGCAGAAGATGGTCGTGCCGAGCTTGTGCTCGTAACGCCAAAGCTGCTTGCCCTTCTTGAGGTCGTAGGCGATGGCGGTGTTGTAAGGGGTAGTCACGTACATCGTACCGTCGACCACGATTGGGGTGTTCTCGAAGGAGCCAAGCTTGGCAATTCCGGTCTGGAAGATCATGCGGGGGATCATGCGGCTCACATTGGCCGTCGTGATCTGTTTCAGGGTGGAGTACCGCTGATTCCAGTAGCTGCCGCCGTACATCATCCAATTGCCGGGCTCGTCGGCAGCGTGCAGGAGCCTTTCACTAGTGACCTCCGGCGGAGGGACAGCATCGCCGCCGGGGGCCTGCGCGCTCGCGATGCTCGCGGTACATAGCAGCGCAGGGGCGACCCACCATCCGGACGTGATCCTCATGGCTCCGGTCTCCTTAGGGTGATTACAGACGCTGGAAAACGTGAAGTACGATCATGCAGCGCACACGGCGCGCATGGGGCGCATGGTCGACCCAATCTCGGGATTTCCGGCGCTTCCTGAAACGCCTGGTGGAAGCAGACCGCTATCAATGTTTGCGCTATCCGTCGCAGCCCGGCACATCCGAGCGGTCCCTGCGACACCCGTAAGCCTTGGCGCCTTCGGGGGGCTCCAAGGCCGTACAGCTTTGCCGTGAATGGCCTTACAAAATGGGTAGTACGGGTCGGGAGTCAAGAGGCAACTGCCTCAAACCCGGCCGATTCCCGACTTGGAGCAAGGGGTTTCCGGATTCGGCGGGCTCATTGCACTCGATTGTAACAAAAGCGGTTACGCGGCTGAGACAGGTTCTGCAGGCCCGGCCCCGGCGCTCACTTGAATAGCAACGCTGCCTTGGCCAGCGTGGTGTACACCCCCCAGAGAAGCGGAACGCCTACCAGTACCCAGGCCAGGATCACCAGCGGCCACTGCCCGGGCTTCGGCTCTCCCCTGTCATCGTCGGCCATATTGGACCCTCAAGGCGCCCGGACTGCGGCCTGAGAGGGCCGGGCGGGCTCTCTCAGGGCGTCGTCGGTCATGTAGTGGTTTTCCGACACCGGCCGGACGGCCAGGTTGCAGAAGAACCCGATCACCAACAAGCCGGCCAGAACGTACATGGTCACGTTGTAGACCTGGGCGTTTGGCACTCCGCGATCGAGCTGGAACTCCCGGATGTAGTTCACCAGCACGGGACCCAGAATGCCGGCCGCCGACCAAGCCGTCAGCAGGCGCCCGTGAATCGCACCCACGTACCTGGTTCCAAACATGTCGGCCAGGTAGGCTGGGATGGTAGCGAATCCGCCGCCGTACATGGTCAGAATCACGCAGAACAAGCCTACGAACAGTACCACGCTGCCGATCCTGCCTGCCCACGGCACCAGGGCGTAGAGCAAGATTCCTAGGGCGAAGAACACGAAATAGGTGCGCTTCCGTCCGATGTAGTCGGAGAACGACGCCCAGCCGATCCGGCCTCCGATGTTGAACACGCTCAACAGGGCGGCGAATGCGGCGCCGATCGTGGCGAGCTGCGCCTTCTGGCTCTCGGCCAAATCCTTAAGGGCGATGCCAGGGAGGTCGATGAGGCGTCCACCGAAGACCTCCTGAATCATCGGAGAGGCCATGCCGATGACGCCGATGCCGGCACTTACGTTGAGGCACAGGACCCACCAGAGCAGCCAGAACTGCGGTGTCTTGACTGCCTCGCCGACGTGGACGTTCCCCGTCGTGATCATGGCTCTTCCCTCCGCCGTCGGCGGGGTCCACCCGGCCGGCCGCCATCCGTCCGGAGGGACGCGATATCCGAAGGCGCCGAGCATCATCGCCACGAAATAGATGAGGCCCATGGTGACGAACGTCTCCCATACACCCACGGAGGTCGGCGTGGCGTAGCGCTTCATGAGAATGTCGGCGAGGGGAGATCCGATCATGGCGCCGCCGCCGAATCCCATGATGGCCATTCCAGTGGCCATTCCGCGACGGTCTGGGAACCACTTGATCAACGTCGAGACCGGCGAGATGTAGCCCAGGCCCAGCCCGATGCCGCCGATCACGCCCGAGCCCAGCCACATGAGCCAGATCTGATGAAGGTGGACCCCCAACGCCGATATCAGGAACCCACTGGTCCAGCAGAAGGCAGCCACCACACCGGCTCTTCGAGGACCACCGCGCTCCACCCAGGCGCCGAACAAAGCCGCGGACGAGCCCAGAAACACGAAGAACAAGGTGAACATCCAGCCGAGTGTGCTGATCTTCCAATCGCACTCGGTTTGCACCAGTAGGTGAAAGAAGCCCTGAAGTCCGGTTGGTCCGTCGGGACAGGGGACCGACTTGGTAATCCCGATCGCTTTGCTGAGAGGCAGCCAGAAGACGCTGAAACCGTAGGCCATGCCGATTGAGAGATGGATGGCTAGGGCTGCCGGCGGCACCAGCCACCGGTTAAAGCCAGGCTTCGCGACAATCCGCTCACGGCTCAGAAGTGCCGCCATCCGCGTCTCCTGGATTAGGTTTCCGCCCGCTGTGTGCGCCGCGGCCAACTCAACTTATCGATCCACGGATGCCGGAGCTAGACCGGAAATGCTTCTCTTACGGCTCACCGCAGGGCTCGTCCTGCTATACGCGTCACCGCTGCTGGCTCAGCAGCCGCCCGCTGCAGCGTCATGGCTCGTGGCCGACAGCGCGGCCAAGACCATCAACCTCACCCTCGACGTTGCCGGAGCGGGCGGCGGGCCTTCGGCCACGATCAACGGCCAGCGAAACGGCAGCGTCCAGATAATAGTACCGCTCAATTGGACTGTGACCTGGCACTGGCGCTCGAGCGACACCACATCGACGCACAGCCTGGTGCTGATGGCCGAGCGGGAGAAGCTGCCGTTACAGGGCGATCGGCCAGCGCTTCAGAATGCTATGACCCGGATGGTGACGGCGGGGCTCAAGGCGGGGCAGACCGACGTGACCACGTTTACGGCCGACGAGGCGGGCTGGTATTGGCTCCTGTGCGGTGTCCCGGGGCACGCGATCAGTGGGGAATGGATTGGGCTCCGCGTGGACCCAGACGCGAAGACGGCGACGGTTAAAGAAAAGAAAAGCGTGAACGGTGAACGGTAAGCCCGTTCACCGTTCACGCAGTAACGTTTCTACCTCTCTCTCCATCTCTCCCACCAGCCTGTCGTGTTGCGTGCCGGTCGCGGGACCGTAAAACCCGGCGTGGATCCGACGCACGCGCCCGTCCCGGCCGAGAAAGATCGCGGTGGGAAAGGCCGTGAACCCTTGCAGCTGGGGCAGGGCCTCGCCGGCGGCCTCGGTGTCGTTGATTCCGGCCAGCAATAGCGGGAACTGAATTCCGAATTTGTCCCGGAAACGCCGCACCTGCCGACCGTCGATCGCGCTGTCGCCGGTGACCTCGAAGGCGAGGCCGACGATCTCCAGGCCGCGAGAATGGTATTTCTGCCAGAGCTGCACCAAAGCGGGTGCGGCATCATGACAGGTCGGGCACCAGGATCCAACGACATCGACCAGGACCACCTTGCCCCGAAATCGGGCGTCGGTGTTGGCGACCAGATGGCCGTCGAGGTCAGGAAAAGAGAACCGAAACGGTTGGGTGGTATCGGCGGTGGTGACCTCGGTCGGGGCCTTGAGATGGGGCTTGCCGCTGCTGCGGACCGCGATCCAGGGCGTCTGCGTGCGAAGGCCGGCGTGGAACACGCCGCGGAGGGTGTCTCCGTCCAGCCTTCCAGTCAGCAGGTAGACGAATGACCCGTCGAAGTGCCCGAGGGCGAAGCTATCCGCTCGCGTGGAGCCCCAGAAATGGCCGTAGTCGCCGCTATTGGAGAGGATGGTGCCCTCCAGGCCGGCAGACCCGTTGCGGATCTCGAACACTCTGGGACTGTTGCCAAGTTCCTGAAAGAATGTCGCATCCCAGCGGCCGATCAGCCTGGCTGGCCCAGGTGCCACCGGCCAGCTTCCCCGCGCGGCACGGAACGGAATCACCCGCGGCCCACGGTTTCCCACGTTGCGGTAGGCGCCGGTCAGCGAGTCGCCGCGAAGAACCGCATCGATGGTCGCGGCGTAGTCCGCGATCTCGAGCACCACGCTGTCCCCCGCGACGTGCACTCGGGAAAGGGGCTCGCAGCGGTCGCCGTTGCAGAGCTGGCCAGACCATCCTCCCGATGGGTTCCTGATCTCGAGCGTGAATTGAAGCGACGCCTCCGCCAAATCCAACACTGCTCGCCACCGACCGGCTGGAGACGCTGCGGGCGGCGAGGGTGACCACGGCGCCAGAGAAAGACCGAGTGCGAGCCCCCGCCATCGATGGCGCGGGCCAAGAACAGGTCTCTTTTCCATTGAGATGGCGGCGGCCACTTATCCCGCCCGGTCGGCGCTGTCGGCAATCGCCGGTGCATCGAGCCCGCCGCCGCTATAGCGCTCGCCTGCCCGCACCGGCTCCGAAATGGTGTTGCCCTTCCAGGGAGCCGGGCAGGCGTACACCGAGCTGTACGCGCAAAACGGATTGCGTGCCCGGTTGAAGTCGAGCAGATACTGCCCACCCGCTACCGGAATGAGGGCCACGAAGCGTCCGGCGGGGTAGGTACCCTTTCCGTTAGTGGCGTCCCGGAAGTACACCTCCAGGTCGCTCTCATCGTTGTCTTCCGGGATTCGCCGCACCAGCAAACGCGCACTCTTGGCGCCGAGGTTGACTACGACCGTTCCTGCTACCGGCGCCTCGACCTCGGTGCCGTCCAGCGCGAGCACGAGTCCCTTTCCTGGCTCGCTGGCTTTCTCCAGCGTCACGGTGAATGCGAAACTGGAGTCGTAGGCGAAGTACGCCGGCGGATGTTTGAGCGCGGGTCGGCCGAAGACCGACAGTATTGCTCGGCCGGCCGGGCCGCTCGCGACCAGCGTGTAGGTCCCCAGGGAGACTGGACGGCCGCGTGGCAGCGAGCGCGAGGCGCTACCGCTTTCCAGGACTACTCGGCCGCCTTGCTCGGTGACCTGCTGCAGCGAAACGCCGTCGAGCGGAACATCGGCGTCGGGGGGGCCGAGTCGGATACCACCGCCGATTCGGGTCTGGGCGATTGCTGCGTAGGGAGAAACGTTTGCCGAGCCGAGCCAACGGTCGTATTCAGCCCGCTCCTGCGCGACGGCGGGGGCCTGGGCCGGAAGAACTGCGGGCACCGATGCGCTACCGATAAGTAGAAAGCAGGCCGGCAGCCACCCATGCCGGGCTGTCTTGCTGCTCACGACTTCGGGGCCGTTCCCACCAGGATGATCGGTGTGGTCGGCTGTTGCGAGCCGCCGGTCGGCTCCTCGGTCACTGCCGCGGCGCTGATCTCGCCGCCGGTAGGCACGGTAACGCCGGGCACCAGGGCCTCGCCCGCCGGGGCCACATCGAACGTGACTGATGGTACCGGCTTGCCATCACGAATGAACCAGAGCTGGTAGGTCCGGCCCGACGCCGTTGGTTGGAGCTTGGAAGCGTGGAGCACGGCTGTGTTGTGCACCCGGTCCCAATAGAGCTGAATCCGCGGATCCGGGTCGCCCTGCTTGGTCAGCTGGACCAGTTGAACGCCGGGCTCGAGGAGCGAAGCCAAAACGCCCTCCCGTGAGGCGAGTTGGTTAGTCTGCTCGGAGAGTGCCTGTTGCTGTGCCGTGATCGTACTGTCCCGCGTCGCAAGGGTCGTCGTGAGAACGCGCACCTTGTTGCCGAGGCCGACCGCTATGACGATGGCTGCAGCCAGCGCCGCCCAGGCCAAAAGCGGAATCCGGCTCTTGACGGGGGCCGGCTGAGCCGGTGGTACCGGCAGAGCGGCGGCTTTCGTTGCGCGAACCCGATCCAGCACTCGTTGGCGAAGCGCCGGGCCCGGCTGCGTCTCGGGTCCCGCCACCGCCAGCAGCGCGGCGGTTTCCCGGAATTCGGCCACCTCTTGGCGCGCCTCAGGCGAGCCGGCGAGGTACGCCTCGAACGCCCGCGTCTCCTCGGGAGAGAGGGCGCCGAGAGCGTAGGCCGCTGCCAGGTCGCGGATCGAGGCGTCGTCCGGTGTGCTCATGATCCCAGCTCGAAGAAAACGGGGCGCAAGCGGTCCCGCAGCTTCTGCATTCCCAAGCGGACCCTGGTCTTCACAGTCCCGAGCGGCTCGTTGAGCCGCTCGGCGATCTCCGACTGCGATAGCCCCTCGAAGAAGGCGAGCTCGATCGCGGTGCGCTGAGGCGGCGACAGCTCCCCGAGAGCCGCCAGTACCTGACGGTGACGCTCGGTTCGATCGAGCCTATCGGCAGGGTCGCCGGGCCAGTTTCCCATGGCCGGGGGCTCATCCGGTTGATCCGCGGCTGCGGTGCCGGTGATCCGCTCTCGGCGCGAACGGGCGCGGACCAAGTCGAGCGCCCGGCTTCTCGCGATCATCGTGAGCCAGCCGGCAACCGAACCCCGCCCCGGCTCGAAGCGGCCTGCATCACGCCACGCCTGGGCGAAGGCCTCTACGACCACTTCGTCTGCGTCGGCCCGTTCGCCCACGATACGGTACGCCACGGTGTACAACACCGTGGCGTACCGGTCGTAGAGCTGTGCGATAGCCGTTTCGTCGCCGATGGCGGCACGCGCCACCAGGTCACGATCGGCCGGCAGTGACGTAGCCGAGCCGGGATTAGGCATTGGCCATGAGCAGAGGGTACTCCTCGGCGGCGCCGTACGGTTGAGGCGGTCCGCGACCCACAGTCTATATCCCGGATCGAGGGCCCCACAAGACGGCACGGAGCTCATGGCAACGCCTTAGCCTGATCTCCCGGCGTGAACAGCAGGCTCGTGGTTCGCCCGCCGTACGTCGCGCGAACGATGTTGACCTGGTCCGGGAACCGATCGCACAACAGCAGGTTACGCACCTGGACGCCGCGAAGGCCGCGCGGCAGTTCGGCGCGCAGCCGGATCTGGACGACGTCGCCGGCCTGGGCGCTCTGTTCCCACTGGAGATTGACCGGCTGATTAGCCGCGTCGCGCAGCTCGAAACGGGATCTGATGTACGCCTCGGCCTGGCCGAGCGAGCCACCCAGCGCTGCTTTGAAATCGTCCGCGAAGACACGAATGCTTACAACGACCGCGCCAGTGCCAGGCTCTGACACCAGCTCGGCGACGGACGTGTGCATGGGATGAAACGCGGCGAAAGCGCGCAGCGCCAACCCGGCGAGATACGGCACGGTCACCACGGGGAGCGCTCCACGGCCATGCGGGCGGCGACCAGCACCACCGCCGCGGACACGCCCACCACGCGCCAGCGGTAGGCGGCGCTCGATAGGCCCGTGCGGTGCGCACTCAGCGCTCGATCGATGCCAGAGAGAAAGACGGCAGCTACCGAGAGAACAAGGATCTGCCCCAGCTCGATACCGACGTTGAATCCGAACAGCGGGATCGCGATGGGGCCGTCGAAGAGGCTCCGCAGATAGTTTGCGAACCCGGCTCCGTGCACCAGGCCGAACGCCGCCGTGAACATGGCCCGGTAGCGACCGTGCCACGGGGTAACTGCGCGGGCCCGTACCGCGATGTTCTCCAGCGCGGTAACGACGATCGTGAGCGGGATCAGGAACTCGATGATCGGTGTCGGCAGGACCAACGCTCCGGTGACAGCGAGTGCGAGCGTGAGCGAGTGACCTACGGTGAATGCGGTGATCACCCAGAGCGCGTCCCGCCAATCCTGTCGCCGGTACACTGCCGCCAGAGCAAGGAGGAAAAGAATGTGGTCCAGTGCCTCCGGGTTCACGATGTGGTGAAATCCGAGATTGATGAAGGTGGCCAGATCGCTCATGACACACCTCCGATGGCGGCGCGTGCCTCCGCTGGTTGCGTGGGATGCCAGTACGGATTCGCCGCCATAGCGCGTTCCAACCAATCCCGCGCAGCCGCACGATTGCCCAGCGAGTTTTGGATCATGGCTGCGTGGTAGAACAGCATCGCATCCCGAGTCCCCAGCGACAGCGCCTTGCCCATCGCCGCGGTCGCCTCGCTATCCCGACCCGCCTTGTGCAGCGCCCAGGCCAGGAGATCCCAGCCGTACACATCCTGCCGCACGTGTATCTCCTCCTCGGCCTTCTGCAGCAGCTCAGGTACGCGCCGCCCGTGATCCAACAGGGCGAGGCTCCAGGCACGGTGGAACGGACCGGTCTGGCCTCCGAGTGACACCTCGAGCACGTGGTAGTACTCCTCGCTCTTGGCATAGTCACCCAAGGCGGCGTACGCATCGCCGACCAGACCCAGCGTGGCCGGATCCAGATGGCGTGCGATTGCCCGGTCGCCCCAGCTGATGCTGGACTCCCATTCGTGCCGTACCGCCGCGAGCCGAGCCATGGCTCCCAGCAGGCGATAGTCATCGGGATGGGCCGAAAGGCCGGCCCTGAAAGCCGTCTCGGCTTCGCTGAGCCGGCCGTTCCGAAGCGCAATGTCGCCAACTCTGAGCTCGAACCACGCCGCCTGCTCGGCGGAGAGGCCCGGAAGGCGCCTGGCATTGTCCCGGGCCTGCACCAGCAATCGATGAGCGTCCTCGTTGCGTCCCTCGAGCTCGAGCCAGCGCGCCAGACGCGGCGCGACCGCGAGATCCCGAGTCCACCCGGCCAGGGAGTCGAACGTCGCGCGGGCCGAGTCGTAATGACCGAGTTCCATCTGGATTTCGCCTAGCAGGGCATGCACCGATCTCGCCTCCGGCTCGCGCTGGGCCAGATCGCGCGCGGCGGCGAGCGCCTCGGGGTAGCGGTGCTGCCCCAGCAGACTGTTGATCAGTATTGCCAGAGCCTTGCTGTTATGGGCCTGCCGGTTTGCGAGGGAGCCGCGGGCTGTCTCTTCGGCGCGGACCAGATCACCGTTATCACCGGTCTCGCGCGCGCGGTCCAGATAGAGGCCGGCCAGTTGAGCCCGATCCAGGGCTCCGAGCGGATCGCGCTTGATCCGTGCCTGATAGAAGGAGATGTCTTGATCCCGCACCTCTGCTGCGGTGCGTGCCGGCGCGGCCGCCGCCGGACTGGTGGACCGGGTCACCCCTCGGAGGGTGACCGCGGTAGTGGCCACCCCCGTCAGAGCGGCGATCGTAAAAATGAGGCGAGTCATGGCGGACGCGCGCCTCAGTTGGGCGGCGCGAGGTAGGGGAACGTCGTCGTAACGCCGGGCGAGTCGAACGCCACGTTGTCCGTGGTCAATGCCGCCTTGCCCTGAGCACCCTGCGGGTCGAGCCCGAACGGATCGCCGAAGACTGCGAGCAGGGCCAGGTCCACGACGTCGTCGGTCAGCTTGCGGCCGCCGTACCCGTTGGCCAGAGGCGCCACCCCTACCCAATTGAGCCATCCGGCGGTTGTAGGATCCTTGTCTGTCTGAACGATCAGCATGTCCGGCAGCAGCACGCTGCCGAGCACGTTGGCGTAGTCCGCCGAACGCCCCGCTACGCTGCCGGGGCCGGTCAGGAAGGCCAGTGCCTTTGGCCCGACTAGCGCCACGTCCTGGTCCGGTCCGATCGAGCCGTGAAGAGGGTGATCGGCCTTCTGCAACAGCACTTCGCTTACGAGCGGGTTCCCCAGGCGCTGCACCTGGTCGAACGACCGCATGTTCGCCGGGTCGGTTGGCGTCGTGGTGGTGGTGCTGTCGTCGCTGCAGCCGGCAACGAGGGCAAGTGCGGCGGCCGCATAGAATGCCCGAGTGCCGAGGCCGCGGACGAGAGTCGCGAAAGTCATCGTATGGGTCCTCGAGTGGAGTGCGATGGTTATCGGCTGATGGTGCCCCAGATGCCCAGCTTGCCCGGCGCGCCGTTCTCGAGCATCGAGCTCGGGAGCTCGACGACGATCGAGAGCACGTTGAACCCCTTGACGTAGTTCACGGCCTGGCCGGCGGGGCGGAAGTAGAACGGGGGCGTCGGATTCGGCGTCAGGGCGCAGTTGCCCGCGAGCGGCCCGGTCACCGGCTTCCGGTCGGGCAGGATGCAGAACGCGGCCTCGAGATCAATGAAGAACGGGTCGTCACGAGGGCCCGCGAACACCTGCATGCCGGAGGCGCTTCCGAGCACCGTGTTGATCTGCCCGGAGACTGCGGGGGCATCGGTCGACACCTTGTTGCCCATTGCGCCTTGGACCGGCGCAGCGATTGGGCCGCGGACTTCAACCGTCTGGTTTGCTCCGGTCCCGTTGAACGTCACCTGAATGACTTTGTCTTCCTTGGCATCGCCATTGTTGTCGACTTTGAACTGGTACAGCAGGCTGTTGTCGAACGAGGCACCCGCTGTCTGTGCCGGCGTCAGGAACGCGCGGCTGTTCAGGACCAGCGCGATGCGACCGGGCGCCGAGCCGGGAAAGGCGTATACGTCGGTCATGTCCTGCGTGGGGTTGAGCTCGACCAGCGGCGTGTCCTGGTGGTCCGATCCGAGGGCCACGCGCACCAGCGCGGCGGCACCCGCCAGGACGACCAGTCCCGCGGCCGCGGCTCGGCCCCGCGTCATCAATGTGCGCTTCATCGGTGTGTCTCTCCTCTTGCGGATGGTCGGGAAGTGCTGCGTCTTCTAGCAACACACCTTCTACGCCACTCGCCGCCGGATCGGATTGCGGCGGGATTGGTGGAGACCTGGTTGAGGCCGCGGTGGTGGGCTACAGCTGTCGAGTTGTTCGGGAGCTGCGAGAGAGAGGCGCCGTTGGCGGGGTCTTCGGGCGGGCTACCAGTTCCAGAAGCGTTCCGGTTTAAGGGCGCTCAAGTCTTCGGTTGGCTGCTGCCCCGTCATCATGAGGCGCATCAGCATGCCAGTTATCGCCGCCAGCAGGATGCCGTTGCGGCCGTGGCCTGTCGCGTACCACAAGCCTCGGAGGCGCGGCTCAGGCCCCAGCAAAGGAAGACCGTCGGGTGTCATAGGACGAAGGCCGGCCCAGGTGCGGCGCACATCGAGCCCTGTCAGCGGAGGACAGAGTCCGCCCGCGGCTTCGAGGATTCGGCTCAAGCCCGCCGAGGTTGGCGTCGCATCGAAGCCCGCGTACTCCATGGTCGAGCCCGCCACGGCCTCGTCGCCGCGCGTGAGGAGATAGCAATCGCGACTATAGAGGATGGCGCGGTTCACCTCCTTGGGCCACGGCAGCGATAGCATCTGGCCTCGAATCGGCTGCACCGAGACGGGCCGGGGCAAGCCCTCCAGAGTGCCGCTCCACGCCCCCGCCGCGAGCACGACGTGTTCGGTCGGGTAGCGCCGGGCTCGACCCTCGACGGCCACGACCCGATCGCCACGGGTCTCCAGCCCCACCGCTTCGTCGCGGATCAACTCGGTGCCGTGCTTGATCGCGTCGGCTCGAAGCGCCTCCACCAGACCTTGAGGATCGAGCGCGCCCTCTCGGGCAGCCCAGAGCGCACCGTGGCTCTGCCCGATCCACGGCCAGCGCTCCTTCACCTCCGCCGCATCGAGCCAATCGCAGAGATGGCCTTGTTGTCGCTGCCAGGCGACCTTCGCGCGCAGGCCGCCGACGTCGACCTCTTGGAGGGCGACCTTGGCGATCCCCTCGCGCCAGAGACCTATGTTTATTCCAGTGGATTCTTCGAGGGCTGGGGCAAGGTCGGCATAGAACTCACGGCCGGCGAGGGCCAACTCGAATAAGGCGTCGCCCTCGCGGGCTTCGATCTGGGGTGCGAGCATGCCAGCGGCAGCCCGCCAAGCTTGGCCCCGATCGGTTTCGGGGTCGAGGATTCGGACGCGCCATCCGGCTCGGGCGAGCTCGCGGGCACAGGCAGCCCCGATGGCGCCTCCGCCCACGACGACAACGTCTGTGGAATCAGGCACTTAGGTGGTCGATGAAACTTTTTGAAACGTGCGGGCGTACGGCCGCCTGACTCGCGCCTCGGAGGATAATACCATGCTGCGGAACCTGGTCGGATTCGCCGTTTTTGCGATAGTGGCGATCCTCGCGTTCAAACTGGCCTTCGGCTTATTTGGGCTGGTGCTTGGGCTTCTCATGAGCCTTCTGTGGCTCGCATTCATCGGCTGGTTGATCTACCTCGTGATCAAGGTGCTGAGCCCGACGACGGCTGACCGCATTCGCGAGGTTATTCGAGGACGACAGGCGGCTTAAAGCAAACCTCCCAGGCGTTGGTACAGCGGGGGACTCCGCGCGGCGCCGGAGTCCCCGTTCCGCTTTACCGGGTCTTTGCCGGCTCATCTTCCGGTTCGAGTTCACTCGCCCCCGCTTCGTTCTGCCGCCGAGTGGAACGGTCTTCCCGGGATTGCTGCGCGGCCAAACGCAGCTTTCCTCGCCAGTGCCACACCGATAGCGCCGTTTCCCAGGGATGTACGCGGCTGGGTCGCTGCCGCAGATCGTGTCGCTCGACCGCCGTGATCGTATCGACGCGGCGGGCATGTCGCGCCGTCTTGCCGATCAGCTCGGCGTTCGCCGCCCATCCGTCCGACGTCAATAGCGGCCCCTCCTGGCCTCTGATCGCGTTACGGAGAGCCACCAGCCGAAAGGCGAGGAAGCCGGAGACCACGTCTGCCACTCCCGGCACACGCACTCGGCTTCTCAGGAGGAGCGGCGCAAACCGCCGGACCAGGCGCCGCGCGCGGGAGGTTTCGCCCGTCACAGTACTCTGCGCGACCACGATGTCCGCTCCGCTCTCGAGCCGGCGCAGAAAATCAGGGATGGAGCTCGGGTTGTGCGCGAAGTCGGCGTGCATCAGGATGGCGCCGTCCCGCTTGGGCCGATCGGTGCGTTGCACCGCAAGACGGAGCAGTGCCTCGACCGATGCCGCATATCCCTGGCGCGCCTCGTGTCGGACGAGCGTGAGCGGGAGCACGCGGGCATAGGGCTCGAGCACCTCCGCTGTCGCATCGGTGGAGCCGTCATCGATCAGCAGCAGCTGATATTCTCTCGGGAAGCCGCTGAAAACCTGGCGGATTTTCCAGAGCAGAAGCCCGACCGTCGGGGCTTCGTTGTAGCTGGGAATGCAAATGTAGATCATGAAGGCCGAGATGCAGACCGGCGGAAGGATATCATTCGTCCTGCGCCTTGGACACCCCCGCAAGCAGCGCTCGCAGTTCGGTCAGGCTGAACGGTTTGTGAAGGTATGGTCGGCCTACCGATTTAAGGAAAGCGAGCGTGTCACCTCTAACCGTGTCCCCCGTGGCAAAGACCACTTGTTCGGCCTGGGCCGGCCGAGTGCGCTTGAGCTCCTCGTAGAACTCCCGGCCGCCGAGCCGGGGCATCCGCAGGTCCGCGATAACCAGATCGAAGCCATCTCCTGCCAGCCTATCGCGAGCTTCCTCTCCGTCCGCCGCTTGCGACACCGAATGCCCCCAGCTCTCGAGCGTCGCGCGCATGTAGTGCAGAATGTGGGGCTCGTCATCCACCACCAGAATCCGAAGCCCTGGGACTGCCGACGGCGTTCCCTCGGTCATCACCGGCGCCGGGCCCTCACCCGCCGGCAGGTGAACCGTGAACGTGGAACCCCACCCATCGGCCGTCTCGAGCGTAATCCGGCCCCCGTGCTCGGTTACGATGCCCTGGGAGATCGACAGCCCCAGGCCGGTCCCATGGCCCTCCGGTTTGGTAGTGAAAAAAGGCTCGAACACCTGCGCCGCCAGTGCTTCCGACATACCGGGGCCGTCGTCGATGACGTCCACCGCGATTCCATCGGTCCAGCGGCGCGCCCGCACCGTCACCGTACCTGGCCGGCCGGTGGCGGCGATGGCCTGCGCTGCGTTGTGAATCAGATTAACGAAGACCTGCTGCATCTGGTTGGCGTCCACCACGGGCGTGGACAGATCGGGGTCGACTTCGATCCGACATTCGACCCGACTCGACATCAGCTCGTTCCTGAGCAGGGCGACCGTGGACTCGAGCAGCGGTGGGATCACGGTCGGGCGCCGGCGGCGCTCTTGTTTCCGCGCGAAGCTCAGGAGATTCTTCACAATCCCTGATGCTCGCTCCGCCTCCTCCCGGATGACGCTCACCGGCTCGCGCAGCGCCGGCGGAACGTCCGGTCGCTCCGACAGGAACTCCGCAAATCCGACCACCGATGCCAACGGGTTGTTGAGGTCGTGGGCCACACCCGCGATCAGTTGCCCGATGGCCGACATCTTCTCGGACTGTACCAGCTGATCCTGAAGCCGGTGTCGTTCGGACTGATCATCGAACACCAACACGACGTCCGCGCCGCTCGGGCCGGGGAGCGGCGCCACCGACGCTGAATAGACCCGATCGCCCAGGCGAAGCTCGACCTCGCGGTTGAATCCCTCGGCGCGGATGGCGCGCTCCAGGGGCGGCACCCAGTCGGTCGGAACGAGAGCTTGCCATGGCCTCCCGAGGAGGGCGTCCGGCGGTGTGGTGACAAGCCAAGCGAATGCGCGATTGGCACGGCGTATGCACTCCGTTTGATCGATCAGGCACAGAGCCGGAGCGATGGCGTCGAGGCCTTCCTGCCACGAGGGGCGCGGCAACTCGATTCCGCTCGAGGTGATCCGCTGGAGGGCCAGGCTGGCAAACGCCGCCAGTGCCTGTGCCGTGGCCAGGTGAGTGGCATCGAATGCGCCGGGTTCGCGTCCTATGGCCAATCCTCCCGCCGATTCGGAGCCGGTGACAAGCGGCACAAGAATCCAGTCGGCGGCAGCGTCCTCCGGTGCGAGCGTGACGCCGACACGGCGAACGAGATCGAGCGAGCCACTATTGAGCACAACGGGACCCACTTGGCGAGCCAGAGTGAGGAGCGGCTCTCGGGACCGCGGATTCGCCAGCCGGGTTCGAGTGATGGACGAAGTTCCCGGCGTTCGGCTCCACGTGGCAGCGCACTCTCGCGCGGCCAGCGCAATCGAGGCGAAGGCAAGGAGCTGGTCGAGGGCATCTTCCGCGCTCGTCGTTCGACCGAGGTCACGGCCGAACGCAACCAGCTGAGAGAGCAACGGGCGCGATGTCGACGGAGGAGGATCAGCCATGATTCGTGCGGACACCCGGAGCCGGCTTAACGCCGCCGATCTCCAGCTGGTGGTTCTGCTGCTGAGCCGTGGCTCCGCTCATCGGCGGGCCGCTCTGGAGCGACGTCTGCAGGCGGAAGGTCCCGATGCCGTGCTGGATTCCACCGAGCTGCTGGAACGCCTGCTCGCGGTGCGGACGGTGCTAGTCCCTTCCGAAGCATTGTTCTTCTACGTTCTCGTTCGCCATACCCTCAAACACGCCGGCATCGATGACCGGGAACTGGCCGACTACCTCGCGTCCATGCTGCTCGACTTCGGTCGACGCGACCGGGCCTGGCGGATTGACTGGAACGACGACCAGCGACACCGCTATCTGGTCGACATCCTGATGGACCTGGAGGCGAGCGAAGGTGAGCGGCGGTTCCGGGTAATGGTCCACCTGGGGAACTACGCGCTGTGGCTCGCCGGACTGTTTCCCGATTATATCGCGGCGCGACACCTCCGCAAAGGCGGGCCCGACGTCGCGTACTATGACGCGCTGGGCCGGCGCGGCTTCGGCCTGGCCAGCGATCACGCCTTGGCGGACCGGTACGGCCTCGACGGCGTCTTGCGGACGGCCGCGGAACGCTTCCCCTCCGTCCGCGGCGCGCTGAACGGCTTGAGCGATCGGGTATTCTTTCCAGGAACCGCGACCGCGGACCGGACGCTGCGTGATTTGGGCATTCACTGACTGACCGGAGACTCGGTGCCTTGGCGGCAACGGGTCACGACGCAGGAGCCGAGTCCGCGGCCACCGACGAGTAGGTGGCCGCTTCCGCTATGAGGGCACGGAACAACCCGCGCTCCGGTGCCGTTGGGTCGGCATGCATCTCTTCCGGATGCCACTGCACGGCAAGGAGCCAGGGGTCGCCGCGTCCTTCGACCGCTTCGATCAGGTTGTCGTCGGTCCAGCCGGTCGCAACCAATCCCGGAGCCAGCACCTTGATGGCTTGATGATGGAACGAATTGGGAGCGAGCCGCTCGACCCCGAGCGCACGAGCCACCCGGCTTCCCGGCTCGAGCCGGACTTGGTGGGTTCGGGCCGTACGCGCGACAGCGGGATTGTGATCCACCGGCCCGGGACGCTCGGTGGCGAGATCCTGATAGAGAGATCCCCCCATCGCCACGTTGATGAGTTGAATGCCTCTGCAGATGCCGAGGATCGGCATCGCTGCCGCGCGGGCGGCGGCAAAGAGCGCCAGTTCGAACCGATCCCGCTCGAGGTCCACCGAGCCGAGGGCGGCTGACGGCTCGGCCCCGTAGCGGCTCGGATCCACATCCTCGCCTCCGGTCAGGAGCAGGCCGTGGCACGCCTCGAGCGCCCGCGCGGCAGAGCCATCGCCAATGAGTTGCGACACGATGAGCGGGACCCCGCCCACGCGGGCTACCGCGCTCACGTATGCCGCGTTCACGCCCGCGCGACACGCGTCCTGCCAGTGTCGGAGCACGCCGCTCACCGCAATGCGCGGCTTCATCGCAGCACCGAGTCCGGGAAAAACGGGCACTGAGGGTCTTCAATCTTGGCCGGATCCACTTCGATGCCGATCAGGGGAAGCGACGCACTACCGACCGACACATTGCCGATCAGTGGAGCGCCCTCGACAGAGGCACCCTCATATAGCATTACGCCCCGTGCTTTGCCCGTCTGGTCCAGCACCAGAACGCCATATCCCGGCTTGGCTGTAGCGGGGAGGGCCCCGTCAACCCCCACAATCCACAATGAGTCCGAGCGTCCAACGATCCCTCGGTACGCGGGGCCGGCCACCAGCCGGACGACCAGTCGTTCGGGCAGGTTCGTCGGTGGGGTGCCGAGCGTCTGGTGCGGAATGCTGAACTGGGTGAGAAGAGCGGTGGGGCCGGCCAGCGCCGCAATTCCGCACGGTGCCGCGTGCGGGCGTCCATCGCTGCAGGCGGTGACGATAGCGAGCGGTGCAAGCCAAAGGCGGAAAGGCATAACAGCTGATGCGCTCATGACGAGCGGAAAGATAATCTCCGCTGCCTTGCTTGACCCTGGCGCGGAGAGCACCGTAAGCTTAGCTCGCCGCCGCCCACCCGCCCTGAGGGCCGGCGGCTCACCCCGGGGGCATTTCTGGCTGTCTTCGATTCGCTACGCGCTCGCCTCGACCGGCTCTTCGCGGAGCAGGGAGCCGATCCGCGTGCGCGCACGCTGGCCTTGAGGGAAGCGTTGGTGGAGGCAAAGCTCGGTCTCGACCGCATGCGTGAGGCCCTGGGCGCCACCGCTCACGAGCTGACCGCCGAGCGGAAGCGGCTGGAAGATGCGGAACGCCGGGGCAGACTGGCGGCGCAGGTTCCGGACGCGGAGACCGTCGCGGTGGCGGAGCGGTTCGCGATGCGGCACCGGGAACGGCTCGTGGTGCTCACGCGCAAGCTCGAGGTCCAGCGAGACGAGCTGGCGCTCGCCGAGCGCGAGCTCGAGGAGCTGGCCGGGCATTATCGGGCGTCGAATCGGCCGGACGCCGACGGCAACCTCCGGGCGGCGTGGCGCGAGGTCGAAGCCGCCGGTGGGGTTCGGCCGGAGACCGATCTCGAGAGCGAGCTGCTCCGGGCACAGACCGAGCGA
Source organism: Gemmatimonadales bacterium (assembly GCA_035495075.1). GTDB lineage: Bacteria > Gemmatimonadota > Gemmatimonadetes > Gemmatimonadales > GWC2-71-9 > DASQPE01. Next base: position 19,191 of record DATJGL010000049.1, read on the forward strand.
CGTCTCATGGAGGAGGCGGTGGAGGCGCAGCTGGCCCAGTTGAAGAAAAAGCTGGGGAAGCAGTGAGTCGGGCAAAACCGGGACCTTCGCGGCGTCCCGGCCTTTGGCTCGAGGCACCGCTCCTTCTCTCGTTTCACTTCCTGCCGCTCGTTGCCCAAGTCCCACCGACCCATTTTCAGAAGCTGGCCCATACCTACAGCATCGTCGCCTTCGACTCCGCGACTGGCGATCTTGGCGTGGCGGTGCAATCCAAGTTCCCCAACGTCGGGGGCCTCGTGCCCTGGGCCGAGGCGGGGGTGGGTGCGGTGGCCACCCAGAGCCTGGCGAACGTCGAATACGGCCGGCGGGGTCTCGAGCTGCTCGCCGAGGGCGCGACGGCGGAAGAGGCCCTGCGAATCGTCATGCGGGGCGACACCTCGCTCGGCGACCGCCAGGTCGGGATCGTCGATGCACGGGGCAATGCGGCCAGCTTCACCGGCGCACGAGACTTCGACTGGGCCGGCGGACGAGTGGGGGCAGCGCGGGGGCAGGGCACGGTCGTCGGCGGCAAGGGCGACGTCATCGTGGGGCGTACTTTCGCGGCTCAGGCCAACATCATGGTGTCCGACCGCACGGTCCGGAACATGGCCGAGAGCTTTCAGGCGTCGAAGGGACCCCTGGCCGACCGACTGCTCGCCGCGCTCAAGGCAGGTCAGGCAGGCGGGGGCGACAAGCGCGGCATGCAGTCGGCTGCGTTACTTGTAGTGCGCAAGGGCGCGGGATATCTCGGCAACAGCGATCGGCTGGTAGACATCCGGGTGTACGACGCACCGGATCCCATTGCCGAGCTCGATCGGCTCCTCACGCTTCACAAGCTGTACTTCTTTCCCAGCGATTCGAGCGACCTGATCGCGATCACTCCCGAAACCGTGCGCCGGCTGGAACCGATCCTGCTGCGGGAGCCGGCGAACCAACCCACGAAATGGCTCAAGGCGCCTCAGGGCCGGCCGACCCGCGAGTTTCTCGAGGCGTTGCGGGATTTCATGTATTGGGAGAACTACGACGTGCGGGTCCGCATGGATGGAAGGATCGATCGCGTGGTCCTGGAAGACATCCTGAAGAAACATCGAACCTGAGGATCCACGGCTTGGCCACGATTGCCGCCCCACCAGCTGCCGCTCCCACCCGCGTGGAGTTCGACACCCAATTCTTCGGGCATCCCCGAGGACTTTCGACGCTGTTCTTCACCGAGTTCTGGGAGCGCTTCAGCTACTACGGGATGCGCGCCATCCTGATCCTCTTTATGACGGCGCCCATCGCTGCCGGCGGCCTCGGGTTCGACACTGCGAAGGCCGGTGTGGTGTACGGCACCTACACCTCGCTGGTCTGGTTCGCGTCGCTGCCGGGGGGCTGGATCGCGGATCGCTTCTTGGGACAGCGTCGGGCCACGCTGTACGGTGGAATCGTGATCATGCTGGGGCACATCTTCCTCGCAATTCCCAGCATTTCGACGTTCTATCTGGGCCTCGCGTGCGTCGTGTTGGGCACCGGACTGCTCAAGCCCAACGTGAGCACCATGGTGGGGCAGTTGTACTCGGAGCAAGATGCTCGGCGCGATGCCGGTTTCTCGCTCTTCTACATGGGGATCAACCTCGGGGCCTTCGTATCTCCCCTGGTGTGCGGCTGGCTCGCCCAGGGCCCGGAGTTCGGTGCGATTCTCCAAAATCTGGGGCTCCGGCCCGAGTCGTCGTGGCACTGGGGCTTCGGGGCCGCCGCGGTCGGCATGTTCTTCGGTGTCCTGCGATACCTCCGCGGCTGGAAATATCTGGGCGAGTCGGGCATGAGGCCCGTGATGCCGGATGACCCTTCTGAGCAGGCTCGGAATCGCCGTTGGCTCCAGGCGGGCATCCTCGGGACCATTGGAATCGTCGTCGCCATCTATGCACTGGGCCGGAGTGGACTGCTGCACGTCGCTCCGGAAGGAGTCGGCAACGCGTTCGGCGTTGGACTCCTCATCGTCACCGTAGTGTTCTGGACCAGCCTGCTCGGGTTGCGCTCGTGGACCCACGTTGAGCGGAAGCGGCTGCTTACGATCCTTTGTCTGTTCCTGGCCTCGGTCGTGTTCTGGTCCCTCTTCGAGCAGGCTGGCTCGACGCTCAATCTGTTTGCCGAGCGCAGCACCAACAATCGCGCGTTCGGCTGGTCGTTTCCGGCCAGCTGGTTCCAGTCGGTCGGCGCGATCTTCATTGTCCTGCTGGCGCCGATCTTCGCCTGGCTTTGGCTAAAGCTTGGCCGGCGAGATCCGTCGAGTCCGACCAAGTTCGTCTTCGGGCTCGTCTTTGTCGGACTGGGGTTTGCCGTGCTGATCCCTGCCGCTACACTCGCCGCCACGGGCGTCAAAGTGAGCCCATGGTGGCTCACCCTCACCTACCTGCTTCACACCATCGGCGAGCTCTGCCTGAGTCCCGTGGGGCTGAGCGCCACCACCAAGCTGGCGCCGGCTCGCATCGGCGGACTCATGATGGGAGTGTGGTTTCTGTCGCTCTCGCTTGGTAACTATCTGGGAGGGCGGGTCGCGGGGCTCTACGAATCGTTCGCGCTGCCGACGCTGTTCGGCGTGGTGGGCGGGTTCGCTATCGTCGCGGGGGTGGTTTTGGCGTTGGCTGTGAGGCCGATCAACAAAATGCTAAAAGCGTAAACGGTGCACGGGGAGATCCAGTCCTCAGCGGAGCCCCCGTTCACTGTTCACGCTTTTCAACGCCATACAGCAGCACTTCATCGAGATCTTCCTCCCAGACCGTCCCGATCAGCCTCATCCCCACCTTCTCCGCGACCCGAATCGCGGGGTGATTATCTGGAGGAAGGCTGGCGCACACCCGTTCCACCCCCGGGTGATCCAGCGCCCATCCAATGAGTGCGGTGGCAGCTTCGGTAGCGAACCCATTCCGCTCGACGTCGGGATACGTGGCGTAGCCGATCATGACGGCGCCCTCGCTGTCCGGTCCACCCCCGAAGCCGGCGGAACCAACCGCCTGATTCGAATCCTTGCGCACCACGAGCCACGTCCACCAACCGTCCTGTGACGGGTCGGCTCGCAAACGGTCCCGCACCAGGGGCAAGACATCCTCGGTCAGCGGCGGTGGGCGGAGCGGGGTGGGGAAGCGCGCGTTCGTCATCCTTGCGAGGCGGGCCGCGTCGCCGGCGAGCAGCGCGTCGATCGCATCAGCGCTCAGCGATAGCAGCCGAAGCCGTTCTGTCTCGATCTGGGTGAGCAGGCCTGGTGGCCGGGAAGGCGTTGCCGTCATCGGATCGATGCCTTGAACGTGAGAACGTGATAATACAGCAGTGGCCGAGCCACCGCCGTTCTCGAGACTAGTGGCCGGCGGCACCGCGGGCGCGCCGGTCGAGCGCCATCCACAGCTCGCCGAGATTCCTGCGGTTTTGCCCCAAATCGTAGAGCCCACCCCGAGATGCGCTGCGGGCGAACACCGCGGTGGAATCGTGCGCCGGGAGCAGGAGCAGGTAGACGTCGTCCACCAATTTGAAGACCCGGGTACGGCGCGTCGCCCAGATGACGCCATCCCTCCCAGCGATGATCTCCCAACGCGGCATCTGCTCCACAGCATCTACCACCACGTGAGCAGTCTGGACCGGCGACAACGGGTAAACGTGGGGACGAAGGCGAGGATCGGTGGCTCCGTCGCTCGTCACGGCAACGTTACTTCGGTTTCCCAGACTCAGGAGCTGCACGACATCGCCCGGCGATGGCAGGGCGCTGGGATCGGAGGAACCGCGGCAGCCCGCGAGGCACACCACTCCGAGCGCGAGCAGCGCAGGGCGAATCATGCCTCGAGCACGCCGCACGCGAACCGGGGACCGGAATTTCCGGAGGGATCGGTTGCGAGGTCGTCTGCGCCTGCGTGAAGTACGAGGGTCCTGGCGGTCGTGCCATGCCCCACGGCGCTCACGACCGACGCCGGGATCGCGAGCGTGGTGTCCACCGAGCTGTCTGCCCGCGCGATCACGTTGGGCATGTCGCCCGCGTGCGGCCCAGCGGGATTCTTGGAGCCATGCTTGTGAGTCCCGGGATCGTAGTGCGGACCGGCCGTGTCGAAGTTGGGCGGGTCGCAGGTGCTGCCGGCATGCAGATGCAAGCCATGCGGACCGGGAGGTACCCCGGCGAGCTTCAGGACGAGCAGCCCGCCCGACTTCGAGGACAGGACCGCTGCCGTCCCGATTTTTCGCCCGTCCCGATTGATCACGGTCGTGTTGGCTGAGGACGGAACCACCTGCGGCGGTTTGGAGCTGCCCCCACAAGCGATCGCGAAGCCGAGTGGCGTCAGGAGGGGCCCCACGAGCCAGGGTTTGAAGATCACGCCTCGATTCATATCGCGCTGCCTTCAAGGGAACAAGAGGAGATGCGAGCGACATTCGATGCTGGTGCTGCGTGTGCGAATTTATCGCGTCGAATGGGGATCGGGGCGGGCGTGACCTGGCTCACGCACGCCACTCGAGGCCGCCCGGGGCATCCGGGACAAGGGGGGAAGCCTGCCGACTTCCTGCAGCGCCGGAATCTTGTACCTTCAGTTAGCGTCGACATCATGCTCGCCCATCACTGATCTTGGTGGCACATCCATTGCTGCCTCGCCCGTGTCACAGCCTGGCTCATGAGGTGCTCCAACATGCTCTCGATCTCTCTCGCCTTCCTCGCCTTGGCTCTCTACGTTGGGCCGGACCAAATCGTCCCATTTACGTCTGCCTTGGCGGCCGTGGGCGGTGCGATCATGATCTTCTGGCGCCAGGTGAAAGGTGCAGCCCAGCGCATGGTCGGCTTTTTCCGGAAGCGTTGAGACGAAACGACCCGGCCATGCGGCGCTGCCTGCTGTGGCGCCTCCACGGTTCCGGACGATTCGTGTTGCGCCCCGCCCACAGTAGCCTAGTTGCCTGAGATGACCCGCGTCCGCAGGGTCGTCGCCGTGGGCTTCGATGGTCTGGAGCCCCGCATCTTCGAAAAACTTCTCGCGAACGGTCGCTTGCCTGCCTTTGCCCGGGTCCGCGCCGCCGGTGGCTACGGCCGGGTAGCCACCACGCTCCCGGCGCAAACACCGGTCGCGTGGTCCAGCTTTGCGACGGGCACCAATCCCGGTGGCCACGGCATCTACGACTTTATTCGGCGCGACCCGGAATCGTATCTGGCCGATTTTTCGTTGAACCGGTTCGAGCAGAAGAACATGTTCTTGCCCCCGCGGGCTGTGAACCTCCGGCGGGGCGAGGCGGTCTGGGACGTCCTCTCGAAGGCGGGCATTCCTTCCGCGGTCATCCGCTGCCCCTGCACCTTCCCTCCCGATGACCTCAAGGGACACATGCTGTCCGGCATGGGAGTGCCGGATCTCCGTGGAGGTCTGGGAACGCCCGGGTTCTATACCGCCGATCCCGGAGCCCGCCGCGGGGAGAGCGAGCACCTGATTCCGGTTCAGGTGGCAGATGATACCGTCAAGACCCGACTGATCGGCCCCCGCCACCCCAAAACCCGCGCTGACCTCGAGCAGGCGATGTCGCTCCGGATCGATCGAGCGGGACATCAGGTGCTGATCCGCGTAGACGGGACCGACGGTGAGCTGGCTGCCGAGGTCGGCCGGTGGACCGATTGGATCAAGGTGAAATTCAAAGTCGGACTGCTTCAGAGCATGAGCGGAATGGTCCGCTTTCTGTTGATCCGCCTCGAGCCCCTCGAGCTCTACGTCTCCCCGGTCAACTTCGATCCCTCGGCCGCGCTGTTGTACCCCATCTCGGCGCCGGCGGAGTACGCCAAGGAGCTGGCCGAGGAAGTCGGCACGTTTTACACCACCGGCATGGTGGAAGACCACGGCGGTCTCAATAACGGGCGGTTCGGCGAAGGCGCCTATCTGGCTCAGTGCGCCGACGTCATGGCTGAGCGGGAGCGGATGCTGCAGCACGAGCTGGCTCGCCAGGGCGACGGTTTCATCTTCTGTCTCTTCGATACGCCGGACCGGGTTCAGCATATGTTCTGGCGATTCCTGGAGCGGGACCATCCCGCGCAGTTGGCTGCTCCGGTCGAGGGCTTCGATGACGTCATCGAGCAGCACTACCAGACTTGCGACGCCATCCTCGGCAGGGTGCTCGACGCTGTGGATGACGGCACCCTGGTCATCACCCTCAGCGACCACGGGTTCACCAGCTTCCGGCGCGGGGTCCACTTGAATGGATGGCTTCTCAAGGAAGGCCTTCTCGCACTCAAGGCCGGTGTCGCGCCGGGTGAGGAGGCGGGAGAGTATCTGCGCTCGGTGGATTGGGCTCGCACCAAGGCGTATGCTGTAGGGATCGGCAGTGTGTACCTGAATCTGAAGGGACGAGAGGGCGAAGGTATTGTGGCGCCCGACGAAGCGGCCGCGCTCAGCCAGCGGATCGAAGACGGGCTCACCGGACTCAAAGATCCGGTCACCGGCGGGGTGGCGATCCGGGGCGCGACTGGCCGTAATGCCGCGTATTCCGGTCCGTTTGCCGCCGAGTCGCCCGATCTCGTGGTCCGCTTCGCGGAGGGCTACCGGGCCTCGTGGACCACCGCGGTCGGAGGGGTGCCGGCGGATCTATTCGAGGATAACGTCAAGCGGTGGAGCGGGGACCACATCGTCGACCCGGCGCTGGTTCCCGGCGTGCTGCTCATGAACCAGCCGTTCCGGAGCGAAGGCGCTCGGCTGGTGGACTTGGCGCCCACGATTCTCGCGGCCCTGGGCGCGCCTCGCGGACCGGCAATGGAAGGGGAGGAGCTTCTGTCATGAAGATTCTCATCATCGGCCTCGATTGCGCCGCCCCCGAGATCCTGCTCCAAGACCAGCGGCTTACCAATATCCGGCGGCTCATGGAAGCCGGCTGTTACGGCCGGCTGGAGAGCGTGATCCCTCCGATTACGGTGCCCGCCTGGATGTGCATGTCCACCAGCCAGGATCCGGGCTCACTCGGCGTGTACGGATTCCGCAATCGCACCGACCACTCGTATAGCGGGCTCAAGATCGCGAACGCAAAGTCGATTCAGGAGCTCGCGATGTGGGACCAGGTCGCGCGGGAGGGCGGGCGCTCGGTCCTGATCGGCGTGCCCCCGTCGTATCCTCCGCGCAAGGTGAACGGCATCTGCGTGGGATGCTTCCTGACGCCCGATCCGGTCGCCGACGAGTACACGCATCCCGCTTCGGTGAAGGCAGAAATCGCCAATCTGGTCGGCGAATACGAGGTGGACGTGAAGGGTTTCCGCACTGACCGCAAGGAGTGGCTCCGGGGCGAGATCTTCCGGATGAGCAAGAAGATGTTCCAAGTCGTCCGCCACTATCTCGCCAACGCGGACTGGCAATACTTCCATTTCGTGGACATCGGGCTCGACCGCGTACACCACGGCTTCTGGAGTCACCACGATCCACAGCACGTGCTGCACGACCCGAACAGCCCGTTCCGGGACGTGATCCGTGACTACTACCTCCACCTGGACGAGGAGATCGGCCGGGTACTCGAGCTGCTCACCGACGACACCGTGGTGCTGGTAGTGTCGGACCACGGCGCCCAACGTCTCGACGGCGGCTTCTGCGTGAACGAATGGCTGGTGCAGGAAGGCTTGCTGGTCTTGAACGAGCAGCCCAGGACAGTCACCGCTTTCGACAAGCTCGACGTGAACTGGGCCAAGACCAAGGTCTGGAGCGAAGGCGGGTACTACGCGCGGGTGTTCTTCAACGTCAAGGGCCGCGAGCCCGAGGGGATCATTGATTCGGCGGACTACGAGAGCTTCCGCGACGAGGTGAAGGCACGGCTCGAGGCTCTTCCCGACGACAAGGGAAAGCCGATGGGGACTCTCGTCTTCAAGCCGGATGAGATCTATCGCAATGTCCGCAACGTCGCGCCCGACCTGATCGCCCACTTCGGCGCGCTCTACTGGCGATCCATTGGCGGAGTGGGCTACGGCCGGCTGCACATTCAGGAGAACGACACCGGTCCCGATGACTGCAATCACGCCCAATACGGAGCGTTCATCCTGGCCGCGTCGAACCTGCCGCTTCAGGGCGAGGTCACGGGCGCACGACTGCTCGATGTGGCGCCGACCTTGCTCGAGCTAGGCGGCTACGATGTGCCGTCCTCGATGCAGGGCCGCTCGTTGGTGGCAGGGGTCAGCCGCCAGCCGCCCTCAGCTACCTCCGCCGACGGTGAGGCGATCATCAAGGAGCGACTTGCGGGGCTCGGTTACATCTCGTGATCGATCGGGTGAGCTGGAGCGGTGCCGCATGTGGGCTTCCACAGCGGCGAGAATCTGAGCGCCTGCCTGTTCGATGGTCTCCGAACCTGGGTTGACCAGGACCTCGGGGGCGAGCGGGGCCTCGTAGGGATCATCCACTCCCGTAAAGTTGCGGATCTGCCCCTTGCGGGCCTGCGCATAGAGGCCCTTCGGATCGCGGCGCTCGCACTCGGCGAGCGGCGTCGCTACGTGTACCTCGACAAAATTCCGGCAGACACTGCGGACGAAGTCGCGGGAGTCAGCGTAGGGCGACACCGTGGCCGCCACGACGCAAACACCTTGCTGTTCGAGCTTGCTCGCGAGAAAGCCGAGTCGCCGCACGTGCTCGTCGCGCTCGGGCCGGGTGAAGCCGGTCTGGGGAAAGAGCCGCCGGACCATCTCGCCGTCGAGCTGCTCGACCTTGAAGCCTTTGCGTCGGAGCGCGTCGGCAACCCACTCGGACAGGCTGCTCTTCCCCGATGCTGGAAGGCCCGTCAGCCAAACGACCACCGGCTGCACCTCTTCACGGCCGAATCGAAGGCGGTCCCACACTCGCTCGTGGAGCCAGAAGAAGCCGATCTTGGACACGAACTCGAATACGCCGACCGCCAGAGAGAGTACCAGCCGGCGGGTGACGACGAACACGATAAGCGACGTGGCGACGGTGCCCATGACGCGCCAGGAAACCGCCTTGGCGACCGAGCGGGCATGTGTCTCTCGGTACATGCTATCGTCTCCCGACTGAGGCCAGGTTAGTCACCGGACGCGGGACCTCCAATGATGAAGCCGGTGTTGTCGAGTCCCGGTGTGTTGTAGCGGAGCGGCGACGTCCGTGGCCGGCCGTCGCCACTCTCGCGAAAGACGCAGTCGCCCGCCGCCACGTCCCACTCCATCGTCCGCCCGAACCGGGGGTAGATGTCGGCCTTGCCCTCGGCGATCCAGCAGAACTTGAGCGAGCTGCCGGCCCGTACCCTGCTTCTCACCGGAACCGTCGTCAAATACTGCTCCAGCTCCGCCGAGGGGTGCGACCGGCTCTCCGCAACCACGAGTGGTGTTCCCGGCGGCACGGGATGTGAGAGTAGCCGTTGCGCCGGCCCACGATTCTCGCGCTTCCAGGCGCCAAGGCCCCGACCGGCCAGGTAGAGCAGATCGAGGGCGGGGGCGAAGACGACACCCAGCACGGGCTCACCATCGCTGATCAACGCGATATTGACCGTGAACTCGCCGTTGCGCTGAATGAACTCCTTGGTGCCGTCGAGCGGGTCGACCAGCCAGAACCGGCGCCAGGCTTGGCGGACCAGGGCGTCCGGGAGAGCGCCCTCTTCGGAGACAACAGGAACCTCCGGGGTCCATGCGGCGAGCGCCTCTGTGATCACAGTATGGGCCGCGCGGTCTGCTGCCGTGATGGGGCTTCGATCGGCCTTGAGCTCGGCAGGCTTATCCGCGCGGTAATGGGCGAGGATGGCCTCGCCGGCGCGGCGGGCAATGGCCTCGAGGTGCTCGAGCGAGGCAGCGTTGAGCTCCGGGATATCCCTTGGTGCGCTCATGGAAGCCCAAGATAACTGGCAACTTCGATGCCGCCGACTCGAGTTCGCGGCTCAGGACCTGCCTCCATCGGCACAGCGCGACTAACTTCGTCAGTCCTTCACCGCTCGAGGAGACAGCGTGGCGCAATCGATCGCGGATATCCTGGTACCGCCCCACGGCGGCGTGTTGGTTGACCTGCTGGCGCCGGAGGCACAGCTGCCCGAACTCCGGGCGGCAGCGACCCACCTGCCTTCCGTACAGATCTCGGATCGGGCAGTCTGCGACCTCGAACTGCTTGCTACCGGAGCGTTCTCGCCGCTCGACCGCTTTCTCGGTCGCGCTGACTACGAACGGGTGCTGGGAGAAATGCGCCTCGCGAGCGGGGCCCTGTTCCCGATTCCGGTAGCTCTCCCGGTCGAAGACGGACCCGCCATCAAGGTGGGTTCGGAGGTCGCGCTGCGCGATGCCAAGAACAACTTGCTCGCGACCATGACGATCGAGGAAGTGTACCCGTGGGACCGTGACGAGCTCGGGCGCAAGGTGTTCGGCACGACCGACGCGAAGCACCCGCTGCTCGCCGAGAGCCGGCGCTGGGGCCCGCTGAATATCTCCGGCAAGCTGACGGTGCTTCGCCTGCCGGTGCACTACGACTTTCAGGGCCTCAGACTCACACCGGCCCAGGTGCGGAAGAAGCTGCTTGCCATGGGACACAAGAACGTGGTCGCATTCCAGACCCGAAACCCGCTCCATCGCGTCCATGAGGAATTGACTAAGCGGGCGATCAAATCGGTGGATGGGGCGCTACTACTCCATCCCTCGGTGGGAATGACCAAACCGGGCGACGTGGATCACTACACCCGGGTGCGTACCTATCAGGCGCTCGCTCGACACCATTACGATCCCGACCGCATCCTGCTCTCGCTGCTTCCCCTTGCTATGCGTATGGGAGGCCCTCGCGAGGCGTTGTGGCACGCGATCATCCGGCGCAACCACGGGGCGAACCATTTCATCGTGGGCCGCGACCATGCCGGTCCCGGGAACGACTCCAACGGGAAGCCGTTCTACGGCCCATATGACGCCCAGGAGCTGGTGAAGGAGCACGAAGCTGAGTTGGGCATCGCGATGGTCCCGTTCCACGAGCTCACGTACTTGCCGGATGAGGACCGCTACGAGGAGCTCTCGAAGGTGAAGTCGGGCGTGCGCACGGCGACTATCTCGGGGACCCAGGTCCGCGACGACTATCTGAATCGCGGACGCTCGCTCCCCGAATGGTTCACCCGCCCGGAGGTAGCCCGGATCCTTGGCGACGCGTATCCGCCGCGCTTGCACCAGGGGGTCTGCGTGTGGTTCACCGGTCTCAGCGGATCGGGCAAGTCTACTACCGCCGACGTGCTGACCGCACTCTTGCTGGAGCGCGGCCGACAGGTCACAGTGCTCGACGGCGACGTCGTCCGGACCATGCTCTCCAAGGGCCTCGGCTTCAGCCGGGAAGACCGGGACATGAACATCCGGCGGATCGGCTACGTGGCGGCTGAGATCGTGCGGCACGGCGGGCTGGTCATCTGCGCGGCAGTGAGTCCGTACCGGGCAACGCGGGACGAAGCCCGGGCCATGGCAGGCGCCGACCGATTCGTCGAGGTCTTCGTGGATACGCCACTGGAAGAGTGCGAACGGCGCGACATCAAGGGGATTTACGCGCAGGCACGCCGGGGCGA
>DATJGL010000050.1:0-23608 GCA_035495075.1 Gemmatimonadales bacterium
TGGTCGCGGCCGGTTCCGGCAGCCGCATCGGCGGCGTGCCCAAGCAATACCGGCCGATTGCGGGGGTCCCCATGCTGCTTCGCGCGCTCCGACCGTTCACGGCGCACCGCGAGGTAGCCCATGTGGTCGTCGTTCTCCCCCCGGGCGAGGCCAAGCAGCCGCCTGAGTTCCTGGCCAAGATCGCAGGCGGCTCGCTAACGCTGGTCGAGGGCGGAGCCCAGCGGTGCGACTCGGTGGCCGCCGGGCTCGCTGCGCTGAATGCCGATTGCGCGGTAGTGCTGGTGCATGACGCCGCTCGCCCGTTCGTGCAACAGGACGTCATTGACGCGGTGGTGACCGTGGTTCGGAGTGGCGTGGCGGCTATCGCGGCAACCCCAGTCACGGACACGATCAAGGAAGTCGCGGCGGACGATCCCCGTCGAGTAACGCGTACGGTCCCTCGCGATCGTCTCTGGCGGGCGCAGACGCCGCAGGGTTTTCCCCGTGCCTTGCTGGTCGAAGCTCACGACCGCGCTCGGCGGGCTGGCCTCAAGGCAACCGATGACGCGGCGCTGGTCGAGCGGTTGGGCGCGACCGTCGTTGTGGTTCCGGACTCTCCCCGCAACATCAAAATCACCACGCTCGAAGACCTGGTGTGGGCCGACGCCTGGGCGGCGCGCCAATGACGCTTCCCTTTGTCACAGAGCGCGAACAGCGGGACGCGATTCCGAACGTCGTCGCCCATCTCCGTGCGGGTGGCCTGCTGGCCTACCCCACCGAGACCGTCTACGGCCTGGGCTCACTCCCAACACCCGAAGGGCTGAGCGCGCTTATTCAGCTCAAGGGCCGCGCGCCGGGCAAGCCGTTTCTGCTCCTAATCTCGAGTCGGGCGATGGCCCAGTCGGCGGGTCTCACGTTCAACGCATCGGCTTCCGCGCTTGCCTCGGCTTTCTGGCCGGGTCCTCTGACGCTGGTGCTTCCGGGTGGCGAAGGACAGTTGCCCGACGCGCTGCGAGGTGTGGAAGGTGGAATCGCCGTGCGCCACACCTCGCACGCGGGCATTGCCCAGCTGGTCGCCGAGCTCGGGACACCACTGACCTCGACGTCAGCGAATCGCCCGGGCCAGCCAGCGGCTCCAGGCGTGACCCGGCTGGTAGAGTCATTTCGAGCCGCGGTCGATGCGGGTCAGTTACTCGTGCTGGATGGCGGTGTGCTGGGCAACGTGCCGCCATCCACGGTGCTGGATTGCACCGGACCGATTCCCAAAATGATTCGCGCCGGCGCAATTCCGGTGGGCGAGCTGCGGGGAGCGGTGGGGAGCTTGGCCCCGTGACAGAGAAAGCGTGAACGGTAGACAGTGAACAGTCAACGGGGTGAGCGGCGGGCCGCTTCGCTCGATGCAGCGCGTGTCTAACGACCTGTTTAGTGTTCACTCTTCGCGCTGCTACTGAGGGTTGATTTGCATATCCTTTTCGTCTGTACCGGCAACACCTGCCGCAGCCCCACGGCGGAGGGGTTGCTGCGGCACGCGCTGGAGGCGCGAGGCGTCGGTGCCCAGGTTACCGTCGCGTCAGCCGGGACCGGTGCCTGGGACGGCGCGCCGGCCTCGGAGGGGGCGTACCTGGTCGGGATCGAGCAGGGCGTGGATCTCTCCTCCCATCGGGCCCGGCTACTGACGCGCGAGCTCGTTGCGTCGGCCGATGTCATCCTCGTCATGTCACGCCACCATGCCGTCCGTGTTGCCGAGCTGGGTGGTGCCGACCGGGTGCACCTGCTCCCCGAGTATGCCGGCAAGGCCGGCGAGGTGACCGACCCGTTCGGCGGCGAGCTTGAGGACTACCGCACGACCTTTTCCGAGCTGCGCGAGCTGGTGGATGCCGTCGTCACCCGACTGGCGGCGGAGTCGCTCGGTGATCAGCGGTAGGACGCGCGTCTTCGCGCTCCTCGGCGATCCCGTCTCCCACTCTCTTTCTCCCGCGATGCACAATGCGGCTTTCCACGCCCTCGGCCTTGAGGCCGTCTACGTCCCGCTGCGCTGCGCGGCGGACGCAGTCGGGCCGCTGATACGTGCTCTGACGGCGGCAGGCGGCGGTGGCAACGTCACGGTTCCCCACAAGGAGACGGCTGCCAACCTAGTGAATCGTCTCGGAGAGCGGGCGCGCGCCGTGGGCTCCTGCAACGCGTTCTGGGCGGAAGACGGAGAATGCGCGGGCGACAATACCGACACCGAGGGGTTTCTCGCTGCGCTGGATGATCTCGACCCGCCCGACTCCGATTGGCTGGTCGCGGGCACCGGCGGATCGGCCCGGGCGGTGGTCGGCGCCGCGCGGGAGCGCGGAGCGAACGTGGCCGTGTTGTCGCGCGACGCAGGCCGGCGCCAGGGCTTCGAGAAATGGGTCGCCTCCGTGGGGGTCGGGCTGGCTCAGCCGGAGGCATGTCGCGTGCTCGTCAACGCAACACCGCTCGGCCTCCAGCCGCGCGATCTCGCGCCCATTCCGATGGATCTCGCCCCAAGGGCCGAGATCGGTCTCGATCTGGTGTACGCCAAGGGCGAGACCGCCTGGGTTCGGGCGCTTCGCACCCGGGGCATTCGCGCGGCCGACGGCCGGACGATGCTGGTGGCACAGGGAGCAGCCGCGTTCGAGCGGTGGTTCCCCGACGTACCTGCGCCGCGTGAGGTCATGCGGGCCGCGGTGGATGCGGCACTCCGCTGACTCCAGTCGGATCACCGGTCGCGTCGCCCTCGACGAGTCCGAGTCTGCGCCGGCGACGCGTTGGCAACGCCTCGGCGCAATCGCGCGCGGCGTTGAGCGGTGGCTGCTGCCGGGTGAATGCCTGCTTTGCCGCGGGGCGGTGCCGCTGGGAGACGATGATGCGCTGGTCTGTGGCGTCTGTCGCAGCCGTTGGCGCTCGGTGCCGGACCCGGTCTGCCTTCGATGCGGCGAACCTTTGGACCTCGAACAGCCGTGCCGGTTGTGCCCGGGCTGGCCCCATGGAATGGTACGGGTGCGAAGCGCCGTGCAGCTCGAGGGTGGGGCACGCGACGTGGTGCACCGCCTCAAGTACGAAGGCTGGTGGCGGGTCGTCGAGCCAATGGCCCTGAGAATGAAGAGCCTCGAGCCATTGACCGGCGGAGTATCGTTGATACCGATTCCGCTCGCGCGGAAACGCGAGCGGCTTCGGGGATACAATCAGAGCGAGCGACTTGCCACGGCGTTGGGAAGGCTCCTGAGCCTTCCGGTTCGGACCGACCTGCTGCGGCGTACTCGGGAAACGGCGACCCAGACGGCCTTGACCCCAGACGAGCGGCGCGCGAACGTCTCCGGCGCCTTTGCCGCGGACAATGCGCTGGGCGTCCGAGCTGTGCTGGTGGACGACGTGTTCACCACCGGCGCAACGCTGTTGTCGGCGGCCCAAGCGTTGTGTGAGCGCGGGGCAGAGCAGGTCGAAGCTGTGACGTTCGGGAGAGCAGCAGACTGTAGCCTTTAGCTCGCAGCCATTAGCCGTTAGCCATTAGCCACTACCAATGTCGGCTACGGCTCCCAAGGAGAGACGATGGCAACACGCGTAGGTATCAATGGCTTCGGTCGCATCGGGCGGAACGTCGTTCGAGCAACAGTGAAGATGGGCGTGAAGGACCTCGACTTCGTGGCGGTGAATGACATCACCGACACGAAGACGCTTGCCCATCTCTTCAAATACGACTCGGTGCACGGCCGGTATCCCGGCAAAGTCGAGGCGGCCGCAGACGGCATCCAAATCGACGGCAAGACGGTTAAGGTGCTCGCCGAGCGGGATCCCGCCAAGCTGCCGTGGAAGGACCTGGGTGTAGACCTCGTGCTCGAGTCCACCGGCATCTTCACCGATCGGGAGCGAGCGGCTGCGCATCTCGCCGGCGGCGCCAAGAAAGTGATCATCTCGGCGCCGGCCAAGAACGAAGACATCACAATCGTCGTGGGCGTCAACGATGCCAAGTACGATCCTGCCAAGCACCACGTGATCTCCAATGCGAGCTGCACCACCAACTGCCTCGTGCCGGTGGTGAGGGTCATCCTGGACCGGTTCGGGTTCGTAAGCGGCTTCATGACCACCGTCCACTCGTACACCAACGACCAGCAGATTCTCGATCTGCCGCACAAGGATCTGCGCCGGGCGCGGGCTGCCGCACTCTCCATCATCCCTACCACTACCGGAGCGGCGAAGGCGACGTCTCTGGTGATCCCCGAGATCAAGGGCAAGATCGACGGGGTGTCGCTTCGGGTGCCGACGCCCGATGTATCGGTGGTTGCGCTGACTTGTGTGGTGGAAAAGGCGACGACAGCCGACGCCGTGAATGACGCGTTCCGGCAGGCAGCGGCCTCGGGGCCCCTCAAGGGGATTATCGCCGTTAGCGATGAGCCCCTGGTGTCGGTCGATTACATCGGAAATCTCTTCTCCAGCACCGTCGACACGCTTTCTACCAACGTGGTGAACGGCACGCTGGTGAACGTGACCAGCTGGTACGACAACGAAATGGGCTACTCCGCGCGTTGCGCGGACCTTCTCCGGATCATCGGAGCCAAGTTGTGAAGCGCACCCTCGAGTCGCTCGATCCCTCGGCGCTCGAGGGTCGCCGGGCGCTGGTGCGGGTGGACTTCAACTGCCCCATCAAAGACGGGGTCGTCACCGACGATACCCGTATTCGGGCTTCGCTCCCCACCATCAAGTACTTGCGGGACAAGGGAGCCCGCGTGGTGCTACTGTCACACCTCGGCCGGCCGAAGGGAAAGCCGGATCCCGCCTTCTCTCTTCAGCCCTGTGTGCGCGCACTCGAAAAGCTGCTGGGTGCGCCGGTCACCTTTCTACCTGATCCACTGTCCGCAGATGCAGTGACGGCCACCAAGCGGCTGCCGCGCGGCGGCGTAGCCGTCGCCGAGAACACGCGATTCTATGGGGGGGAAGAGAAGAACGATCCGGAGCTGGCCAAGGGATTCGCCGCGCTGGGTGACCTCTATGTGAATGATGCATTCGGGTCGGCTCATCGAGCTCACGCGAGCACCGAGGCGGTTGCCCGATTGCTCAAGCCGGCTGTGTCCGGCTTTCTCATGGAGCGCGAGCTCAAGTATCTCGGTGAGGCGCTCGAGCACCCCGCTCGTCCGTTCGTGGCTGTTCTGGGCGGGGCAAAGATCAGCGGGAAGATCGACCTGATCGATGCTTTGCTGCCCAAGGTGGACGAGATCGTGATCGGCGGAGCGATGGCCTGCACCTTCTTTCGCGCCATGGGACTCGAGACGGGCAACTCGCTGGTCGAGGCCGACCGGGTGGACATGGCCAGGACCTTGATCGATAAGGCCGGGCGAAAGCTGGTGCTGCCAAGCGGGGCCGTGGTCGCCCAGAAGCTCGAGCCGGGCGTCACCATCCGAACCGTGAAGCGCGATCAGATCGCGGCCGGCTGGGCGATGTACGACATCGATCCTCTGACGGAGCAGGACTTCGCAGCGGTTATCGATCCGGCCGGAACGGTGCTGTGGAACGGCCCGATGGGCGTGTTCGAGACCCCGCCATTCGACCACGGCACGCTGGCGGTCGCGCACGCTCTGGCCCGGGCTTCGGCGCACGGCGCGGTGACCGTAGTCGGCGGCGGTGACTCCGCAGCGGCCGTCGCACAGGCCGGCCTCGCCGATAAGATGACCCATGTCTCGACCGGCGGCGGAGCCAGCTTGGAATTCCTGGAAGGGAAAACGTTGCCCGGAGTCGCAGCTCTTGATGACGCTTGAGTTGCGTTCACGCTTTCTTGTCTGACCATGCCCAGGCATCTCACCTACGCCGCCAACTGGAAGATGAATCACGGGCCCGCCGCGGCCCGGGAATTTGCCACCCGGTTTCTCGAGCTTACCCAACCGGCCGAAGGACGATCGCTCTGGTTTTTCCCACCCGCGGTCTCCATCTCTACGCTGGTCGAAGCCTGCCGCCGCCGTTCCGACATTCGCGTGGGAGCGCAAAACATTTACTGGGAGCCCAAAGGCGCGTTCACCGGTGAGGTGTCCCTCCCTCTCGTGACCGAGGTGGGTGCCACGCTGGCGCTGATGGGTCACTCTGAGCGCAGGCACATCTTTGGTGAGACCGACGAGGAGAGCGCGCGCAAGGTGAAAGCGGCGCTTGCGGCCGGGGTTGCGCCGCTCTTGTGCGTCGGCGAGACGTTGGCGGAGCGGGATGCGGGGCGCACCGAAGAGGCGGTCCGGCGTCAACTCGAGCCGGTCGTGGCCGCGGTCACCGCCCCAGTGGAGCGCGGCAAGGTGACGATTGCCTATGAGCCGGTCTGGGCCATTGGCACCGGCAAAACCGCCACGCCTGGGGACGCCGCGGAGGTTCACCGCTTCATCCGCACCTGGCTCGGCCAGCAAGGGTGGCCCGGGCGGGTCGCGGTGCTCTATGGTGGAAGTGTCAATGCGGGCAATGCCCTTGCGTTGCTGGCCGAGCCCGACCTCGATGGCGTGCTGGTCGGTGGTGCGAGTCTTTTGGCGGAAGGATGGGCCGAGATCGTCGGCATGGGCGGCGGTTGATTTTCCCTCGCCAGGCCGCTAGCCTATAGCCCGCCATGTTTTACCTACTGCTTGTTCTGCTCATTCTCGACGCGCTCCTGCTCTCCGTGGTCGTGCTGCTCCAGGCCGGCCAAGGCGGGGGACTCGCCTCGCTTGGCGGTGGGAACACCGACACCGTGCTTGGCGGCCGCCAGGCGGTGACCATCCTGACCAAAGCGACCTGGTGGTGCGGCGGCATCTTTCTCGGGCTCTCGCTTCTGTTGCAGTTCGCGCGCCCGGCCGGCTTCGGAAGCGCTCTGCAGCAGAAGCTGCGCGCGGCGACCCCGTCCGCGCCGGTCGAGCTTCCCGGCACGGCGCCCGCTGCGCCATTGACCGGCGGCGATTCCGGGGCCCCTACCGGAGCTCAGCAGGCCGCACCGAAGCCGGCCACGCTGCCACAGCCGAGTACTGCGCCGCAGGCTCCGGCCAAGAAGCCGGCCACGCCACCACCCTCGCCTCAGCCCAAGCAGTGATCCGGAGGCGCCAGCGCGGGGTGAGCCGATGACCGGCCGCCCCGCGTTCGTGTTGCTGGAAGACGGTACCTGGTTCCCCGGTGCCGTCCCCCGTCGTATCGAGCCTTCCTTCGGCGAAGTGGTGTTCACCACCAACATCACCGGCTATCAGGAGACGTTCACCGATCCGAGCTACCTCGGCCAGATCGTCGTGATGACCGCGCCGATGATCGGCAACTACGGCGTGAACACCGAGGACATGGAATCGGAACGACCTCAAGTGAGCGGTGTCGTGGTGAGGGAACTGGCTCGCCAGCACTCGAACTGGCGTGCGGATCTCGCCCTGGATCGTTGGCTGGAGCAGGCAGGCGTGCCACTCATCGAAGGTGTGGACACGCGGCGTCTCACGCGCCACATCCGCGAGCGCGGCGCGATGCGCGGCGTACTGGCGGAGGGACAGGAGCCCGGTCGCGAGCTGGCTGCGTTGCTGATGGCGTCGCGCCGGATGGAAGGGCTCGACCTCGCATCGAAGGCCACGGTGCGCGACCGCACCACCTATGGTGAAGGCCCGCACATCGTGGCGTACGACTACGGCATGAAGCGGAACATAATCCGGATGCTGGTCGCGACCGGCTGTCGCGTGACGGTCGTTCCGGCCACCACATCAGCGGCCGAAGTGCGCGAGCTCGATCCCGATGGTCTGTTCCTCAGCAACGGACCGGGCGATCCGGCCGCGGTCAGCTACAGCTTCGATACGATCCGCGAGCTGAGTGGTAGAGGGCTGCCGACCTTCGGTATCTGCCTGGGACATCAGCTGATCGGCATCGCATTCGGCGGTGAGACCGCGAAGCTGCCGTATGGTCATCGCGGTGGCAACCATCCGGTGCGTGATGTCAAAACCGGGCGGGTGCTCATCACGACCCAAAACCATGGATTTGCGGTCGTGGGCAAGGACGGCGGCGTCCCCGGTGCGCCGGCACTGGAGGTCACCCACCTCAACCTCAACGACGGCACCATCGAAGGCATTCGCCATCGCGAACTTCCGCTCTTTGCCGTGCAGTACCACCCGGAAGCTTCGCCCGGGCCACACGACGCGCACCCCCACTTCGCGGAATTCCTCTCGCTGGTCCGGGCTCAAGCCGGCTCCAAATCCCCAACCCCTTGACAGTCAACACTTAAGCCCGTACAATCGGCCTCGGGAGCCTTCCCGGGCGCCCCTCGTTCGCGACCCTCCTGGGGGATGCATGACCAAGGCCGATCTCGTCGAGCAGGTGACCGCTTCAATCGCCCGCACCGCTGGTCCGATGATTTCGAAAAAGGACTGTGCGCGCGTGGTAGACGCATTTCTCGAAGCGGTGAAGGACGCGCTGAAACAACAGCAGAACATCGAGGTACGAGGATTCGGCACCTTCAAGATCCGCCGTCGGAAGACCCGGATGGCGCGGAATCCGCGGACGGGGGATCCGGTTGAAGTAGCTGCTCGTCCAGTACCGGTGTTCAAGCCCAGCAAGGAGTTGCGGGCGTTGGTGGCGGAGGAGACCGGGTCGCCCGAGACCGGCGAGGCCGTACCGGGGGCCTGAAGCTCCGGTTCAGCCGCCCCCCGGCCGCCTGAGGGGCGGCCTCGAAGCTCATGACCACCTCGTCCCAATCGACCGTCACCATTCGCGTGTTGTTGTTCGCCCGTTACGCCGAAGCACTGGGCGATAATGCGCTGGCCCTGACGGTTTCCTCTCCCGCCACACTGGCGTCCGTGATCAAGCTGCTCCGGAGCCAGCCCGGTGGTGAGATCCTTCCCGAGCGTCCCCTCTGTGCCGTCAATCTTGTGCAGGCCCGTCTAGATTCCCCGGTTGAGGCCGGCGACGAGATCGCCGTGCTGCCACCGCTGGCTGGAGGGTGATGTGAGTTTTCTGCGCGATGAGCCCCTGGACCTGAGCCGGCTCGTCGTCAGTGTGTCGGCGCCGGAGCGCGGCGCCGTCGCGTGTTTTGTGGGGACCGTGCGCGATCACCACGAGGGGAAGTCGGTCATCCGTCTTGAGTACTCCGCTTACCGGCCGATGGCGGAGGTCGAATGCGACCGCATCGTCGCGGAGGCCAGAAGCCGCTGGGATGCGGACGTCGCCCTCGAGCATCGAACGGGAGTACTGGAAATCGGCGAGGCGTCGGTCGCCATTGCCGCCGCGGCGCCGCATCGGGGGGCAGCGTTCGCCGCCTGTCGCTACGTGATCGAGGAGGTCAAGCGCCGCGTGCCGATCTGGAAGCGGGAGCACTACGCGGATGGGACGATCGGATGGGTGGAGCCCAGCCAGGCTCGTCGGCCGCCGGTGGGTCAGGCCGCAGGCGATGCATCGCTGGGTCCCGTGGACAGCACGAGCCAGGACGATTGGGCCGTATGATCTACTCCGCGTCGCTCCCTGGCCAATCACCCGCTCCGAGCCTGGTCGACACGATGCACCGACCGCTCGGGAGTCTGCGACTCTCGGTGACCGACCGGTGCAACCTGCGTTGTCGGTATTGCATGCCGGAAGCCGACTACTTGTGGCTCCCACGCGACTCGATCCTCACGTTTGAGGAAGCGGAGCGACTGGTTCGAGTATTTACCAGCCTAGGCGTGACCAAGGTCCGCCTCACCGGGGGCGAGCCGCTCCTGCGGCACGACCTTCCCGAGCTGGTGAAGCTCCTCGCGGCCAATCCCGCGATCGCGGACCTCGCCCTGACCACCAACGGCTTGTTGCTTGCGCGGCACGCCGAGGCGCTGCGCAACGCCGGGCTCGATCGAATCACGGTGAGCCTCGACACGCTCCTTGCGGACCGCATGCTCGAATTCGCCGGGAGCGCGCGCCACGCGGACGTGCTCGAAGGCTTGGCAGCCGTCAGCGCTGCCGGGTTCAGGGGGCTCAAGCTCAACTGCGTGGTGATCCGCGGCTATAACGACGACGAGCTGGTGGACTTGATCGAGTTCGGGCGGGACCACGATGCCGAGGTTCGCTTCATCGAGTACATGGACGTCGGCGGGGCGACGCAGTGGAGCATGGACCAGGTTGTGTCCCAGCGCGAAATACTGAGCCGGCTTGATGCCCGATACGGCGCCATCACGCCGGTGGGCGAGCCGGGCTCGCCCTCGGCGCCGGCCGAGCGCTTCGCACTCCAAGACGGCAGCACGTTCGGCATCATCGCTTCCACGACGGCGCCGTTCTGTCGCAGCTGCGATCGGAGCCGGCTCACCGCAGACGGCACCTGGTTTCTGTGTCTCTACGCTTCGCAGGGCATCGACCTCAGGGAGCCGCTCAGGAGCGGCGCGTCGGACGAGGAGTTGGCTGCCATCATCAGGAAGCACTGGGCGGCCCGAACTGACCGGGGCGCTGAAGAACGAATGCTGGCTCCTCACAGAGAGGCGCTCTACCAGTTAGGAGGCCTCCGGGCCGATCCGCACCGCGAGATGCACACGCGTGGCGGCTGAGCCGGGCGGGGCGCCGACCAGGCGGAACTGGCGCACCAGCCTCCGAGGGTCGCCCGCCTCGCCGACGCGCTCCGTATGCAGCGCCTGGCCCGCTCCGCGCCCCCGGTCAGCCGCCGCGTAGGGCATGCACGTCGTTCTGATCGAACCCCGCATTCCTCCCAACACGGGCAGCATCGCCCGGCTCTGCGCCGCAACCGACACACCGCTCCACCTCATCGAGCCGCTCGGCTTTTCCCTGAGTGAACGCGACGTGAAGCGGGCAGGATTGGACTACTGGGACAAGGTTGACCTCTGGGTCCACCCTGGCTGGGGTGACTTCCGGGACGCCATCACTCGCGATCGGTGCCTGTACTTTTCCGCCAACGCGTCGCGCGATTATCGGCGCGCGCCATTTCGCTGGAACAGTTGTCTCGTGTTCGGCAACGAAACGGACGGCATGCCGGTCCGCATTCTCGAGAAGTACCCCCGGCGCTGTTTTCGCATACCGATGCCCGGCGACGTGAGGAGCCTCAACCTGGCCAACGCGGTCAGCGTCGTGCTGTACGAGGGCTTGCGTCAACTCGGCATTCCGACCCCCGAACCCACAACCGAAGGCTGAACCGACCGCATTCCGCCGGTGTCGTCCGGGGCCGACCCGCGCTATACTTTCTCCGCTTGATCCCACGAAGCTCGTAATCGAGGCCGAACCATGCTCAGCAAGATTGCCGTGGTCGGGGCAGGGAACGTCGGGGCGACGGCGGCGCAGCGGCTGGCCGAGAAGTCGCTGGCCCGCACGGTGGTGATGATCGATGTGATCGAGGGCGTCCCCCAGGGGAAAGCGCTCGACCAATGGCAGTCCGGGCCGATCGAGGGCTTCGACAGCCGAGTGCTCGGCGGACAGAACTACGACGCAGCGGCCGGCGCCGAGGTCTTCGTGGTTACCGCGGGCATCGCGCGAAAGCCCGGGATGAGCCGTGACGATCTGGTGAAGACCAACGCCGGGATCGTCCAATCGGTGGGAGAGCAGATCAAACGGGTCGCGCCCAACGCCATTGTGGTCGTGGTGTCCAATCCGCTCGACGTCATGTGCTACGTCGCCAAGAAGGCGACCGGCTTCCCCCGTGAGCGGGTACTGGGCATGGCTGGTGTGCTGGATACCGCTCGCTACCGGATGTTTCTGTCGGAGGCGCTCGACGTGTCGGTCGAGGACATCCAGGCGATGGTGCTCGGCGGGCACGGCGATACCATGGTGCCTCTCGTCTCGTACACCACCGTGTCCGGAATCCCCGTGTCGCAGCTCCTCGCCCGCGACAAGCTCGATGCGATCGTCGAGCGCACCCGGAACGGGGGAGCCGAGATCGTCGCGCATCTCAAGACCGGCTCGGCGTACTACGCGCCCAGCGCGGCCGCGGTCCAGATGGCCGAGGCGATCGCGCTGGACAAGAAGCGGGTCCTGCCCTGCGCCGCCTGGCTCCAGGGCGAGTACGGTCTGCGCGACGTGTACTGCGGGGTTCCCTGCAAGCTCGGTCGTCAGGGCCTGCAGCAGATCATCGAAGTCAGTCTCACCGACGACGAACGGCGCCAGCTCGAGGCTTCGGCGGAAGCAGTCCGGGCGATCCAGGCGACGGTATGATCTCGACGGTGCAGGAGATCGTCGGCTCGCGCCGCCGGGCCGTCCGGGCGTTCTGGGACAGCTCCGTCGGCAAGAAGGCGGTCATGGCGGTGACCGGTCTGATCGGGGTCGGTTACGTGATCCTGCACATGATCGGCAACCTCCAGACCTTCCAGGGCGCCGAGCGACTAAACGCGTATGCTGCGCTGCTGCACGGACCACTGAACGAGCTGCTCTGGCTGGCGCGGGTCGTTCTGATCGTCGCCGTCGTGCTCCACGTGATTGCCGCCTGGCAGCTCACTCAGCGGGACCGCGCGGCCCGCCCGGTCGCCTACCGGGCGCGCGAGCCTCAGGTTTCCACGCTCGCCTCCCGCACCATGCGCTGGGGCGGCGTCCTCCTGCTCGTCTTCATCATCGTTCACATACTCCACTTCACCACCGGCACGGTACGGCCTACGGGGGAGTTCGTTCACGGCGATGTCTATCGCAACGTAGTCGGCAGCTTTCATATCTGGTGGGTAACTCTCTTCTACGTAGTCGCGATGGTTGCGCTGGGCCTCCACCTCTACCACGGTGGCTGGAGCTCCGTGCGCACGCTGGGAGCTGCTGTGCCCGAGCGTAACTTGCGGCGTCGGCCGGTCGCAATCCTGGTCGCTGTGGTGGTCGCCGGCGGGTTTTGTTTGGTTCCGTTGGCCGTCTACTTCGGGTTGATAAAGTGAAGGAAGCGCGTATTAAATGGACCTGAACCCCCGCACTCCCTCCGGTCCGATCCAACAGAAGTGGGATCGGCACCGCTTCGAGCTCAAGCTCGTGAACCCGGCCAACAAGCGGAAGTATTCCGTCATCGTGGTCGGCAGCGGGCTCGCCGGCGGCAGCGCCGCGGCGACATTGAGCGAGCTGGGCTACCAGGTGAAATGCTTCTGCTTCCAGGACTCGCCCCGGCGGGCGCATAGCATCGCGGCCCAGGGCGGGATCAATGCGGCCAAGAACTACCAGAACGACGGCGACAGCATCTGGCGCCTGTTCTACGACACCGTAAAGGGCGGGGACTTCCGCGCGCGCGAGGCGAACGTTTATCGGCTCGCGCAGATCAGCGTGAACATCATCGATCAGTGCGTTGCCCAGGGCGTGCCGTTCGCGCGGGAGTACGGCGGGCTTCTGGCCAATCGGTCGTTCGGGGGCGCGCAGGTGTCGCGGACGTTCTATGCTCGCGGCCAGACTGGTCAACAACTCCTGCTGGGCGCCTACCAGGCTCTGGAGAAAGAAATCGCCCGGGGTGGCGTGGTGATGTTTCCTCGCACCGAAATGCTGGACCTGATCGTGATCAACGGCCGGGCCCGGGGGATCGTGGCGCGGGACATGGTTACCGGGAAGGTCCAGTCGTACGTGGCCGACGCCGTGGTTCTCGCGACCGGTGGGTACGGCAATGTCTTCTACCTTTCCACCAACGCGAAGGGCTCGAACGCGACGGCAATCTGGCGCGCGCACAAGCGAGGCGCGCTCTTCGGCAATCCGTGCTATACCCAGATCCATCCCACCTGCATTCCAGTGAGCGGGGAGTATCAGTCGAAACTCACGCTAATGAGCGAATCGCTCCGGAACGACGGGCGCGTCTGGGTTCCCAAGCAACGGGGGGACCAGCGGCCACCAGACCAGATCCCGGACGCGGACCGCGACTACTACCTCGAGCGCAAGTACCCCAGCTTCGGGAACCTGGCGCCGAGAGATATCGCTTCCCGAGCGGCGCAGGAAGTCTGCGACGACGGACGCGGCGTGGGCCCTAACGGCCTCGGCGTCTTTCTCGACTTCGCCGACGCGATCAAGCGGCTGGGCGAAGACCGAATCCGGGAACGCTACGGCAATCTCTTCGAGATGTACCAGCGGATCACCGACGAGAATCCGTATCGCGTGCCGATGCGGATTTTCCCGGCAGTGCACTACACGATGGGCGGGCTCTGGGTGGATTACGACCTGATGAGCACGATCCCCGGATTGTTCGTCATCGGCGAAGCCAACTTCTCTGATCACGGTGCCAACCGGCTGGGCGCCAGCGCACTCATGCAGGGGCTGGCCGACGGTTACTTCATCGTGCCCTACACCATCGGCGACTATCTGGCCGGCGCCAAGCTGGAGAAGGTCGGCGTCGATCACGCGGAGGTCATCGGGACCGAAGGCATCGTCAACGAGCGAGTCCTCCGCCTGTTGGCGGTCCACGGCCGGCGAACCGTGGACTCGTTTCATCGCGAGCTGGGCAAGCTCATGTGGGACAAGTGCGGCATGGCACGCAGCGCGGAGGGTCTGCGAGAGGCGATCCAGCTGATCCCGGCGTTACGGGACGAGTTCTGGCAGAATGTGAATGTTCCGGGGAGTGATGCGGAGCTCAATCAGGCGCTGGAGAAGGCCGGGCGCGTGGCCGATTTCCTGGAGCTGGGCGAGCTGATGTGCCGGGATGCACTCCATCGGGAAGAGTCGTGTGGCGGCCATTTCCGCGTCGAGTATCAGACGAACGAGGGCGAGGCCAAGCGGGACGACGAGCGCTTTGCCTATGTGGCCGCGTGGGAATGGCGCGGCGACGGCGCAGAGCCGTGCCTCAACCGGGAACCGCTCACGTTCGAAAATGTGCAGCTGGCGACGAGGAGTTATAAGTGAGGGAGGCTATCAGCTGATGGCTGATAGCTAACCGCGCATGCCTAAAACCATGAATCTGAAACTCCGCATCTGGCGTCAATCCGGTCCCCACGCCGCGGGCCGCTTCGTCGAATACCAGGCGCCCAGCATCAGTCCCGACGCCTCGTTTCTCGAGATGCTCGACGTGGTCAACGAGCGTCTCACCGAGAAAGGCGAGGTGCCCGTTGCGTTCGATCACGACTGCCGTGAGGGCATCTGCGGCTCCTGCGGGCTGATGATCAACGGCGTGGCGCATGGTCCCGATCCCGGCACCGCCGTCTGCCAGCTGCACATGCGGCACTTCCACGACGGCGACATCATCACCATCGAGCCCTGGCGCGCACGCGCCTTCCCGGTGATTCGCGATTTGGTGGTGGACCGGAGCGCGTTCGATCGGATCATACAGGCGGGCGGCTTTGTGTCTGCCAACACGGGAAGCGCGCCCGACGGAAACGCGATTCCCATTCCGAAAGACGCCGTAGAACAGGCGATGGACGCAGCTCAGTGCATCGGCTGCGGGGCCTGCGTCGCCGCATGTCCCAACGGCTCCGCCTCGCTCTTTACCGCTGCCAAGATTACCCACCTGGGCCTCCTCCCGCAGGGTCAGCCGGAGCGTGAGCGCCGGGCGCTCGGCATGGTGCTTCAGATGGATGCCGAGGGATTCGGGGGATGCACCCTGTTCGGTGAGTGCCAGGATGCCTGCCCCAAGCAGATCAGCATCGAGACCATCTCCCGGATGAACCGGGACTTCCTGCGCGCAATGTTGACCCTCCGACCTGCCTCGAGCGGCGCAGCCGGGGCCGGCTGAGTTCCGGTTCCGACCTGCGTGTCCCGAGGCCGGAGGCGTCACAGCGCTCCGGCCTCGTTCGTCTCCTGAACGTGCCCGCCGGCCGGTCGGACCGCCTGCTTCTCCTGATTCTCGTTGGACTGCTGCTCGCGCGGGGCATTGCACGCGCGCAGGCAGTTACCGGCGACGTGGGCGCACAAGCCATCCTCGCCCGGTTTTATGCGAACCCGGTCCCCGGGGGTGACCCGTTGACCGAGTTCAAGCTGGTGCAGCCCCTCGTCATGCTTCGTGCGGGCTTGCCGGCCTGGCGGCTCAGCTTCATCGGAACACTCGATCTGGAAGGTTGGACGATGCCCAACGGCGAGCTGGCGCCGGGTGACTGGGGCGAAGGGTTCGTGGACCGACGGCACCCGCACACCTACGTCCACGAGTTGTTGCTGGTCGGCGATGTCGTTCGCGCGAGCGAGAGCCAGGTGTCGGTAACTGCTGGAAAGGGCTTTGCTCCCTTCGGGACCGACGACCCGATGAGCCGCCCATTCGTTCGCTACCCGGTGAATCATCACCTGGCCCAGATACTCGAGCGTTGGGTCGGCATTGCAGCCGTGCGCTTCGGGCCGGTGACGGTCGAAGGGGGCCTCTTCGACGGGGACGAGCCCGAGTATCCGGGGCAGTGGCCTCTCTTCGAGGGACGGTTCGGCGATTCCTGGTCGGCCCGGCTCACGGTTCGGCCGGTCAACGGCCTAGAGCTGCAGGGATCCCATGCTTCCGTGGCGAGCCCCGAGCATAGGCCGGGCGCCGGCCTCACGCAGGAGAAGTGGGACGTGTCGGGTCGATTCTCCCGCGTGGTCGGTGGGCACCCGACGTACGCCCTCGTCGAGTGGGCCCATTCCGCCGAGGCCGACGGGTTCTTCAAGTTCTCCAGCATTCTTGGCGAGGCGTCCTGGAGCGCGGGACGCCACCAGCTCGCGTACCGATTCGAGCGGACCAGCCGCCAAGAGGAAGAGCGGCTGGTGGATCCATTCCGCTCGGAGCGGCCGCACCTCGACAACCAGATCTTCGGTACGACGCGCTGGACCGTGCACACGATCGGGTACGCCTTCTCTCTGCCAATCTACCGGCTCTCGCTCGACCTCTCGCCGCTGGCAGAGCTGTCGGCGGGACGGGTGGACAAGCTCGAAGGGCTGTTCGATCCACAAGCTTTTTACGGGAAGACGAGCTTCTGGTCATTCACGGTTGGAGCGCGCTTCACTTGGGGTACGCCAATGCATCGCATGGGCCGCTATGGGGCGGCACTTCCCGAGCCCATGCCGCACACTCACGGGGAGGTCATGTGATGATCGTGCGCATCGCGACCCGAATGCCTGCGCCGTTGCGAGTCGTCTGCGTTGCAGTCGGAGTGATGATCGCCATGGGTGCCTGCGGAGGTGACGGCGGCACCGGCCCAGCCAGCGCGAAGATCACCGCACATAGCGGCCAGAATCAGAACGGACCCGCGAGCGCCCCGTTGCCCACGCCCCTGTCGGTGCTCGTCACGGACGCCGGCGGCAACCCGCTAGCGAACCAGGTCGTCAATTGGAGCACCTCGACCGGCTCGCTCGACCCGGCCAGCGGACCCACCGACGCGAGCGGCGTGGCCACAACCGCCTGGCGGCTCGGCTCGGCGACTGGAGCCCAGGAATCCAAGGCCACCCTCGGAACCGGTGCGTCGGTCTCGGCGACGTTCTCTGCCACCGCTGGCGCTGCGCCGCCGACTCCGCAGCTCGTCGGCACGGTCGTGGTGCCACCGAACTACGGCGCGCACGACACCTATGTACGTGACGGGATCGCGTTCCTGTGCGCCTGGAACACCGGCCTCATCATCCTGGACGTGGGCGGGGGCGGCCATGGCGGCAGCCCCAGTAGTCCGGTCGAGCTCGGTCGGGTCATCACCAATGACGACGGTGTCGCGGGCGGGGCCCAGGTGCACAACGCGTGGTGGTTTCACAACCCCGTGACGGCCGAGAATCGCTACGTCTTCGTGGGCCAGGAAGGTCCCGGATCAGTAGGGGTCAGCGCGCAGGGTGACATCCATGTGGTGGATGTGAGCGATCTGACCGCGCCGCACGAGGTCGCCTTCTTCCATCTTGGCCTGATAGGCGGTTCCTCGACCGGGACCCACAATTTCTGGATGGACGAGGCGGCCCAGACCCTCTACGCCGCCTACTACAACGGAGGGGTCATCGCGCTCGACGTGTCTGGAACACTCTCGGGTGATCTCAGCTCGCGCCTCATTGCCAATCTGCAGCCCGGAGGCCCCGGGAACACCTTTGTGTGGGGCGTGCAGCTCTATAACGGAGACTTGTACGCATCGGACATGCTGAGCGGACTGTGGCAGCTGCGGCTCGATCGAGCTGCGGGGAGGTTCACGATCGTCAGCGGTGGCAACAACGTCCCCGATCGATTCGGCTCCGATCTGTGGCTGGCCAACGGGTACGGCTATACCGGGACCTGGGGCAGCATACCGCGCGGGCCGAACGCCGGGAACCAGATCAAAGTGTGGCAACTCTCTGCGTCCGGCGCCCCGCAGGCGGCGAATGTCGTGAGCATCGCAGGGGCCGGCAACGTGGGCGACAATGAAGTGTCGGCTGACGGCAAGTACCTGCTGGCCGTGACCGAGCGAGGCAGGGACGAGGCGAAGGGTCTCTATCTGTACCGGTTGACCGACCGAGCCAACCCTACGCTGGCGGCATTTGCGAATGTGCCGGGGGTGAGCAACCAGGGCGGCGGGCTTCACACCGGGACTTTCGCCGTCATCGGTGGACGGCGCTACGTCTTTGCGGCCAGGAATCCGGGACCGTCAGGCGCGTCACCGCCAGCGTTGGTGATTTTCGACGTTACCGACGTTACCCCGTGAGGCGCGTCTGTACGATCCGAATTCGACCCGCTATCCCCGGAAGCCCGCAAACGTAGGCCCGGGGCTCGGCGCGGCGACTCCGGTGCCGAGCATGCGGCGCAGCAGCTCGCACGTCTGAGCAATGGCGGCCCGGGGAGCCGGCGTGTTGGCGAGCGGGTTCAACACCATGAAATCGTGGATGGTCCCCAGGTAACTGACTGCGGTCACCTCGACACCCGCCATAGAGAGCTTTTGAGCGTACGCTTCCCCCTCGTCGCGCAGCACATCGTTTTCCGCGGTGATTACTAGCGCCGGCGGCAAGCCGTCGAGCTGGTCCAGCGACGCCCGAAGCGGCGAGGCTGGCGGACGCACCCGCGCCGCCTCGTCCGGCAGATAGCGGGCCCAGAACCACTTCATCGTGTCGCGTGTCAACCAACCGCTCAGACCGAACTGGTGATAGGTCTGGGTCTCGAAGTCTGCGTCGGTCACCGGATACAGGAGCAATTGAACGGAGATGGGGGGGCCGCGCCTCTCCTTGGCCAGCAGCGTTACGCCGGCCGCGAGATTTCCACCGGTATCATCGCCCCCTACTCCGATGCGGGTTGGGTCGAGACTGTGTTCGTGCCCGTGTTCCGCGGCCCACCGAGTAGCGGCATACGCCTGTTCCAGGGCAACCGGATACTGTGCCTCGGGAGCCCTGGTGAAATCCACGAATAGGACCGCCACGCCGGCGCCGTTCGCGAGATCTCGCACCAGCCGATTGTGGGTGTCGCGGTCGCCGAGCATCCACCCGCCGCCGTGAAAGTAGAGCAGGGCCGGGAGGGGATCGGGGTGATGAGGGGGACGGACGATCCGGATCGATACGCTGCCGGTCGGGCCGCCCGGGACCGTCAAGTCTTCGACATCTGCAGGAAGCGTTACGACGTCCACCGCCTGCGTCAGAGCCCAGAACCGCCGTGCTTCTCCCGGCGTCAATTCGTGGATCTTCGGCCCAGTCGCGCCACGGAGCGCATCCAGAAAACGCTGCGTCTTCCGTTCCACGAACATCGGGACCTCCTATGGTGATCGCGGCGGCGCCCCTGACCAGCTGTTGTTGCTGCGATCGATGTCGGGCAATACGTCGTCCGGGTCGATCCGTACCGCAGTGACGTCGCCGGGGACAGCCGCTACGTATGTGTTCCCCAAGTACCATACCTCCACCGGCAGTCGGATGCGCGAGGTCTTCCCACCGGCCAGGGTGACGGCCAGCTCGACCGGCATCGGCATGGCGCCTGCACTCCGAAGGTGGATTCGCGAGACGACCCCCGCCGTGTCGGACAGCACCACAGAATCCACCGCCTGGTCGATCGTGGCGGTGGTATAGAACCAGCCACGCCAGAACCAACTCAAGTCCTCCCCGGAGACGTCCTCGATGGTGCGGAAGAAGTCGGCCGGGGTGGGATGCTTGTACGCCCACCTCCGAATGTACTCCCGAAACGCGGGATCGAAGCGACTCGCCCCGAGGATGTAATCC
The DNA here is from genome assembly GCA_035495075.1 of Gemmatimonadales bacterium. GTDB lineage: Bacteria > Gemmatimonadota > Gemmatimonadetes > Gemmatimonadales > GWC2-71-9 > DASQPE01. The sequence continues at coordinate 19,879 of DATJGL010000050.1, forward strand.
CTGAGGAGGCGAAGGCCGAGCCCGGGCTTGTTGTAGCCGACTTGATGCAGATCCGCATACGGCACCTGGTCCGGCCGCGTCATGAGCGGCAGCTCGTGACCGGAGCGGGCATACTCGAGATATCCGTCGGCTGTGCCCCGATGGGTAGGGACATCCGGGTACTGTTGCTTCCAGTTGTAGTAGTTCATGAAGGTGTTGAAGCCTTCATCCATCCAGGCGTACAGCCGCTCGTTGCTGCCCACCAGCATGGGAAACCAGGTGTGGCCGAACTCGTGATCGGTCACTCCATATAGACCCTGCGCACTCTCCCGGTTGTGGCAGAAAACGATCATGGGGTACTCCATCCCGCCCTCGACGCCGTTCACATTCACGGCAGAGGGATACGGGTAGGGCCACCACTGCTTCGAGTATCGTTCGATGGCGAGCTTCCCGTACTCCGACGCCCGATTCCAGACCGAATCGGCCGCGGGAGGATAGAAGCTCTGCACCAGGACCTTGCCCTGGTTGGCCGACACGGCGTCCCAGATGAAGTTGGGGGCCGCGGCCCAGGCAAAGTCGCGAACGCTGTCCGCGGTGAATCGCCAGATCCGGGTGCCGGACGGCGCCGCGGACCCCCCCGTGCCGATCTCATCCTTGCCCCGAATGACCACAGTTCGGTCGCTGCGCCGCGCTTCCGCCAGGCGTTGGCGCTGCGTGGCGGTCAGAACCTGCTCGGGGTTGCGCAGGGTCCCCGTCGCCGCAACCAGCATGTTGGCAGGGACGGTCAGGCTTACGTCGAAGCTGCCGTATTCGAGGTAGAACTCGCCCTCTCCCAGGTACTGCTCGGTATTCCAGCCGCGCACATCGTCATATACGGCGAGTCGTGGGTACCATTGCGCGACCTCATAGATGGTCGCCTTGTCCACGGTCTCTACGCCCATGCGGTTCCGCAGCGGCCCGAACCGGAAGGTCCACGAGAGACCGAGCCGCAGGCGTCCCCCCGGCGGTAGCGGCTGCTCGAGATCCACCCGCATCATGGTGCCGTTCACGACGTAACTGAGTGGCGAGGCCGACTGGGCCTTGCGTCCCTTTGCCGGGGTGGCCGCAGGTACACCGACCCATACCAGGTGGTCGCCTCCGTCGGTGCCATTGAATTCCGGGAACAACGCCCGGCCTCGACTGCTGTCAGTGAACACATTCTGGTCTACCTGGAGCCAGAGATAGCGCAGCGTGTCGGGCGAGTTGTTGAGGTAGGTGATCTCCTCGTCTCCGAGGATCGCATTTGCGGCCGTATCCAGCGTTGCCTTGATCACGTAGTCCGCTCGCTGCTGCCAGTACCCTCGCCCGGGGGCCCCGCTTCCAGTCCGAATCGCGTTTGGCGTGGGCCAGTCGAGCCTGCGGAACATCGATTGGTCGCCGGCAGGGCGGCCGGTGGCATCCTGGGCCGCTACCGCGCGACCGATGGTGAGCAGCGCAACGATCAGGCAGGAAAGTGCACGCACGAAGCGACCCCTGGGAAAAGTGTCGGGCGGTGAACGGCGGAAGCGTTAGAGGCGGGGCAGGGTCACGCCTTGCTGGCCCTGATACTTGCCGGCCTTGTCCTTGTAGCTGACCTCGCAGATGTCGTCATCGTCCGCTTCGAAGAAGAGGACCTGACAGATGCCTTCATTGGCGTAGATTTTCGCCGGCAGCGGGGTCGTGTTGCTGATCTCCAGGGTGACGTAGCCTTCCCACTCCGGCTCGAACGGCGTCACGTTGGTAATGATGCCACACCGGGCGTAGGTGGACTTGCCTACGCAGATCGTGAGCACGTTGCGCGGAATCCGGAAATACTCTACCGATCGCGCCAGTGCGAAGCTGTTGGGCGGCACGATGCACACGTCGCCCTGGAATTCAACGAAGCTCTTCGAATCGAAGTTCTTGGGGTCCACGATTGCCGACAGAACGTTGGTGAAAATCCGAAACTCCGGCGCCACCCGCATGTCGTATCCGTAGGACGACACACCGAAGGAGATGCACTTCCGACCCTCCTTGTCGACCCGGCCCATCTGGGAGTCGACGAAGGGATCGATCATGCGCTGCTCCCGCGCCATGCGCCGGATCCAGCGATCGGACTTGATGGACAAGGATTCCTCTGGCTTTGGACGGGCGGGAATATAAGGGGGCGCACCAGGGTTGAAGTGCCTCCGGGGCGCGGTTAGCTTTTCTCTCGAAGAACGTGAAATTTTTCACGAGGGGAGAGAGCGGCATGCTCCAGCCCTACATCCCGATTGTCATTCTGATCGCGTTCGTGATCGCGAACGCCATCCTCATGCTCGGGTTGTCGCACGTTCTCTCCACCTATCGCCGGACCCCCACGAAGATTGCCCCGTACGAATCCGGCATGCCCATCCTGGGCGATGCCCGGGAGCGGTTCTCGGTCAAGTTCTACCTCGTGGCCATGCTGTTCATCGTCTTCGACATCGAGGTGGTCTTCATGGTCCCCTGGGCCGTGGCCTTCTTCCAGGCCCGGGAGAACGTGCTGCCGTTGAGCCCGGGTCTGGTGATCCTTGACATGGTCGTGTTCATGCTGATACTGGCCGTCGGCTACGTGTACGCATGGAAGCGAGGAGCGTTGCAGTGGGATTGAGTGAGAAGGAAGCCCGGGCCGAGGAGAATCAGCTTTCGACGGTCTCGTCGGTCTCGCCCAACTGGGTGACGACTAGGCTGGATTTTCTGGTGAACTGGGCGCGAAAGAACTCCCTATGGCCCATGCCGTTCGGGACCGCCTGTTGCGCCATCGAGTACATGGCGACCGCGGCCAGCCGATTCGATATCGCCCGCTTCGGCATGGAGCGGCAGAGCTTCTCGCCTCGCCAGGCCGACGTCCTCATCTGCGCGGGGCGGTTGCCGTTCAAGCTGGCTCCGGTGATCCGGCGCATCTGGGATCAGATGCCGCAGCCCAAGTGGTCCATCTCCATGGGAGCCTGCGCTTCATCCGGCGGGATCTTCGACAACTACGCAATGGTGCAGGGAATCGACACTATCATCCCCGTGGACGTGTACGTGCCCGGCTGTCCGCCGCGTCCCGAGGGGTTGATGTACGGGATTCGGCTGCTGCAGAAGAAAATCGAGGGGGAGAGTATCACAGACGACGACCTTCGCGAGGAGCATCTGGTCAGTCCCTCTGGCCTTTTTCTACCTGCCCAGCGGGTGGATGAGCTGTCGGAGCCCTTCGGCAACTCCGTGCAACAGACTCGAAACGCATGAGCCAGCTGTCTTCCAGCGTGGCCGCCCTGCGCACCGCGTTCGGCGAGGCGGTGGAGCGCGCGCATGTGTCCTGCGGTGATTCCATCGTGTACGTGCGGCCCGACCGCACTCATGACGTCCTGCAATGGCTCAAGACCGAGCCGAGCCAGGCCTTCGACTATCTCACCGACATCACCGCGGTCGAGTATCGGGATCCCGAGCCGCCGCTCGAGGTCGTCTGGCAGCTGCGCTCGCTCGAGCGGAAGGCCGACCTTCGGGTGAAGGCGGCGCTCGACAAGAGCGGCCCCCTCGAGGTGCGATCGGTGTACGATCTTTGGCGCGGCGCCGACTGGCTCGAGCGCGAGGTGTACGACATGTTCGGCGTGGTGTTTGCCGGCCATCCCGACCTTCGGCGAATCCTGATGTGGGAGACCTACGCTGAAGGCTACCCGTTGCGCAAAGACTTCCCGCTCCGAGGCCACTTCAGCCGCGCAGAGCAGACCCGACAGGCGCTCGCGGCCAG
>DATJGL010000051.1:0-9728 GCA_035495075.1 Gemmatimonadales bacterium
TTCGAGGTCATCTACTAGGCTCGTGAGCGGCTCCCAGCGGCCGGCGAGGGCCGCCTGCTCGATCTGGCGGACCAGCTCCCAGACCCTGGTCGCCCCGAGATTCCCCGAGGTCGAGATCAGCCCGTGCGCCCAGTAGGCGACGGCGTCGGTATCGTGGGCGTCCAGGGCTGCCCGGATGGCGGCGACTTTGGGGGGGGCATCCCGAAGGAACAGATCCAGCATGCGGGCCACGAACGGCGGCCCACCCAGGCGCTCGAGCCTGGTGATTGCGGCGGGATCGAGATCAGGCGACACGACAGTCTGACAACTTTGGGCGGCGTCACGGAAAGCGCCAGGGGCCCGGATCGGACGCGAAAAGGCGGTGGGCTTGCGCCCACCGCCTTTTCCTTCTTGCGCTTCGCCGCCTACTACGGGATCTGATCCAGCTCCACCCGGCGGTTCTGCGCTCGCCCGTCCTTCGTCTTGTTGCTCGCGATCGGCTTGTCGGAGCCGTAGCCCTTGACCGTGAGCTGGGACGGCGACACGCCGTTCGCTTCCAAGAACTTCTCCACCGCGTCGGCCCGGGCCTTTGAAAGCCGCATGTTCACTGCACGCGACCCCGTGTTGTCGGTGTGGCCCTGCACTTCCACCCGCACATCCGGCCGGGCGGCAAGTGAGGCCGCCACTGGCTTGAGCGCCTCCTGCGATTCCGGGGTCAGGTCGGACTTGCCGGTCGCGAAGGTGACGCCCTTCAGGATGAGCGTCTTCGTGCCGGGCTCGAACAGCACCGGGCAGCCGTTCTCGTCCACCGCCGTCCCGTTGGGTGTGTTGGGGCACTTGTCGCGGCTGTTGGGCACGCCGTCGGCGTCATCGTCCTTCTGGCTGTCGGAGCACCCGTTGGCGTCGACTTGCTCACCCTTTGGCGTATCGGGGCACTTGTCGACGTTGTCCTTCACCCCGTCTCCGTCGGCGTCGCGCTGGCTGGCCGAGCACCCGTTGGCATCCACCGGCTCGCCCTTGGGGGTATTGGGGCACTTGTCGAGCGCGTCGGTGACCTTGTCGCCGTCGGCGTCGAGCTGACTCGCCGAGCAACCGGCGGCATCTACCTGCTCACCCGCCGGGGTATTGGGACACTTGTCGACATTGTCCTTGACCCCGTCGCCGTCGGTGTCCCGCTGACTGGCCGAGCAGCCGGCCGCATCCACCGGCTCGCCCTTGGGCGTGCCGGGGCAGCGATCGGCCTTGTCCTGCACCCCGTCCTTGTCCTCATCGTACTTGTTGTTGATCAACAGGCCGATGCCGAGCTGCCCGCCGAGATTGACGTAGTTATCGGCGCGGTTCGCTTCGGGTGAGGGCACATAGTCGGCCGTTACCGAAAGGCGCACCGACCAGGACGGGGAGAGTCCGAGCCGGAGACCAGCCAGCCCGGTAATGCCGTCGTCGTTGAAATGCTGGGACGCGCGGTACATGTCGCGAACGTAGCCGGCCCCGATCTGGAACGAACTCGCGTTGTCTCCCAGGGGAATGTTGTACGTCAGCCGGCCCCGTATCGGGATGTTCTTCACGTCGTTTTCGGTAGAGACGACGCGGGTCTTGGTGTACGCCATCTCGCCTTCGATCGCCAGGTTGTGGGTGAAGTAGAACGCAAGCCACCCGCCGCCGCCGAAGTGATGGTCGAGGTTCAAGGTGTCAGCGAAAAAGTTTACGCGCCCGAAACCACCGATTTCGAACGCGCCCGGTGTCTGCGCGACCGCGCCCGACGCGATCGTACAGAGTAGGGCACCGGACGCCGCCCACATACGAACGCTCATCCTCAAGCCTCCTCGGCAAACCGCGCCGCGTGTTGTGATGATTTGAAGCACCGGGTCCCACCCGGGACCGGACGCCTCCCAACATAAAGCGGCCGTTTCGCAGGGCAACTGTCATGTACCCCAGTCGCCGCGCCGATGAGCGGAGTTCTCGTGCGGATCAAACTCTATTGGGCAGCCCTTACTCACAGGGTAATTCCAGCCCGCGGGCTCCAGGCCCTTTTCGCCGCCTGAGGCAACCCTGCTGTGACTTCTGACCAGCCAGTCCCTCGAATCGCTGCAGCTAGCCCGGATTCTGGGCGATCAATGAGCGTTGGCCGGCCGAGGGGGCCGCTCAAGTGATGGACCGCGCTACAGCTAAGGGGCGCAACGAAGACTAATGCGGCTGGCCGGACTTCCTGTTGTCGCAAGCCGTGGCCGGTGCCTCAGCACGCGGCTCCCGCTATCCCACCTGCAGGTGACCGATTTGGCCACAGACCTGCACAGGTCGTCGCTGCTGAGCCGCCTTCACCAGGGCCAGCGTTATGCCAAACGAAATCACGTTCGCGAACCCACCGGCGACCACCACATCGCTCCGAACTTGAAAGCCGATTCCCGCGCGTCCGAGGGTTCCGGCGCGCTCGATTCCGACCAGCACGTGCACGCCGGGTTTGATCTCCGTCGCCGTCTGGTTGAACTCCAGTTCGGGGATCGAAGCGCCGCTCGCGTCCTGAGTGTGCATGTGATCCCGCACGTGAGCCAGGTATGCCCCCAGACCGCTCCCGAAGTACGGCCGCCAGCTATGTCGCGAGGCACGCAGCCGCATGGTTGCGCTAAGCTGCCACATGCTCCTGGTGAAATCCTCGCTGATGAGCTTCCCGGGGCCATATCCATCAGGGATGCGGCTCTCGATCGTATCGAACCGGTGATATCCCAACTCCAGCCCGCCGCGGACGGTGGAACTCAGGGGCAGAAATCCGGCGGCCGTCGCCCAGATCGCTCCCTTGCCGCTGAACGCGCTTCCCGTACCCGTGCCGTATCCCGCCGCGAACGCGCCTGACCACGCGCGCTGCTGAGCGGTGAGCGGCACCGCGCAGCCGAGCGCCAGGCAGGCCAGCAGCGCGAGGCTGCGCATGCCGCCTCCGGATTGTGAGTGCTGTGCTAGTAAGGACCCGCGATACCAGCGGCTCGTCACCGCGGGGCGGTTGGCGTGAGCCGGCGCTCGTGCCCATAGTCGATTAGATTAATGTCGAACTATTGAAGGGTTTGTCGATGCCGATTCGCCCGAAACAACCCCCGCGCGCCCAGCTCGCCCTCGGCACTTTTGTAAAACTCTCGCGGGCCACCGATTCGGTCTCCCGCGGCCTTGCCCCGGGATTGGCTGCGGCCGGCCTCACCGAGAGCCAGTTCGGCGTCCTCGAGGCCTTACTGCACCTCGGTCCCCTTCACCAATGCGACCTGGCCGAGCGGATCCTCAAAAGCAACGGCAACATGACGACGGTAATCGGCAATCTCGAGCGGCGCCGCCTGGTCCGCCGGGACCCGTCGCCCACTGATCGGCGCTTTCGGGAGGTCCGCCTCACGACTGCTGGCGAGCGTCTGGTGCGCGAGGTGTTCGCCGGCCACGCCGAGCGCCTCGCCGACCTGATGAGCGCGCTGACTGAAACCGAGCAGCGAACCCTGGGGCGGCTCTGCCGCAAACTGGGTCTGGCCGCCCGCGGGGCCGGATTGGCAAGGCCCTGAGGGGAACCTTCCCGGTTGACTAATGGTTCGACATCGAACCATACAATACGCACCCCCCTCTAACTACAGGTGCTGCGCTCCCATGACCAGCGGCATTCACCACGTCACCGCCATCTCCGGCCGGATCGACCGGACGGTCGACTTCTATCGTCGAGTGCTGGGCCTCCGGCTGGTAAAACGGACGGTGAACTATGACGACCCCGCGACCTACCACCTCTATTTCGGAGACAGGGTGGGCCGCCCCGGAACGATTCTGACATTCTTTCCCTGGCCGGACGGCGCCCGCGGACTGATCGGACGCGGACAGGCGGCGGTCACGGCCTTGCTGATCCCCGAGGGCTCGCTGAGCTTCTGGGTAGCTCGGTTGATCGGGGCGGGCATCCGCTACGAAGGCCCCGTTCGCCGGTTCGGCGAGCAGGTCCTGAGCTTTGCGGACCCCGATGGGATGCGGCTCGAGTTGATTGCGACGGCAACTGCGGAACAGCTTCCCGGCTGGGGCGGTGGAGATTTGCCCGCCGAGCATGCGGTTCGCGGGCTGCACGGCGTCACCCTGTGGGTTGACGGCGATCCCGGTACGCGGGAGGTGCTGGTCTCAGGGGTCGGGCTGCGGGTTCAGGCCGAGGAAGAGGGTCGCTTGCGGCTCGCGGGTGATGCCCCGGTCGGAAGCATCGTCGATCTGCGCCAGATCGGCGGGTTCTGGCGTGGCGCCGGCGGGGTCGGCACAGTGCATCACGTCGCCTTCCGCGCCCAGGACGACAGTGCCCAGGAACGCCTGGGCCGGCGTCTCACTGACGCCGGGCTGCGGGTGACGCCGGTCCAGGATCGGCAATACTTCAGGTCTATCTATTTCCGGGAGCCCGGCGGCGTACTCTTCGAGATCGCGACCGATGGTCCGGGCTTCGCAACGGACGAGACTGCGGCCGATCTGGGCCGGCGGCTGGCACTCCCCTCCTGGCTTGAGCCCGATCGGGCAATGATCGAGGCGGGTCTGCCGGCATTCCCCGCGGACCCGACGGAAACGGAGCTGGCCAATGCCGCTCGTTAACCTTGGGTTCGAGCATCGCTTCGTCCCGGCACGCCCCGATGGCGCGGGTCGTCCGCCGCTGCTCCTGCTGCATGGGACCGGTGGAGACGAAAGCGACCTGCTGCCGCTGGGCGAAGCGCTCGCGCCGGGCGCTGCCCTGCTCAGCCCGCGGGGCAAGGTCCTGGAAAACGGGATGCCCCGATTCTTTCGCCGACTGGCCGAGGGCGTGTTCGACGTACGCGACGTGGAAGCTCGGGCGCATGAGCTGGCCGACTTCGTCCTTGCGGCTCGGGATGCGTATTCGCTCGCGCAACCGGTCGCCGTCGGGTTCTCGAATGGAGCCAACATCGCGGCTGCGTTACTCCTCCTTCGCCCCGAGATTCTCGCCAGCGCCGTTCTGTTTCGGCCGATGGTGCCCGTCGAGCCGGCAACCACTCCGAACCTGCGGGGAACCAAGGTGCTGATCGGCGCCGCCCGCCACGATCCGATCGCAACGCCTGCTGAAACGGAACGGCTGCGGGGATTGCTCGAACGGGCAGGTGCGGACGTCCAGGTCGAATGGGTCAACGCGGGACACGGACTCACGAGCATCGACGTCGCGAACGCGAAGCGGTGGCTGGAATAGTTTTTCGGGGTTTGTTCGCTAGCCCTTGGGGCCGGAATACGGCATTCGTAAACCGTTCGTGTCCTGCGAACAGCCGGATGCGCGGCACCCGCCGGCAATTCGTCCTTTGACTGGCCCAGTCGTGCCGAATCGGCCAGCGACACACGAAGAGGACCTATGTGATGTTGCCTGCAGCCCTCGAGCAGGAGCGTCTTCTCCTCGCGGAGCGTCTCCTCTCAGAAATCCAGCGCCGTCACGGTTTACCCGAAACCCATCAGCATCCCCTCAGCCCCTCCATCGTCGATCGTTTCCTGGCCGCTTACCTGCCCGAATCCCGGCTTGGTGAGCCCGCCCCACGCGCGATCGAGTACGCCTTCACTCCGACTCTAGGCGATGCCATGAGTCTCCTCCGCGATGTGGTCTCTGAATCCCCCCTCGGCAGAGGCAGCGCGGTGTACGTTCACGACTTGGACACCGGTCTTCCGATCGAGTACGAGATGACCGGCTGATCGGCCTCGAGGTCTTGAAGAGGACGGCAGGCAAACCCCACGGGCGTTGGGGTAGGCTTCGCGTCTGCCTGGCTCCGAACCTAACGTCCAAGGATCTCAATGAAGCAGCCTAGGGGTATCGTGCTCGGGCTCGTGATTGCTGTCACGGCCGGCCTTCGTTTACCGCTAGGCGCCCAGGCGAGCGGAGCCGCGCAATTGGCCCAGCGGTTCGCCGGAATGACAGCAATTACCGGATACGAGCAGGCCATGGTGGATACGGTCCTGTCGCTCTTGCCCGGCGCGCAGCGCGATCGGGCAGGCAGTGCAGTGCTCGTGCTGGGAAGCGGCGAGCCCCGTCGGCTGGCGGCATGTCCGCTCGACGAGACGGGGTTTGCCGTAGGGCGGGTTCGCCCCGATGGCTGGCTCACGCTGCGTCGCTCGCCCGCCCGGATCGGCGCGCCGGGTCCGTTGTTCGACCAGCAGCTGGAGGGACAGCGAGTCACGGTGTTCGGACAACGGGGGCCGGTGCCGGCGGTCGTTGCGGTGAGGTCGGTCCACCTGACGCGGGGGCGTGGGCCGCTCGCCCAGGAGCCGTTTTCCGTCGATGACGCATATCTGGACCTCGGCGCCAGCTCGGAGCGGCAGGTCTCGGCGCTCGGCGTGGCGGTGCTCAGTCCGGTCGCTGTCGTGAAGCGCCCGCAACGCTACGGGACCGATCGGCTCGCTGCGCCCTGGGCCGGCCGGCGAGCGGCATGCGCCGCACTTCTAGCCGCCGCTCGCGACGCTTCCAAGTCTGGAGGCCGCACGCGTTCCGGAACCACCGTCGTCGCATTCGTGGTCGAGCAGCAACTGGGGGCGCGCGGCCTGCTCACGGTCGCGACTACACGGGGTCCGTTTGCGGAGACGTGGATTGCCGACGCGGCCGGCGCCGGGCCCGCCCTTGCGAAGGCTGAGCTTCCGCCAGGGCCTCGCGCAGCGCTCGGGCCGGTCCACACCTGGGACGTGCCGACCCGCTATCCCGGAACCCCGGTGGAGACAGTCTCGTTGCCCGACGTGGAGAAAACGAACGCGGCGATATCCGGTTGGCTCACAGGGGAGGGTGCACCATGAGGACCGCTATCCTTGCGGCCCTTATGGTCTGTCTGGGCGCCAGCCTTTCCGCTCAGCAAACCAACCGCGTCACCGAAGCTCAGGCGGTGCTTGCGCCGCTGGTCGAGAGCTACGGTGTCTCTGGCTCCGAGGGGCTGGTGCGGGCGACCGTCGAGCGCCTGCTTCCTAAGTGGGCCAAGGCAAAATCGGAGACGGATACGGCGGGAAACCTGTGGGTACGAGTGGGCAAGGGAGATCCGTTGGTCGTGGTCGTCGCGCACATGGACGAGATTGGGTTCGTCGTGAAGTCAATCGGGGACGACGGGTCGCTCGAGATCGAGGCGCAAGGCGGCTTCTTCCCATCGTTGTTTGAAGCCGAGCCCGCGCTGGTCCATACAGGCACGGCGATGGTGCCCGCTGTTTTCATGCCGCGTGATTCGGTAGGAGCCAAGCCGCAACGCACTCCAGCCGCGTTTCGGGTGGACGTCGGCACGGCGAATCGGGTAGCGACGGAGTCACTCGGAGTTCGTGTTGGCAACACTGTGACGATGCCCAAGCAGTACGTGCGCCTGGCAGGCACGAGAGCGACGGGCCGCTCGTTCGACGACCGCGTGGGCTGTGCGGCGCTCATTCTCGCCTTGCGCCGGCTGAACCCGGATCGGTTGCGGCACGAGGTCGCGTTTGTTTTCAGTGTTCGGGAAGAGATCGGGCTGGAAGGTGCGTCCGCGGCAGCTGCCTCACTCGGAGGCCGGCCGGCGCGAGTCCATGCGATCGACACCTTCGTGTCCGCCGACTCACCGCTCGAGCCCCAGGCGTTCGCAGTGGCCCCGATTGGACGCGGGCCGGTTGCCCGCGCTCTCGACAACAGCGCCGTCACGCCACCCGTGCTGGTGGACTCGCTGGCCCGCCTTGCCCGCGCCCGTGCCATTCCGCTTCAGATCGGTACCACGAATGGGGGGAACGACGGCTCCACGTTTGCGGCGTGGGGCGTGCCCGACGTGGCGATCGGCTGGCCATTGCGGTACAGCCACTCCCCCGCGGAAGTCATCGACCTGCGCGACGTGGTTGGCCTTGCGGACATCGTGCAGGCCATCGCCGAGCGCTGGTAGGACTACGCTCCCGGCCAGGCAGCGCTGACCAGCGCAGGGAGGAGTTGGCCGGCGGGACCGATGAGATGATGAATGCCGGGCCCCAAGCGTTGGCCTTCCATCGAAACGTTGACAACCGCCACCTCTGCGCCGACTGCCGCCGCTCTCCAGGGCAGCGATGCGGCCGGCTCCACCAGGTTCGAGGTCCCGACCGACAGCAACAGATCGCAGTTGCACGCGGCAAGCTCCGCTGCGCGCAGCGCTTCAGGTGGCAGGATCTCACCGAACCAGACCACATCGGGTCGCAAGAAGCCACCGCACGACCGACAGCGGGGCGGAGAGTCAGCGGATTCGTCCCAGCGCTCGACTACCGTGTGTTCCCGGGAGCACCGGGCGCGGCCGATGTTGCCATGTAGCTCGATGGGTGTGGTGCTTCCAGCGCGCTGGTGAAGCCCGTCGACGTTCTGGGTGATCAGGACGAAATCCGGCACTTCCCGCTCCATCGCGACCAGCGCACGGTGGCCCGCGTTTGGTTGGACGCGTGCCACCAGCTCTCTTCGCATCCGGTACCAATCCCACACCAGCGCCGGATTGCGGGCAAAGGCCTCCGGCGTCGCCAGCTCCTCAGCGCGGTACTGCGCCCATAGGCCGGTCAGCGCGTCACGGAATGTGGGGACGCCGCTTTCAGCCGAGATCCCGGCGCCGGTGAGCACGGTGACACGACGGGCGTTTCGGAGGCGCTCGATCAATCCGCGGGGGATGGAGATCGGTTCTACCTTCGCCTCGCCGGCCGCCGCCTCGGAGCGGCGGCTTCGCTCTGAAATGACTGGAGGAAGTTGTCCAGCAGTGCCGCGCCATGGGCGATGCGCTCGTCGTCCCCGGCGTGCGCCCGGGTAATGCCGTCAATGAGGCGCTCGAACCCCGCCGTCTCGGCCCGCGCGAACTTGGCGTCGGCCAGGTCGATGTCGTGGACCATCTCGGCGAGAGCCTGCAAGCCGGGGTGCGTCAGGCGAAAGCGCGCCATGAGCGTTTCGAAGGTGCAGCGATCGCCCTCATGGGTGTATTCCGCTTCGAACATATCGAAACGTACTTCGTCGGCCTTGGCCTGGTACGCCCGTTCCTCGACGAACCGGAAGCGGGCTTTGGGGTCGATGAAGCGCCGGATGAGCCAGGCGCTCGCAATGCGGTCCACGTGGACGCCTCCACGGGTAACCCAGGTGCGCCCCGCCTTTCTTCTGCCCGTCCCTCGCTCGGTGGACGCCTTGATTTTGGGCCGGGACGGACGGATGCGTGACTCCAGTCGTTCGATGGCGGCCTCTGCAAGCTGCCGGCCAGGAGCGCCAAAGAAGTCAATGGCTCCAATTTCCTGAAGTCGGCGTCGGAAGCGGACAAGCGCGGCGTCGGTGTCGGCACGTCCGGTCGCATCCGCGGCTCGCCGAGCCGTCGCGCCTCGGAGAAACTCCTCCGCCTCCTCTGAGAGCGCCGCATAATCGGCCTCCCGCGCCGCGCGGAAGAGGCTTTCGATCTGGCCGTCTGAGAGCCCCGTCACGAATGCCGCCTCACATACGGAGGCCTCGCCACCGCTGGCCTCGATCTCGCGAAGAATCCAGTGGAAATGCTCCGCCGTCTGGTCGGTACGAGGAAGCACGTAGACCGAGTTCTTGATCGCGACGGCCCCGATTCGCTGTAGTCGGCGCCAGATCTTGACCCGGAGATAGTCCGGCTTCGGTGGAAGCTGATGCAGGAGGAGAAGCCAGCGCCGCCCGAGAACGGGGGGAGAGGTCACTGCCACCCTCGCACGCCAATTCCGGCACCGATGGCGTCCCATGGCATCGCGCGCGGGTCGGCCAGCTTGCTTACATCCATCCCCACTGCTCCGGTCGCAGGATCGAAGAAGTGCTCGCCGGCGGCAACCTGGGCGATCCG
>DATJGL010000052.1:0-9964 GCA_035495075.1 Gemmatimonadales bacterium
GGCTTCGATACCGGTCACGACCCGCGGTTATGGCGGAAGCTTCGCCGTGGCAACTGCACATAGAGCCGCCGATGGCAGTGATCCGGTCGACTGGGAGGCGCTGGCTCGGATGGATACGCTGGTCGTTCTGATGGGCGTCGATCGACTGGCCGAGGTCGTCGAGCGCCTGAGGGCAAGCGGTCGGTCCGCGGAGACGCCGATTGCGCTGATCGAGAACGGAACCTTGCCGAGCGAACGAGTGGTCGCGGGAACGCTGGCCGACATCGTCGAAGCGGCGCGCCGAGAGCGGGTCGGCTCGCCGGCGGTGATCGTGGTGGGTGAGGTAGTCCGGCTCCGCGATAGGCTGGCGGCGACGACGGCGACAGCGTTTCGGGCATTGGAGGAGGAGCGTGATGTAGCCTAGCGGCGAACGTACCGGTCCTTCCTGCAGCGGCCTCCGTGTCATATCACGGAACCCCAGAAACCACCATCAAATAAGCTGGAAGCTGCCGTGATATTACACGGCTAGGCTACGACCAACCCGGTGATCAATCAGCTAACAAATTGGCGTGGAATAGGTTAGGCGCCAAGGTCGAACACGGCACATGGCCTGCCCAAGGCCCCCTAGGAAGGGGAGAAACACACTATGGCCACCTACTCGACCACGAATGGCGACCTGCTCGATCCGGCATTGGCTAGCGCTCTGGTTGCCGCCCTGCGCGGACTCCGCTTCGGATCCATCGAGGTTGTGGTGCACGACTCCCGAGTTGTCCAGCTCGAGCGTCGCGAACGAGTGCGGCTGGCGGGGCCCGGGAGCGCAGCCGGGAATGAACGATGAGCAGCGTGCCTGAATTGAGTCGGCCGACCGGATCGCCGGAGGCCCCCACGTCGAAAGGGAGGGTCACGTGCAGATGGTTCGGTGGGGGTGGACGATGACGATGCTCGGCGCGGTTAGCGGCGCTCTGGCCGGTGGTGCTCGGCCGATGCTCGCGCAACAAGACTCCACGCCGTCGCAGGACTCTACGCCGTCAGTCGAGGAACGGCTTCAGGAGCTGGACCAGCAAGTCCGTATTCTCCAGCGCCAGCGGGAGCTGGAGCAGGATAGTCTGGCGGCGGCCGCTAAGGACCGGCCCAAGCTGACCACGGACAAGGATGGGTTCTGGATCCGGTCCGGCGACGGCAAGTTCGCACTGCACGTCGGAGGCTACATCCAGGCCGACAGCCGGACCTTCGTCGACGACGCAGCAGGCCGGTTGACCAACACGTTCCTCTTGCGGCGGGCCCGCGCGCTCTTCGAGGGCACCGTGTTCAAGTACTTCGACTTTCGGCTGCTGCCGGACTGGGGCGGCGGCACCGCGGTGCTTCAGGACGGCTACGTCGTCGCCAAACTCCGACCCGAGCTCAAGCTGCAGGCCGGGAAGTTCAAGGGGCCGGTCGGACTCGAGCGCCTGCAGTCGGCCACCGACATCCTGTTCATCGAGCGCGCCTTCCCGACGGCGATCGCCCCCAACCGTGACCTGGGCTTCGAGCTCACCGGCGACATCGCGGACACCCTGGTGCACTACGACGTCGGCATCTTCGACGGCGATGTGGACGGCGGGAGCCTCGATACCGACCTGGGCGACGGTAAAGACTTCGAGGGCAGGCTCTACTTCACGCCGTTCAAGCGGTCGAGCATTGTTTTCCTGAACGGCCTGAGTGTGGGAGTTGGGGGCAGTATCGGGAACGAGCGCGGCACTCAGGCTTCACCCGCGCTCCCGTTATACAGGACCCCCGGCCAGAACACGTTCTTCACTTATCGAAGCGACACCACTGCAGTCGCCGCCGTGGCCAACGGTCAGCGCTGGCGGATTTCGCCTCAGGCGTATTGGCGCATCGGTCCGCTCGGCCTTTTGGGCGAGTGGATTCGCTCGTCGCAGGAGGTGAGCCGTGGCACTGCGACCGCAGACGTCGGCGTGACGGCCTGGCAGGCGGCAGGCTCCTTTGCACTCACCGGTGAGAATGCCAGCTACCGGGGCCTATCGCCCAGGAAGCCGGTTACGGCAGGGGGCTACGGAGCGTTCGAGCTCGTGGCCCGCTACAGCGAGCTAACAGTAGGCGACGAGGCCTTCCCCACGTTCGCAAACCGAGATCGCTCGGCGCAGAAGGCGAAAGAATGGGCGGTCGGCCTCAACTGGTATGCCGAGCGACGCATCAAGATCGCGGTGAACTACGGGCAAACCAGCTTTGACGGCGGCGCCGCCGGCGGCGCGGATCGCGCTACCGAGAAGGCGCTGCTCACGCGGTTCCAGGTGGCGTTCTGAGTGCGTCCCTCGACCGGTCACCCATACGCAATAACCGAGAGAGAACCCATGGTACGTGCAACTAGCTTTGCCGCCCACGTCGGCCTGCTCGTCGCGCTGAACGCGGTGGCCGGCTCCACGCTCGCAGCGCAGGCAGCGCCCAAACCAGTGACGCTGCTGAACGTTTCCTACGACCCGACTCGGGAGCTCTACCAGGAGGTCAACACGGCCTTCGCGGCGTACTGGAAGGGAAAGACCGGGCAGGCCGTGACAGTGCAGCAGTCGCACGGCGGATCAGGCAAGCAGGCCCGGGCGGTTATCGACGGCCTGCCCGCTGATGTCCTCACCCTGGCGCTGGCATACGACATCGATGCCGTTGCAGACCGGGGGGTGATCGCCAAAGATTGGCAGAAGCGGCTGCCCAACAACAGCTCGCCCTACACCTCCACCATTGTCCTGCTGGTGCGCAAGGGGAATCCCAAGAAGATCAAGGACTGGGACGATCTGATCCGGCCCGGGCTGTCGGTGATCACGCCCAATCCCAAGACCAGCGGCGGTGCGCGCTGGAACTATCTCGCTGCCTGGGGCTATGCGCTCCGGCGCTGGGGCGGAGACGAGGCCAAGGCCCGCGAGTTCGTGGCCAAGCTGTTCCACAACGTACCGGTGCTGGACAGCGGCGCGCGCGGCTCTACCACGACGTTCGTCGAGCGCGGGATCGGGGACGTCTTGATCGCGTGGGAGAACGAGGCCATCCTGGCCGCGAAGGAGTTGGGGCAGGACAAGTTCGAGATCGTGGTCCCCACGGTCAGTATTCTGGCCGAGCCCCCCGTCGCGCTGGTGGACAAGATTGTGAACAAGCATGGGACCCGCGCAGTCGCCCAGGGCTACCTGGAATTCCTCTATTCCGACCAGGGCCAGGAGATCGCGGCCAAGCATTTTTATCGGCCTCGCAACCCCACTATCGCGCAGAAGTACGCGGCGCAGTTCCCCAAGATCAACCTCTTCACCATCGATGAGGTGTTCGGCGGGTGGCGTAAAGCGCAGGCGACCCATTTCGCCGACGGCGGCGTGTTCGATCAGATCTATCAGCCGGGCAAGGCATGAGGCTCCGGCGCCAGAAGAGCGCGCTGCCCGGGTTCGGGCTCGCGCTGGGGTTCACGCTCACCTATCTGGGCCTGGTGGTGCTCCTCCCGCTCTCCACCATCTTCGCCCGGAGCGCCGGCCTCGGTTGGCACGGCTTCTGGGAGGCGGTGACGTCACCGCGAGTGGTCGCGTCGTACCGCCTCAGCTTCATCGCTTCACTCATTGCGGCGGCCGTGAATTCGGTCTTCGGGGTGCTGGTTGCCTGGGTGCTCGTCCGCTACAAGTTTCCCGGCCGCCGGCTGATGGACGCACTGGTGGACCTGCCGTTCGCACTCCCCACCGCGGTCGCGGGTATCGCTCTCACCACGCTCTATGCTCCCAACGGATGGATGGGGTCACGACTCGCCCCGCTCGGCATCCAGGTCGCCTACGCCCCGCTCGGCGTCATGCTCGCGCTCACCTTCATTGGCCTCCCTTTCGTGGTGCGCACCGTTCAGCCCGTCCTCCAGGACTTGGACGTGGACGTCGAGGAAGCCGCGGCCAGCCTCGGCGCCAGCCGAGGCCAGATCTTCTCGAAGGTGCTGCTTCCAATGCTGGGGCCCGCAATCCTCACCGGATTCGCCCTCTCTTTCGCACGGGCGATCGGGGAGTACGGCTCGGTGGTGTTCATCTCCGGCAACATGCCTATGAAAACGGAGATCGCCCCGCTCCTGATCATGACCAAGCTGGATCAGTTCGACTACGCGGGAGCGACGGCGATTGCGGTAGTAATGCTGGTAGCGTCGTTTGCCCTGCTGCTCGCTATCAACGTGCTGCAGTGGCTGGGCCGCCGGCAGGCGGCGGGTTGACAGGCCAATGACGACGATTGCCGGTACGGTTCATTCGGGCGTGACGCCGCGGCCCATGACGGCGGCTACCACGGAATCTGCGCTCGTGCGCTGGACTCTGACGGCAGCCGCGTTGGCGTTCATGGGCGTGTTCCTGGTGTTGCCGCTGGCGTCGGTCTTCGCCGAGGCGCTGGCAAAGGGCTGGGCCGCGTACGGCAGGGAGCTGGTGACGCCGGATGCGTTGGCCGCCATCCGACTCACCCTGCTCGCCGCCGCGATCGCAGTACCGCTCAATCTCGTTTTCGGCATCGCGGCGGCCTGGGCGATCGCGAAGTTTTCCTTTCCCGGCAAGAACCTGCTGATCACGCTCATCGACCTCCCCTTCGCCGTGTCTCCCGTGATTTCGGGGATGATCTACGTCCTGCTGTTCGGCACGCAGGGGTGGCTCGGGCCCTGGCTCGAGGCGCACGACATCACGATCATCTTTGCGGTGCCCGGGATCGTGCTGGCCACGATCTTCGTAACGTTTCCCTTTGTAGCCCGCGAACTAATTCCGCTGATGGAGGCGCAAGGGACCGAAGACGAAGAGGCGGCCGTGGTCTTGGGGGCGACCGGGTGGCAGGCCTTCTGGCGGGTCACCCTGCCCAACATCCGCTGGGGCGTTCTGTACGGGGTCATTCTCTGCAACGCCCGCGCGATGGGCGAATTCGGTGCCGTGTCGGTCGTCTCTGGGCACATCCGGGGCGTGACCAACACGATGCCGCTCCACGTTGAGATCCTGTACAACGAGTACAACTTCGTCGGCGCGTTCGCGGTGGCATCGCTGCTTGCGCTGCTCGCGCTGGTGACCTTGATCGCCAAGACCCTGGTCGAGTGGCGGCTTCAGCGAGAGTAGGATAGCCTTCGGAGTACAACACGCTGGGAGCGCGCGCCGTGCGATGGACACCGGGTGGTCGGAGCCAGGACCTCGAGGATCGCCGGGGCGAAGGCGGCTTCGGTGGCGGTTTCATTCCGGGCGGCGGGCGAGGGCTCGGATTGGGCGGATTGGTCATACTGCTGATCCTGAGCCTCGTCTTCAAACGCGACTTCCTGGGCCTGCTCGGCGGCGGCGGCGCGCCCGCTGGGGCGACCACCGGCGAAGTCGCGACGTCGCCGGAAGAAGAGAAGCTGACGGAATTCGTGTCGTTCGTGCTGGACGACGCGCAGCAGAACTGGGAACGGCTGTTCGCGGCTCGTGGTACTCCCTATCGCCATGCGAAGTTGGTGCTGTTCCGTGATGCCGTGCAGTCGGCCTGCGGGTTTGCGCAGGCGGCGACTGGTCCGTTCTACTGTCCGGGCGACGAGAAGGTCTACATCGACCTCGGATTCTACGACGAGCTGCGCCGTCGGTTCGGCGCCTCCGGCGACTTCGCCCAGGCCTACGTGCTGGCCCACGAAATCGGCCATCACGTGCAGAAACTCCTTGGCACCGAGGAGCAGGTGCGCGAGGCTCAGCAGCGCCGTCCGGACCTGGTCAACGAGCTCTCGGTGCGTCTTGAGCTGCAGGCCGACTGCTACGCCGGCGTGTGGGCCAACTCCACCGCCCACCGGGACCTGCTGGAGCAGGGCGACGTGGAAGAAGGGATCAACGCCGCTGCAGCCGTCGGGGACGACCGGATTCAGCGCATGGGCGGTGGTGCGGTGCATCCGGAGGGGTTCACCCACGGCAGCTCGCAACAGCGCACCCAATGGTTCCAGGCCGGATTCAAGTCGGGCCAGATCGACGCGTGCGACACATTTCGTGAACGCTGATGGCGGGGTATTCGTCGAAGTCGTTGGCAGACAAGCTGGGCATCAAGCCGGGCACGGTCGTCACTACGCTGGCAGCTCCACCCGCATACATTCGCCTGCTCCAGCCGGTGCCGGCCGACGTCACCTTCGTCAATCGCCTGGGTAAGCAAGCCCGCTTCATCCATTGCTTCGTTACCAGACAGGCAGATCTCGAGAAGGAGTTTCCGGCGCTGGCCCGTTCGCTGGCCGACGACGGCATGGCGTGGATCTCCTGGCCTAAGAAGGCGGCAAAGACCGATACCGACCTGACCGAGGATGTGGTCCGGAAGCTGGGACTGCGCGCCGGGCTGGTGGACGTGAAGGTCTGCGCCGTGGACGAGCTTTGGTCCGGACTCAAGTTCGTCCGGCGCGTGGCAGACCGGACGTCGTGACCCCTCCTCCCGTGAGCCCTTCGGCGTCGGGCTCCTACCAGCGGATCTACGCCGTGGTGCGCCGGATTCCTCGCGGCAAAGTGGCGACCTACGGACAGATTGCCGAGTTGGCCGGACTCCCCGGACACGCCCGGCAAGTGGGGTACGCGATGCACGCGCTTCCGCAGGGCACGACGCTGCCTTGGCATCGGGTCATCAACGCAAAGGGCGAGGTGAGTCGCCGCCGGCGGCCAGGCGAAGAGCTCTCGCAACGGATGCGCCTGGAGGAGGAAGGCGTTGGGTTCGATCTCCGTGGCCGAGTGGCCCTCATGCGAGTTCGCTGGCGTCCAGCCGGTCGCGGCCGAGAGAGGGCGGCGCGCAGGCGGAAATCCCGGTGACCGAGCTTCCGACCATCCGGACCGAGCGTCTGGTGCTCGGATGGTTCGATACCGCTGATGCGCCGGCGTTGGAGAAGCTGGCCGGCGCGCCCGAGGTCGCGGATACCACGCTGGTGATTCCGCATCCCTACGAGCGAGCCCACGCGGAGCAGTTCCTCGCCTACCAGGCGCAGGCGGCCGCGGAGGGTCGGGAGCTCGTCTTCGCCCTGCACCAGCAAGGGGATGGGAGCCTGGTGGGATGCGCATCCCTCCGCGAGATCGACGTCGAGCACTTGCAGGCGGAGCTGGGCTACTGGATCGGCGTGCCGTACTGGAATCAGGGGTTTGCCACCGAAGCGGCCCGCGCGGTCGTGCAGCTCGGGTTCGATCGGGTGGGCCTCAACCGGATCTATGCCCATCACATGGCGAGGAACCGTGCATCCGGGCGCGTGCTGGAGCGTATCGGGATGCGCTGCGAGGGAATTCTCCGCCAGCGCGTACGCAAGTGGGGCCGGTTCGAGGACGTAGTGCTGTACGCGATCTTGCGCCAGGACTGGTCGGGACCGGCCGCCGTGCCGGATAGCTCCGACGTTGCTTGACTCCGGTTGGACGCCCCCCTATCTGTGAGCTGAGCGGCCTGGTCGTCCCCCTCCGGCAGCTTGACGTCGACCGAGGTGAGCAGTCGTGAGGAAGAAATCGGGGCCCGGGTCGACCGAGGGCATGTATCGCAGCATCGTGGAGCAGAGCCAAGGCCTGATCTGCGTCCACGACCTCGCCGGCGTTCTCAAGTACACCAATCCCGCCTCCGCAGCGCAGCTCGGGTTGACGACCACCCAGCTGATCGGTCGGAACGGCCGGACGTTGCTGGCTCCGTGGCTCCAGCCGTTGTTCGATGAGTACCTCGAGCGGATCAGGCGAGACAAGCTCGCTAACGGCGTGTTGCGGCTGACCGGCCGTGACGGCGAGGAGCGGCTTTGGGCATATCGGAACGTCCTTCACGAGGACGGGCCGGATGACCCTTACATCATCGGGCACGCGATCGACATCACCGACTACTGGCACACCAAGCAAAAGCTGAGAGAGAGTGAGCAGCGCTCGGGTGCGGTGCTGGCGGCACTCGAGGAGGGCATCGTCTTTTGCGACGCAGACGGCTCGGTCCGGGATAACAACGCCAGCGCGCTACGGATTCTCGGCACGACGCCCGACCACCTGTTCGGGCTGAAAGCCACGGCACCGCCATGGCGGGTCATCCATCCTGACGGATCGCCCTCCGCCCGCGAGGCGCGCCCGGATGCTATTACGCTGCGCACCGGCCAACCCTGCCTCCGGGTTGTGCTCGGTCTCGAGCTGGGCAACGGGACGGTCCAGTGGCTCGAAGTCAACTCGCAGCCGCTCACCAGACGACGGAGCAACACCCCGTACGGTGTGGTGATCTCGTTTACCGATGTGACCGAGCGACGACTCCGGGAGACACAACGGGAGCGGGAGCTGGAAGCCGCGCTCGCGGGCCTCAAGGTCTTGCGCGGCTTGCTGCCGATTTGCGCGTCGTGCAAGAAGATTCGAGGCGACGACGGCGGCTGGGTCCAGCTCGAGACCTACATAACCCGGCACTCCGAGGCGGACTTCACCCACGGCCTCTGTCCGACCTGCCTGGCGGAGCTGGACCCCACCCTCGATCCCTAAGGGCTGGTAGGGGCCAGCTGCGCCGCCTTCCACTCCATTGCCTGGTAGATCCGCTTCCGCGGGCTCGGGTGGTCGTAGAAGAGGAACTCCTCGATGGGCCCGGGATCGACCTTCCGATATTCCACCAACTTGAGGTCTACCAAAGCCGAAGCATCGGGCTGGCGGGCGGCGTTCAAGCCGAAGATATCCGCCGCGGCCTCGTCCGCGCGAGTGAACGTATTGAAGGCAGGGGTCAGCACAAAGAAATAGGCGGAAAGAATCATCAGGGCGAGCGGGAGTCCGGCCGGATCGTCTACTTCGCGAATGCCCCAGCGGTCGCCCCACCGTCGCATCGCCCAAAGAAATCCCCGCCGGAGAATGGCAAAGCCGGCCACGATCACCAACGTGTAGAACAGAACGAACATGTACACATGGTGAAGCACGTAGTGGCCCATCTCGTGGCCCATCACCGCCGCTACCTCAGGCAGGGTACAGCGGCGAAGCAGGTTGTCATTCAAGCTGATTCGCTCGGTCCCCAGGATGCCGGAGACGTTCGCGCTCACGCGGGTCGACTGCCGGGAGGCGTCCACGACGTACACCTTGTCGGTCTCAATGCCATTGGTCCGCGCGAGCCGGAGAATCGGATCGCGGATGCGAGCATCGGTGAGCGGGGTGTACTTGTTGAACAGCGGGGCGACGAAGACCGGCCCGATGAGGGCGCCGATGACGACGAACAGCACACACGCCGCCGCACCCCAGATGGGCCAGGTTCTGGGCAGCCGGCGGACCACCGCATAGAGGGCGGCGACGACAAGGCCCCCCAGGATCACGTCGATCAGGAGAGCCTTGACCTGGTCCCACAGCCAGCTGCCGAACGTTTGAGTCGCGAGCCCATAGGCGTGCTCGCGGAGAAACCCGGTGTACGCGGTCCACGGGAGCGTGAGCACCGTGGTGATGACCGAGAATCCCGCGTAGTACAGAAAGGTCGTTGGCCACCGCCAGCGACCGAGCCGATGTGCCCAATCCCGAAGGCGCCGCGACCAGCCGAGGTTGAGAAAGAGGACCAGGATGCCCATGCCGATGAGAAAGCCCCAGAGCTGGATCCAGTACCCGCCTTCGAAGTAGGCATCCGAGCGAGCGCGATCCTTGGCGGGGATCGTGGCGATATACGCCGCGGTGGCGGCGGCCGGGTCGAACGGGACGCCGGGGCGAATTCGGGCCGCTTCCGGGATGGCGCCTTCCGGAATCGAGTCAATGGTGGCAGCGAGGGGCGGCGCCGGCGCCTGGGGAAGCACCGTCGCAGGTGTCAGCGTCAATGCAGCGACCGCAAGGCGGGCGAGCGTGGCACGACGGTGCGGGATCATTGCCGAGGGCTCCGGGTTGGGAGGTGTTCCGCACCTACGTAATGTCGCCGGCGGAGGTGTCGCGCCAGCCCTCCCTTGGCTGGCCGCTGGTCGGCGGTGGATCGAGCACCTATCCTACGGAGATCGATTTCAGCGGCGTTTCATGAACCCAGCCGCGCAGCTGCAGTCCGCCGTAGCGGGATCGTACCGGATCGAGCGCGAGATCGGGCG
>DATJGL010000053.1:0-12151 GCA_035495075.1 Gemmatimonadales bacterium
CGACCTGACCGGAACCACCGAACCGGCGCAGCCCACGATGTGGTCCGTATCGAGTGTCACCGCACCCGTGTGCGCCAACGCGCTTCCGGACGCGATCGATGTGCCGGCGCCCACCGTGATGCTCGCGAGCGCGAGAATATGTCCCTGGAACTCGTTCGTAGCACCGAGAGTCGCCGAGCTTCCCACCTGCCAGAACACGATGCACGCCGGCCCAACGTTGTTGATCACCGTGACCGATGAGCCCGCTGCGGTGGTGAGTGTGCTCCCGATCTGGAAGACGAACTGCGCGTTCGGGTCGTTATTGGCGTCGAGAGTGAGCGCCCCCGTCAGTTGCGCCGACGACGAGAACTTATAGACGCCCGGCAGCAGCGTCTTCCCGCCGAGGTCCACGCCGGTCATGTCCTGCGTGAACGGCAAGGCCGCCGCAGCCGTGTATGCAAGGTTGAGGTCGACCTGAGCCTGGAGCGCGACAGCGTCCGCTGAATGAAGCGTGAAGGGTGGCTGCACGATCCCCGGAAGGAAGCCCGTGAGTGAACTGCCCGGGCTGACTCCCACGCTTCCTCCATCGATGAAGGACGCGCCGGTGTTGGTCGCCGTCGAGCCGGCCAGCACCGAGAAGTTGACCGCCGTGCCCAGGGATATGGCAGCGAGTGATTGCAGCGGGAAACAGCCCAGGGCCAGGGCCGCCAGAACAGTCGTAGTCTTGGTTCTCATTTCGGGACCGCCTTCGCAAGGGGTGGAGGGGTGACTTGGGTGTCGCCATGGAAGCGCGCACCACTTGGAAGACAGCGAGTTCCATGCCACCACTGTCATGCCCGCGCAGGAATTTCATATCTCGCTGCGAAGGTGAGCGATACCCGAGGCCACCAGCGATGACTCGACTCATCCGCGTCGACGGCGACGGAGGTTTCTACTTCCGCCGACGTAAGAAGTACAAAGGCGAGTCGGACCGATCACGGCGTGGGCAGGACCGCGGCGTTTCCGGCCATCGTCACCGCACCGATCCGCGCCAGCGCTCTGCCGTTCAGCGTCGCACCGGTGTTCAGGCTGATCGACTGATCCGCCATGATGGTGCCGTTGAAGACAGACGTCGTCCCGAGGGTCGCCGAGCTGCCGACCTGCCAGAACACGTTCGAGGCCTTGGCTCCGCCTGCGAGGATCACGGCGCGGCCGGACGTTGCCGTCAGCGTCGAGGCCATCTGGAAGATGAAGACGGCGTTCGCGTCGCCCTGGGCATCCAGCGTCAGGTCACCGGAGGAGATCGCCAGCGACGAAGTTGACTTGTAGAGGCCCGGCGGCAGCGTCAGGCCGCCGAGATTCCCCGCGACCGTGACGGGCGCAAGCGTCCGTCCCGCCGCGTCGTCGTACGCCAAGCTCAGGGAGGCCATCGCGGCCGCTGAAGTCGCGTCGCCCGCGTGCGTCGCACCGGTCAGCGTAGCGGGTGGGAAACCCGTCACCGCGGTTCCGGGGCTCACGCCCATGTCCCCTGTCAGAGCGGTCGCACCCGTGCTGGTGATCGTCGACCCGGCGAGAACAACGAACGGTGAACTCGCGCCAAGAGCTGGCGCCAACTGTGCAC
Organism: Gemmatimonadales bacterium; assembly: GCA_035495075.1. Lineage (GTDB taxonomy): Bacteria > Gemmatimonadota > Gemmatimonadetes > Gemmatimonadales > GWC2-71-9 > DASQPE01. The sequence continues at coordinate 1,580 of DATJGL010000053.1, forward strand.
TGGCCGCCGCGAACGTCCTGAATGTCCACACCATGCTGCTCGCCATCGCGTTGCCAGCGACATCCCGGGCCCCTACCGAGATCGTCGCCGAGTAGGTGGTGCCATCGGCGAGGGGGCTGGTCGGCGTGAAACTCGCCATGTTGATCAGCGAGTTATAGGTGACGTTCCCTGGCACGTCGACCGCGCCCGGTCCGGCGACCGAGAAAGTGGCTGGCGTGATCGTCGAGGCTGACATCGGTTCACTGAACGTTGCCGTGATGACCGCCACGCCCGTGGCCCCGCTGGCGGGGTTGGTGGAGCTGACCGTCGGCGCCGTTGTGTCGCCGCCCGGCGTGGTGGGAGTGGAGATGTCATTGCTGCACCCGGCCGAAACGGCCAGAAGCATTGCGAGGGTGAAGATGGGGAGCTTGCCATTGAGAATCCTGTTCACGAGACCTCCTGTCGCGGATGGGCGCACATCGCTTGCGTGCCCGATCGCAGCTCACCGACGCGAAGGGCACGAACCGTGCCCCGCTCGCAGGCGACGCTGGTTTCGCTACAAGGCGCTGCGCTCGCAGGCTCTAACGCTCGAGGCGCGTTCGAGAGGCCCGGTCACATGCGCGAGTGCGCTCGGAAGACAGGGCAGGACGTTCAATCTCCCGCCGAATGTTCAAAACGGGGCGCGGAGCTATCGCTTCAGCCGGGACATTTGCTCCTTGGCCCACATCCGCCAGTTGCTCGTCTCGCCGCGCAGCGCGATGTCCTCGAGCATTCCCGGAAGCCGATCGCTCGTGCGGCCCGTGCGCAGGGTCAGCCTGGCGATGGCCTCGATGGTCCGGATGTGCGTGGGCCACACTTCCAGCGCCGCGTCGTAGGCCGTGAACGCTCGGTCGTACAGGCCCGCCCGTTCGAACGTGAGGCCGAGGTTCAACCTCGGGTCCGGGCTCCCGGGCATGAGCTTGCGCGCCGCCTCGAACTCGGTCGCGGCCTCGTAGAGCCTCGACTGGCGCAGACACAGCACGCCGAGATCGTTGTGCGCGGGCCCGTCGTAGGGATCGGCCTTGAGTGCCGCATGCAGGAGGTCTTCCGCCCTTGCCGGGTTGGATTCGATCACGTCCACCGCTTCCGTGGCCAGCGCATGGGCGCGTTTCGAATTGCCGCCGGTACCGGGGTGCGTCGGGCCGGGCATCCGCGAAGTCGACGCGGCGCATGACGCGCAGGCGATGCATACGAACGCGACGCCCAGGACCTTGATCGCGCTCGACATTGCCGCCTTCGTCTGGCTCATCGGATGAGCACCGGTTCGATTTCGGGCCAGCGCGGATCGATGTCGGCGTGGTGAGCGTCGACGTCGCTGATGAACTTCAGGTCCTGGAAGTCCGTGCTACGAAGGATGCTGGCGCGGATGAACACGTAGAAACGCGCGTGTGTGGTGACGTTGGTATTGGAGCGGAACAGGCCTCCGACCAGCGGCAGATCCGCGAGCAAGGGCACGCGCGAACTCGCCTGCGTTCGGCTGTTCGTCTCCAAACCGCCGAGTGCGACGGTATACCCGTCGGGGATCGTGGCGATGCTGTTCAGGTTGTTCTGCTGCCTGGGCGGAGGCAGGGAAGGAGCGCTGGCCGTGCCCACGAACGTGCTCAAGACGATGGAGTACTCGAGGACGAGATGGTCGCCCTCGGCGATCTGGGGTCGGACGTTGATCGTGGTGCCGGCATCCTGCGTGCCACCGAACGTGGTCGTGGCGACCACGTTGGCGACATTGGTGCTGAGGAAGGGAGTCTGCAGCACCGAGGCGAGGTTCGCCCTCTGGTTGGAGTTCACGAGGACCTTGGGGACGTTGAGTGCGCGCCCCTTGTTGAGGACCTGGAGGGCGTGCACCAGCACGCTGAAGTCGCGCGGTTTGAGGACGATGCCGGTGAGGCCCAGCAGGCTCGGGGGAGGCTGCAGCTCCTCGCCCGGGATCGACGAACCCAGGCCGAACAGGGAAGAGAGCGTGGCCGCGGTGCCATGGTCGCTGACGCCGCGGAACTCGACTCCCAGGTCGAGGGCGTCACTGTCGCTCAGGTTGAGGATCAGCACCTCGAGCATGACTTGCGGCGGCATCACGTCGAGCGTCGTGATGAGCCCCGCGATCTTGTCGATGAGAACCGCGTCCCCTGACGCGAACAACGTGTTGGTGGCTTCATCCGCGCTCACGAATAGCCTGCCGTTGTCGACACGCGGCGAAGACATGTCGGGGGGCGGCCCCGGAGCCGTGGGCGGCCCCGGTACGGACACGGAATCCGATCTGTACACAACGGGATTCAGGCTCGACGGCTCGCTCGGCGTCGGCTCCGCCGGGCTCAAGTATCCGGTGCCGGAGAGGCGGTTCAGGAGCTCGGCGAGTTCCAGCGCGCTCCGGTTCCGGATCGAGAACACACGAAACGTCTCGCTGCCCGTCGTCCTCGGCGGCGTATCCAGGAATTTCAGGAGTTGAGAGACCTGGTCGAGGTTGGGGCGCAGATCCGCAAGCTGGATCGAATTGGTCTTCCCCAGCGCCGAAGCCAACGCGGCTGATCCCGACAGCGCCTTCTTGATCGTGGGAAGCACGTCTTCCGGCGACGCGAACAGGAGCCTATGCAGGACTTTGACGTACCCGGCCATGCTCCTGGGGGAATCGTCGTCCTCGAGACGCGCGAGGCTGCCCGCATCGTCCAGCTTGACCACGGTGAGCGCTGATTCGCCCGGCTTCTGGATCGTGGTGAATCCACGCGACGCCAGCGCGGCGTTGGTCAGCGTCCAGAGCTCGAGGTCCGAGTGGCCTGCCGAGAGCGCGACCGTTCCCACCAGCTGCCCGGGCTCGTACTTGACGCTGAGCCCCAGCTTCTCCGCGCAGAGGTCGACGAGGCGGGCCAGGTCGATATCGTTCGCGCTCGCGGCGCTGGGCGGGCTCTGGCCCTCAGGTGAAGCTGCGCGCGCCGGAACCGCGAGGCACAGCGCCAGGCAGAGAAGCCACGTCGGTGGCCTCGCACGCAGAGGGGGAAATGTGTGGCGCTTCACCCTTGGTTCTTGCTTGGGGTCGCCCGGTGCCGCCCGCGAAAACGCGGGCCTCCCGTTCATCCTCTGCGCGCAGACTTGGTCCTTCGCGTACTGGCTCCTCCGAGAATCGTATAGGTGATGTTTGTCCGTCGAACACACCGGACATGCGCATGCTAATGCCGCGTCGCACCGCAAGTCCAGTCAGATGCGAGAAAAGAATGAGTCGCAGACGCGGTCGAGCAGGCGCATATGAAAGCATGAGAGTCCTTGCCCGGTCGGACACACGGCATCGCTGTCGTTGAGCGGCAGCGCACGATCGCCGGTTCTTGTAATTCTGACACCCCGAAAATGCAATCGCTGGCCCGCCGGGAATCACGCCCGAGAGTCGACGCGCCGAATTCAATGTGTTTCCGCATCCGCGGAGCGGTCCGGCGATCGACGTCTGCGTGGCCCGCTCCTTGCCTTGATGGCGAGTGGCAGGGCCGCAGGCCCGCTGCTCCATCCTATTCCCCGCTGGACCTTCGTCCTTGTTTCCCCACTGTCATCACGACAGAAGGGCATCTGCCCATGAAGCGTCTCCACTCGGTTCTCCTGTTCACCTGGGTGGGTGTGGTGGTTCTCGGCGCGCCGGCCCAGGCTGGGCTATGCGTGCCCCAGACGGCATTCGCGTGCACGAGCCTGCAGAGTCATTTCAATGCTCTGGGTGAGTCGATCGACGTGCTCACCCAACAAGAGGAGGGCCTCGTCTGGAGCACGAGCGTGTCCTCGAATGCAACGATGAGCATCATGTTCCAGTTGGCCGGAAACCCGAATCAGGACGAGTTCGGCATCGTTGGACTCAGCCCCGCCGGAAGCCGCTCCGGACTCTGTGCTGTATTCCCCGCCAATGCCTTCAGCACCGGCTACTTCGCGGTCGCATCGTTCCGTTCCGGAGGCGTGCTCACGGTGAACCTGTTTGACGCCTCGGCAACGGTCATCAATACGACCACCTACGCGGGAGTGGATCGCTCGCGGTTCATGTACTACGTCAAGAACTCCGCCGGGACGTTCTTCAGTCACATGGGCTACAACTCCGACGGCCAGGTGCACTCGCTCGTCTTCGCCGGCAGCAACATGGCCAGGGGGAGCTGGTGGATGGCGTGGGAGGATTCCATGACTCCGAGCGCGGGTGCCGACTTTGGCGATGGCCTGGTGTTCCTGGGCGCGCTCAATCCGACACCCGTCAGGCACGCGACGTGGGCCTCGGTGAAAGCGCGGTTCCGGTGATCCCCACCGGGTGGCGTCGTCGTCGATGAGCGGCGATACGCCGTTTGAAAAAACCGGAGCACCGGAGTTGCAACGCCGGCCTCCGGTGAACGCCGCAGCCCGCGCGTGACCAACGATTGCAGTCACTTACCCCGTTGCGACGCGTGGCACGAGAGATGCGGGTGTTCCTCGAAGCCGACCTGCGGCTCCCCGAACCTGGTCTCCCGCAATAGATCGTGATTGCGGCGGACCACGCCACTTGAACGCTGATTTGATGTGGTCGCGAGGCTGCACGCTGGGATCGGCGCATGCCGTGAACAGCACGGCAACACGAAGGGAGACCGAAATGTCACTGCTTCGACTCCAGTCGGAGCCATCATCCTGTTCGCCCCGGACCGCGGTCCATCAACTCATGCCCGTGTTCCGCATCGCGACCTTCAATGTCTTGTGTGGGTACTCGTTCGGTCCGTGCGCGTGGTCCGAGCGGCAGCAACTGATACGTCGTTCGATCGAGGCGGCTCGACCCGACGTTCTCGGGCTCCAGGAGATCTCCTCGTCAAGGCTCGCAGACGCTGCGGATCTGGTGGCGCCGCTGACGCTCGTGCAGGGGCCGTCGACGGGCCCCGCCCGTTGGTCCAGGGGCGCCGTTGGTTCCGAGCGCGATCGGGGCGGGGAGCATCTCCCGATCGTCTACCGGGCGGATCGGTTCAGGCTGCACGACAGCGGCGGCTTCTGGATCTCCGCGACGTCCGACCGTCCCCGTCCGATGCAGCCTCTCTCGCGGGCTCCGTTCCTCGTGCATTGGGCACGGCTGACGTCTCGGGATCTCTCCGGGTCGTTGCTCGTCATGAATTCGCACTTCTGGCACACGCCCTGGCACCATGCGCCCACCGCGCAGGTCGTCACCGCACAGCTCGGCGCTCTCCACGCGGCGAGCCCGGGGCGCTCCGACACCAACGGCAGCATGCAGAGCGTGTGTTCAGGCGCTGGACTCGTGGATGTCGCCAGGTTCGCTGCCGTGCATCCAGGCCCCCCCGTGACGTATCACTGGGGGAGGGATACGACTCGATTCGGCATGACACTCGACTACGTGCTCGCGCGAACGCCGTTGTGTCCGGAGGCCATCGACGTACACGAGGGGGGTCTCAATCCGTTCGATCATCAACTTCTGGTCCTCGAGGTCGATCAAGACAAAGGGTGATCATCCGGTCCCTCGTCCCCGCGCGCCAAGCCCTCCGACCGGGATCAACTCCCGCCGTTCGCTCCCGGGGCCCCGCGCGGACGAGCCGCGAGACTGGCGACGACGCCGATCAGCTCACCTGGGTCCGCTGGCTTCGAGAGGTACATCTGAAACCCGGCGGCCAGCATGCTGACCCGATCTTCGGTCGTCGCGTAGGCCGTGAGTGCCGCGGCAGGGAGGTCCCCGCCATGCTCGGCGCTGCGTGCCCGGATCTTCTTGATCAGGACATAGCCGTCCTCATCGGGCATGGCGATGTCAGAGATCAACACGTCCGGCTTCCACACGTCGAGCATCTGCAGTGCCTGCGCCGCCGAACCCGCGAGCCGAACCTCCGCCCCGCATGACTCGAGCAGCATCTGCACCGCCTCGTTCGCCGTCGACTCGTCGTCCACGAGCAGCACGCGGACCCGGTCCAGCCTGCCCAAGAGAACGTTCGCGAGCCTGTCCGCGACCCGGGGGTGCCGCGGACGCAACACCCCCGATTGATCGTTGGTCCCGAGCAATGGAAACTTGATGGTGAACGTCGATCCCAATCCTGACCCCGGGCTCGCCGCGTTGATCTCGCCGCCGTGGAGCTCGACGATGTGACGAACGATGGACAGACCCAGCCCGAGGCCGCTGTGGCGGCGCATCGACCCGTCGGTCTCCTGCTGGAAGGGCTCGAACACGTGGGGCAGGAACCCGGGTTCGATCCCGATCCCGCTGTCGGAAACCACCATCTCCACGTGGGACTCCGCGCGCCGGAGCCGGACCTGGATGCTGCCGCCCTTGGGGGTGAACTTGATCGCGTTCGAGAGCAGGTTCGACATCACCTGCTGGAGTCGCTCCGAGTCGCCCGAGATGAGGCCCGCTCTTTCGTCCAGGACCAACTGCATGCGGATCCGCCGGGCGTCACTTGCCGGGCGCTGGGATTCCACCGCGTCGCGGATCACGGGCACGAGGTCGATGGGCCGCACATCCAGCCGAAACTTGCCGGACATCACCCGCGAGACGTCGAGGAGGTCATCGATCAGTTGCGATAGCGACACGACGTTGGACTCGATGACTTCCAGGCCACGGTCGCCCTTTTCCTTGTCCAGCGTGCCGCTTCGAATCAGCTGCGTCCACATCAGGATCGGTGCGAGGGGGTTGCGAAGTTCGTGCGAGACGGTCGCCAGGAACTGGTCCTTCTGTTGGTTGGCAGCCTTCGCCTCGTTCAGGTCGATCGTGATCCGGCTCTGTCCTTCCTCGGAGCGCGCGCGCGCGCTCGCATTTTCACGATAGCTCCGATTGACGACCACGATGAGGATCAGGCACAGGATCACCGCCACCGCGATGGAAACCGTGGTGATCGCGCTGAACATCGCCTGCGTTCTGCTCACCCACGCCCGCGTGACGCCGGGTGCGCCGGCCACCGGGGGCGCGATGCGCGACGTGAGGGCGTCCAGTGATTGCTCCAGTGCCAGCCCCCGGGAGCCCACGAGCGCAGTGGAGGAAGTCGACGGCTGGCGCGGGAGGTCGCGCAACGCATCCTCGAACGCCTGCTGGTAATCACCGTCCGCGCGCTCGACGCGGTCGAGCAAGGAGCCGATCTCGGGGTCCGTCGTCTGCGTCCGGCGCCTGGCCACCTCGTCGCGCAGGTTCGCGCTCAGTGCCCCCGCGGCCCGGGCGTACTGCGGCTGCCCGGTGAGCAGGGCGAGGCTCACCGCCGAGATCTCCCGGAGGCCGGTCAGTCGCACCACCTGAAGTGGATCGGGACCGCGTTCCTCTTCTGCGGTCAACCTCGCCATGTTGCGAATCAGGACTTTCGAGGCGAACAGCGAGGTCCCCACGCTCAAGATCGCGAGCAGGCCGATGACGACCAGTCCTGCGTTCAGCGTGTGCTGTCGTGACCACCTGCGCATGCGTCTATCCTGACTGCTGGAAGAGGGGCCTTGGCGGATGCCGGCAAACCGATGCGCGTGCCGAGCGACATCGTTCGACTCACATGCGCCGGCGTGCTCACCGGCGAGGGCAGCCAGAATCGTGCCGTTCGTGGAAAGGCTCGACGCCCCCCACGCAACTCATTGTCCGGGAGCGGACTCTCGAAGTCCGGGGCCGGCGGGATACGGTCGGCGCATCCGCCCGACGATGGGGCGGAAGCAAGATTTACAAGGCGTGCGGACAGTCTTACAACGGCCCGGTTCAGGTGGTCTGGTACAAGTGAAGCCGGTTGTAGAGCGTCTTGAGGCTGATACCGAGGATCTCGGCCGCCTTGCGCTTGTCTCCGCCGCAGCTCTCGAGGGTTGCGAGGATGTGGTGGCGCTCCGCTTCGCCGAGCGAGCCCGACACGTCGGAGGGCTGCGTGGGACCCGATTGGGTCTCGGTCGCGCTGCGCGGACGGGCGGCGAGGTCCTCGAGGTCGATCGTGCTGTCGGCCATGATGAACGCGCGGTGAAGCTCATTCCGGAGTTCGCGCACATTGCCGGGCCACGGGTGGGCGCGGATACGCTCCCGGGCGCGGGCGGAGAGCTCCTTGCTCGTGTCGTCGGCAGCATTCAACTCCTTCAGGAACACATCCGCCAGCATGAGCGCGTCCTCGTCCCGCTCGCGAAGGGGCGGAAGCGGGATGGGAAAGACGTTGAGCCTGTAGAACAGGTCTTCGCGGAGTTTCTTGGCCTGGATCGCCTCCTCGGGCCGTCGATTGGAGGCGGCGATCAGGCGCACATTCACGGAGATCTGTGCGTCGCCCCCCACGCGCGTCAGCGCGCCCGACTCGAGCACCCGCAGCAGCTTGACCTGGAGCTCGACGGGCATCTCGGTGATCTCATCCAGGAACAGCGTGCCGCCCGATGCGCGCTCGAACAGGCCGCGGCGCAACTGGCTGGCGCCCGTGAAGCTGCCGCGCTCGTGACCGAAGAGCTCGCTCTCGATCAAGGTCGGGGGGATCGCGCCGCAGTCGAGGGGGATGAACGGCTTGTGGCGCCTGGGCCCCAGCTCGACGATCGCCTCCGCGACCAGTTCCTTACCGGTGCCGCTCTCGCCCGTGATGAGCACCGTGGCGCTCGTGGGGGCGACGCGAGCGATCTGATCGTAGACCTTCTGCATCTTCGGCGAGCTGCCGATCATCCGTCCGAATCGACCGAACTTGCGCAACTCTCCCCGGAGCGTGGCGACCTCTTCCCGGAGGGACCGGATACGCGCGGTGTTCGCGAGCACCGCCCGCAGGCGGCGGGTGTCGAGCGGCTTGAGGAGGTAGTCGAGGGCGCCCTGTCGCAGGGCCTCGATCGCGGAATCCACCGTGGCCACGCCCGAGATGATGATCACGTCCGTGCCCGGCGTGTCTTTCAACTCCTCGAGCAGCGTGGTCCCCGCGCCGTCAGGCAATGCCAGGTCGACGAGGACGATGTCCACCGGATTGCGGGCAAGGTGCTCCCGTGCCTCTTTCAGCGAACCGGCGGTCTCGACAGCGAAGCCTTCTTGTCTCGCGATCTCAGCCAGCCCGGTGAGGAAGCCCTCGTCGTCGTCGACGATCAGAGCATTCAGCATAACGGGTGTTCCTCGGGGCGCACTGCCAGACCCCACCTTAGTCCATGGTCGGGCGTCGTTACAACATCAAGCTGGTCACCGGCGTGCAAGAGTTACAACGCCGCCGTCCGGAGAGCAGCACGCTGCCCGCGACTGACGAGCGATTGCAGCCAGTTGCACGGTTTCGAGTCATGGCACGAGACATGCGGCTGTTTGGAGACGAAACGTGACCTGCGGCTCGCCGAACCCGGTCGTTCCCGAGGATCGTGACCGCGATGGGTCACGACCGAGCTGGCCGGAACACCGGTGAGGGTGGTCGCCCGGCAGCACCAGCGACCGGCGCGTGCTGTAAGCAGCACCGCGGCAAGAAGGGACACCGATATGAAGTTCACGGGTCTCATCCTCATGATGATCGGAATTCTCAACCTGGTGATCGGCGGCATCAACTACAGGCGACAGCGCACCATGCTGGAGGCCGCGTCGTTCAGGGCCACGGCGAACGAGCACCGGCAAATCCCGAGTTCTGCCGTCGTGGGCGGAGTCGTGCTGCTCGGAGGCACCATGCTGTTCGCCTACCCGAGGAGACGCTTCGCCTGACCGACTTGCAGCAGGTCTGGAGCTGCGGTCGGCGCGACTGACTCATCCCACTGCGGCTGCAACATTCTCGCGAGTGGGAGCGGCGGTGGGAACGGGAGGTCGCGCTGCGCTCGCCTCCTGGTCGATCAGACCGTTCGCGCTCTCGATCAGCTCCTTGAACCGCTGGGTGAAGCGAGCCGCAGGAGCGCCATCGATCAGGTTGTGATCGAAGCTCACCGTCAGGCTCATGGAGTGCCGGACCACGCTCCGCCCGTCCACCTCCTCCCGCCTCTGGCCGATGCCGCCCACCGTGATCCAGCAGAGCGACGGCGGGCTCAGTGGAATGCCCCAGCCGGCCCCTTCGCCGAACATGCCCACGGTCGAGAGCATCACCGTCCCCCAGGTCTTCTTCCACATCCGGGGATTCCGCTTCCCGATCCAGGTCGTGATCTTGAAGTACGGGAGATAGAGCGCGGCCGGCAGCAGCTGCATCGCCTTGCCGCCGCCCACCTCGAACTTCGCCAGGTCCTGCACCTGGGCGGCTCGGATCTCGCGATGGATGTCGAGGAAGCTCTTGTGGTTCGCGGCCCGTACGATGTAGGGGAGGATCAGCGGCTGGCCGCCCGCCTCCCGCTCGACGTAGGTCAGCACGTCCACGTCGCCGAACACGATGAGGTGGTCGTTGCCCTTACGCATCGCCTGCACTTCCTTGTGCTCGTCGACGGCCCTGCCGAGGCAGACCATGATGAACGCGGTGAACGACAGGGACTCGCCGGTTCTAGCGTGATGGTCCCGCAGGAACGCGCGGGCCTTCGTGACGTCGACCTCGAGCAAGCCATGGATCATGGGCTTGCGATTGGTGACACGGATGGCCGCCTCCAGGAAGCGCTTGACCTTTGGATACGGCACCACCCGGTCCTCGCTGTGCTGCGGTCTCGTGGGCTTCACGTCGGACCTCCCGTGCAGCGGCGGAGCGACCGCGGAGGGAGGGGCACGGCCGGGCCGTCGCGTGTGGAGCCACGTTA
>DATJGL010000054.1:0-4825 GCA_035495075.1 Gemmatimonadales bacterium
GGCCGCCTGGTCTTAATGGAGCTGGAGCTGATCGAGCCGCAGTTGTATCTCGACCTCGAGCCGGCCGCGGCCGACTGCTTTGCCCGCGCAATCGCAGAGTCGCTGGCGGGCTGAGCCCACCACTTCGCTCGCATGCCGTCGGCCGTAGGCTACGACTGCTACGCGATCACGCCGCCGGGAGTCGAGCACCTCACTGCCGGCGAGCTCGTGGGCCTCGGCATCACTCCGGGCGCGATCGAGCCGGGAGGGGTCAGCTTCCGGACTCGCGCGAACGGCGTCGCGCGGGCCAACCTGGAGCTGCGCACGGCATCGCGAGTACTAGTGCGAATGGGCACGTTCCACGCCTCAGCCTTTCACGAGCTCGAGCGGCGGGCGGCCCGGCTTCAGTGGGAGGCGTATCTGTCTCGCGGCCGCGCGGTGTCTTTTCGAGTAACGTCGCGAAAGTCGAAGCTCTACCACCACGGCGGCATCGCGCAGCGCCTGGCCGAGGCCGCAGCTCGGCGCGTGCCGGGCGTGAAAGCGTCATCCGCCGGCCCGGGCAGCGACGAGCACGTTGCGGACCAGCGCGCCGCTGACCAGCTGTTCGTGGTGCGGCTGTTTCACGACGAGTGCACCATCAGCGTCGACTCCTCAGGCGCGCATCTTCACCAGCGAGGATACCGGCTGGCGAGCGCGAAGGCGCCGCTGCGCGAAAATCTTGCAGCCGCGATGCTGCTTGCGTGCGGCTGGGACGGGAGCCTGCCCTTGATTGACCCACTTTGCGGCTCGGGAACGATCCCGATCGAAGGAGCGCTGCTGGCCCGACGTATCGCGCCGGGGCTCGGCCGTGATTTCGCCTGCGAACGCTGGCCTGTATTCCCCACGGCCGTCTGGGCGTACGTGCGAGGCGACGCGGCGGGGCGAGTGCTCGCCGCCGCACCGGCACCGATTCAAGGCGCAGATCGTGACGCCGGTGCCATTGGCGCCGCGACCGAAAATGCCGTTCGCGCGGGTGTGATCGAGAACATCGAATTCAGCCAGCGTCCAATCTCGGCGCTGGAGCCGCCGCGCGGCCCGGGGGTCGTCGTCACCAATCCGCCGTACGGTGTCCGGGTCGGGCGGAGCCGCGACTTACGCGATCTCTACGCCCAGCTCGGCAACGTGCTGCGTCGTCGCTGCGGGGGTTGGGAGCTGGCTCTGCTTTCGGCCAGGGATGAGCTGGTGCGCCAAACCCGTTTCGACCTCCGGCCCGCGCTGCGGACCAACAACGGCGGCCTTCGAGTCAAACTGCTGCTCGCTTCGGTACCGCCCCCCGCATGAGGATTCGCCGGGCACGGTGGCGCGCGCTGACGGCAGCAGTCCTCGGGGCGCTCGGGTTCGGCGTAGGCGGGATACCGCTCGAGGCCCAGGCCTGCAAACCGGCGAAGACAGCGCTAGTACTTTCGGGCGGAGGCGCCAAGGGCTTCGCCCACGTCGGCGTGATCCAGATTCTCGACAGCGCCGGCATCCGGCCCGACCTGGTCGTCGGCACCAGCATGGGAGCCATCGTCGGGGGGCTGTACGCCAGCGGCTATAGCGGCCATGAGATCGATTCGCTCTTCCACGCGCTGCCGCTGGCCCAGCTCATCCCTGGATACGAGCCGCGCATTCCCGAGTCGCTGCGGCCCTATCCGCCCCTCGCGGTGCTGGAGGAAGGTCGTGGCACCCTTGTGTTCCAGACCAGCGCTGTGCGGGAGGAGCAGGTCAACGCCCTGATGAATGCTCTCATGCTGCGTGGCAATCTCGCGGCCCGGGGAGACTTCGACTCCCTGCCGATTCCGTTCCGGGCGGTGGCCACGGACCTCGCGACCCGGGATGAAGTCGTGCTCGCGAAGGGCGATTTGGCCCAGGCAGTGCGCGCCTCGGCCTCGCTACCCCTGGTGTTCAAGCCCGTGGTCATGGACGGCCGCACCCTGACCGACGGCGGCATGACGGAGAACGTCCCAGTGGGCGCGGCACGGCGCGCGGGGGCCACCCGGGTGATCAGCTCGCTGCTCAATCCCGGCGAGCTGCCGAACCCCGACTACGATGCTCCGGCGACGATGCTCGCGCGGCTGCTCGATTTCCTGGTGGTCGGGGCGCCCAAGGCCGAGCCAGGCGATGTCGTGATCGAAAGCAACGTCCGTCCCTATACGACGCTTGACCTCGGCATCGATGTCCTCGACACACTGGTCCGGCGGGGTCGCGATGCGGCCCGGCGGGTGCTGGCGGCAGAGCCCTGCCTTCGTTCGATCAAGGAGACGCCCCCTGGCCCTCGCTCCGACCGGCTGGTGGAGGCGTCCGTTTCCGGCGTGCGACCGAGCCAGGAAACGGTCATCCTGCGTACGCTCCGGTTATCCACCACCGACTCGGTGGACGAGGCCGATCTGCGGGGCCGGCTCCTCCGCTTTTCCCAGTTCGAGCAGTACCGAGCGCTATGGCTCCTGCCGGCCAAGCGAGACGACGGGTTAACGTTTGGGATCGAGGTACGCCAAGCGCCCCGCCGAGCGGCAGCATTCGGAGCGGCCTATGACAACACCATGGCGGGTCGGCTGTGGTTCGGTGCGGCGGATCGGCGCCTACTGGGAACGCCCATTGAAGCGGGCGCACGCATGGGCCTCGGCCAGTATCGCCAGGATCTCGAGCTCGCCTTCCTGTACGCGTTCCCCATCAGCTATCGCTATTCCCCTCTGATGCTCACGGCTGGAATCGCGCGGGAGGAAGTCAGGCGGTTTGTCCAGGAAGGCGAGCTTGGGCCGATCACCACCCGGGAATTCCGCTTGTTCGCGGGCACCGGTCGGCGGCGGGAACAGGGCTGGCGCTTCCGGCTCGGCCCCGAGCTGCTCGTCTGGCACGAGGACACTCGTGGGGATAACACATCGTTCGGTGGTCGGGGGGTTGTCGAACACGTCGGCCCGCTCCAGGGGATTCTGCTCCGGCTCGATGGTGCGGTGACCACGGCATACGAGAGCGCTGCGTTGGAAGCGGCAGTGGGGCTTCAGATCGAGAAGCTGCTCGTGCAGCCGAGAGTCCGCTTTGGCTGGGCCTCCGATGGGACGCCGCTCCAGTCCACCTTCCCCTTGGGTGGGGATGAGGGGTTCCCGGGGCTGCGCCTGACGGAGCGGCGCGGGCTTCAGGAGCTGCTCTTCGGTTTCGCCTTCATCCACCCTCTCGTGGGGCCGGTGACTGTACGAGTGGAAGGCATGGCCGGTGCAGTAAGTTCGGGCGACGGGTTCTTGGAGAGGGGATCCGGCTATGACGGTGAGTGGCTGGAAGGCGTTCGCGGCGGCGTGGAAGTTCGAACGCCGATTGGACCGGTGAGACTGGAAGAAGGCGTGGACTCGAAAGGCGATTGGGAGGGATTCGTCCGGGTCGGGACCTGGTTCTAGCGATCGGACTGACTGTGGATGCGCTCTTCGCTCAGGTGGCCTCGAACTCGGTTGGCGCCAACTTGCCGGGATGCCCTCGACCTCGCTGATCCACCGCCTCTGAGATCCCGTTCAACTGCGGCACGTTGACCAGTACGAGCGGCCAGGAGCGCCCAGCCTGGTCCCCGTCTCCGATCGGAGTCCAGCGTGCTTCGCGGATCACCAGAAAGCCGGTTTGCTGCTTCAGGAAATCCGACAGCCTCTGATTCATGAGGAAATCGAGGCTGCCATGGACCGCGCCGCGCTCGAACAAGCAGGAGATGCTCCACGGCGCAGTGATGCCCATGCTACCTGGGGTCACGACCCGGTCGTCATCGGAGCTGGGCACGATCAGTTGAACCGCTCCGCGCTGAATCGCGAAGAAAGGCACCACGTCCTGGTGGCCGGGGACGAGAGCGTCGGTGAGCTTGAGAAATGCGCCTGAATGTGCCAGGAAGTCGATGAAGCTCTGGTTCTCGGGCACGACGAAGGTGCCGGTGATCCAGCCTGCCGGCAGCAGGATCTCCGCCGACACCGACCGATATCGGGCCTGACCAAAACTCGGGGCGACCACTGCACTTCTCTTCGGCATTGGGGCGTTCTGCCTACCAGTCCTTGTCCCCGCGCGACGGATGGCTGGCTCGGCGGCCAAGATGGCTCGCGAGCTGTTCGCGCTGCACCGCATCCAGCAATTGCCGGGCCTCGGTCGGGTCCAACTCCTTGACCGACTCGCCGTCCGCGCCGGAACCGAACCCCCCGCCTGCCATAGCACCTACGGCCGCCTCAGGGTTTCCCACCATGCCGGGCACATTCTGATTTCCCTGCCCGTAGTCGCCGCGCCGGGAGTGGCCTGACGAGCTCCCTTCCGGCCGATCGCCTCGACGTCGAAGGGCAATCTCGAGGTTCCACTTGGCGTCCTGATCCGCGGGATCGAGTCGGAGCGCCTCCTCGAAGGCAGCGACGGCACCGTCGAGCAGCGAATCCTTCTCGCCGCCGGTGGCATCTTCCGCGGCCCGGACGGCGGCGGTGCCCTGGTTGTAGACGCTGCGCTGCCGCAGGCGCTGGTCGGCGGAGGCCGCGCGCCAGCGCGCTGCGGCGTCCTGGTAATGCTTCTGGCGGTAGAGCGCATTGCCGGCATCGAAGCCGAACGCATGATCCCCGCTCGACTCGAATGCGCGACTCCACTCGGCGTAGGCGCCGGGCCAATCGCCTGCATCGTACCGGCGCTCAGCCCGGCGAGCCTGCCAGCCGGTGGGACTGCACCCAAACGGTACCAGCACCAGCAGCGCCAGGCCCACAGCTACGCCGGCGCGGGCAAGCTCGCTTCGCGGCACTGGACGTGGCTCACGCCGCCGGGCTCGAAGCGGCACCAGCGGCTCTGCCAGGAGAAACAGCACGGCCGCCCCGAGCGGCCACTGAAA
>DATJGL010000055.1:0-9319 GCA_035495075.1 Gemmatimonadales bacterium
CACACCGCCGGAGCCGATACTAGCGCATCGCGCCGGCCTTCCGCCATCGCTGGCCGACCTGGTGATGCGCCTTCTGGCCAAGCACCCGGCCGACCGGCCTCAGACCGCCGAACAGCTTTTTCCGGCCCTCGAAGCCGCGGCGACACTCAGCGGCCTGACTGCTGCGATTCCGAGCGCTCGGGCTGGGCCGGTGCGGCGGTCCCGGCGCTGGCAGGTGCTCGCGGCGGCAGGCGTGGTGATGGTCGCGGCTGCGCTGGCGATCCTGGCGGGTCACCAGCGGCGCAAACCCGTGGGCAATCCGCCTCCGAGCGGTCCTGCCGGCGATGCGCCCCTGTCCGTCGCTGTGCTCCCCTTTACCAACCTGAGCGGCGACACCACCAACGAGTACTTCAGCGACGGGATCAGCGAGGAGATTCTCAATGCCGTGAGCCAGCTACCCGGCGTGCTCGTCGCTGCGCGGAGTTCCGCCTTTGCCTTCAAGGGCAAGAATGTTCCCGTCAGCGACGTGGCCCAGCGGCTCGGCGTGGCTAATGTGCTCGAGGGTAGCGTGCAGCGGGCCGGTAACCGTGTTCGCATTACGGCGCGCCTGGTGGATGCGCGCACCGGTTATCTGCGCTGGTCGGACAAGTACGATCGCGATGCGACTGACGTTTTCGCGGTTGAGGACGAGATCTCCCGTTCGATCGCGAACGCGCTAAGGGTAGAGCTGGCCGGTCGCGCTACTCCCAGAGGTTCCCCGCAGGAAACCAGCGATCCCCGAGCGCATGACTTCTACCTGCTCGGCCTGCATCACATGAATCAGCGCACGTCCGCCCGCGACCTCGAGATCGCGGCCGATTACCTCCAGAAGGCGGTTTCCCAGGATTGGAGCTACGCCCGCGCCTTCGCGGGGTTGGCGAACGCAAAGGTGCTGCTGACCGAGTACGCCCCCATTCCCGGCCCCGGGCTCATTCCCGCCGCAAGAGCGGCCGCAAACCGTGCCCTGGCGCTCGACAGTACGCTGGCGCAGGCGCATCTAGCACGCGCCTACCTCCTCAAGTCCTATGACTGGGATTGGGCGGCCGCGGAACGGGAGTTCAAACACACCATTGCGCTCGACCCCAACCTTGCGACAGCCCATCAGTGGCTGGGCGAGCTTCTGCTCGATCAGGCCCGGCTTCCGGAGGCAAAGGTGGAGCTCGGCAAGGCACTCGCGCTGGATCCGGTTTCGCCGGTCATGCGACTAGCCGAAGGGCAAGTGTATCGGCGGGCCGGTCAGCTGGACTCGGCCGCCGCAGCGTTCAACCAGGCCACGACGCTCAATTCCCGGTTCGTCCAGGCGTATTCGGAGAACGCGGTGCTCGCCATCGGGGTGAAGCGGTACGACGAGGCTCGAAGCCTGTTCCGGCACGCTGCGGAGGCCTTGGGGGTCCCGCCGGCCCAGTCTCTCGCGCTGGTAAACGGTGTGGAGCGACCTGATGGGCGTGCGGAGGCGCTGCGCGTGGTGGATCAGTGGACCGCCACGCATGTCTACCCCTACGTGCTTTGCGCCCGGTTCTACGTTCTGCTCGGCGAGCGGGGAAAGGCATTGGACCTGCTCGAGGAGGCAGCGAATCACCGGGCCCCCTTCGCTACGTACATCAGGCGCTGGCCCGAGCTGGATCAGCTCGCGGGAGAGCCCCGGTTCACCGCCGTGCTGCGGCAGATCGGGTTGCCGCAGGTGGCGAAGCCATGATCACGACCAGGTCGTCCGCCTCAGGCCGAGCCAGGCTGGTCGCTGTGGCACTCGGCGGCACCGTTCTGTTCGGGTGCGCCAAAAGCCCGGAGCCCGCTCCGACTCCGATCGAAGGACTCGGCGCTCTTTCGTTTCCAGTCACCACGCAGTCGCCCCAAGCGAACCAGTCGTTCGTCCGGGGCACCTTGCTGCTCCACCTGTTCCACTACAGTGAGTCGCGAGAGGCGTTCCGCGCGGCGGAGGCCGCTGACCCGGGTTTCACGATGGCGTATTGGGGCGAGGCGATGGCGTGGAACTACGCCGTGTGGAACATGCAGCAGCCGGACTCGGCGCGAGCCGTGCTGGCCAAGCTGGCCCCCACCCCGGAGGCGAGACACCGGGCGGCGCGGTCGGAGCGGGAGGCCGCCTACCTCGACGCAGTGGAGATCCTGTACGGAGCCGGCTCGAAGCCCCACCGCGACACGCTCTACGAGGCAGCGATGGCAAAGCTCTCCGCGGCCTATCCCAAGGATGACGAGGCGCAGCTCTTCCACGCATTGTCGCTGCTCGGGCTCAATCAGGGCGTGCGCGACGTACCCACCTATCTCCGCGCGGCCGACATCTCGGAGGTAGTGTTCCGGCGTCATCCCGATCATCCTGGCGCGTCCCACTATCTGATCCACGCGCTCGACGATCCGGCGCACGCGACGCGCGGCCTCGAGGCCGCACGGGCACTCGCGCGCTCCTCTCCCGACGCGGGCCACGCGCAGCATATGACGTCGCACATCTTCCTGGCGCTCGGCATGTGGGACGAGGTGGTCGCCGCGAACGAGAATACCATGCGGGTCATGGGTCGGCAGATGGCCGCTCATGGGCACCACATCTCGGCCTGCGGGCACGGCCAGACCTGGCTCACCTACGGCTACCTGCAACTGGGAAAACTGGATACTGCCAAAGCACTGGTGCGGGCCTGTCAACGCCAGGCGGGTCCAGACTCGTCTAGTCTTACCGAGAACGACAAGGACCCCGACGCGTCTTCTATCGGGTCAGCCGTGTACGTCTGGTCCCTCTACGTCATCGACACCGAGGCCTGGTCAGGCGAGGCCATCGCCTGGAACCCGGGACTCGAACACGCGACCACTGCTCCTGCGGCAGAGTATCACTTCACCCAGGCGTTCGCGGCAGCGCGCCGCGGAGACCTCGCGGCCTGCCGGGAGCGCACCGCGCGGTTTCGGGCGGCGCGCGCGGCGCTTCGAGAGCGAGAACCGGTGAGTAATCCTGGTCCCGAGACCGATCAGTACTTGTCGGGACTGGCCGTGCTCGATCAGGAGCTGGAGGGCCTGCTGACGCTCGGTGCCGGCGACGAGCGCGGGCTCGCGGCGCTCCGCCGCGCTACCGCACTCGAGGACGGCATGGCCTACGCCTTCGGTCCGCCCACCGTGAACAAACCGTCCCACGAGCTTCTCGGTGAGGAGCTGGCTCGTCTCGGCCGTCCGGCGGAGGCTGAGCCGGAGTTTCGCGTGGCGCTGCAACGGACTCCCCATCGGGCTGCAAGCGTCAAAGGCCTCAGTCAGGCCATGGCAGCGCAGGGTAAATCGGCTCAGACCGACTCTGTCGCCGTGTTGTCCCCTCGCTAGCTTCCTCGCGGATGATCGTCCACCTGATCGACGGGACGTACGAGCTGTTCCGCCACTTCTACGGCGCGCGCCGGGCCAAGAAGGGCGACCAGCCTTTCGCCGCAGTCGCCGGCGTGCTCCACATGATCGCGAAGATGCTCGAGGACGGTGCCACCCACCTCGGCGTCGCCACCGACCACATCATCGAGTCGTTCCGGAACGACCTCTGGCCTGGCTACAAGACCGGCGAAGGCATCGAGCCGGCGCTCTGGGCGCAATTCCATCCGCTGGAGGAAGCACTCGTCGCCATGGGTGTGACGACGTGGCCGATGGTCGAGCTCGAGGCCGACGATGCGCTCGCCTCAGCCGCGCACCTGGCAGCTCGCGACGACCGGGTCGAGAAAGTGTGCATCTGGACCCCGGACAAGGACCTCGCTCAGTGTGTGGTGGGCGATCGGGTGGTGCAGCTGGACCGGCGGCGCAATGCGATTTACGACGAAGCCGGCGTTCGTGCCAAGTACGGAGTCGCGCCCGCCTTCATCCCTGACTACCTGGCCCTGGTGGGCGACGCTGCCGACGGCTATCCCGGCATTGCTGGCTGTGGTCCCAAGACTTCGGCGACCCTGATCAATCGGTATGGCCACCTGGAGCAGTTCCCCCGAGAGGCGCTCGATCACGAACGCGAGCTTGCTCTCCTCTTCAAGAAGCTCGCGACTCTGCGACTGGACGCGCCACTGTTCCAGGACGTCGAGGAGCTGCGTTGGCGCGGTGCGACTCCGTCGTTCCCCGCCGTGGCGCAGAAGGTAGATCGCCGCCTGGAGCAGCGGGTCCGAGAGCTGAAGTCGCGACTGAAGAAAGAGGAAGTCTGAGCGGCGCTACTGGTACTGGATGTAGACCGGCTGGGGAGAGAGCGAGAGCACCTCGTCCGGCGTCATCATCGGTCGGTCGTTCTTGTAGAACAGCTTGAAGCCGGTGTACTGCACCGGCTCCTTCACAATGAAATCGCGGTAAACGCTCCGCTTGAGCGGGCGGTCCCCGAATCCATCCATATCGATCACCAGCTGGACCCGGGCGTCGAGCGCGATCTGCTGGTAGTTGGTGAGCATGCGCTGGGTGAACCGGTGCACGATCAGGACCTTGGGCGGGAGCTTGAGGCTGTCCACCAACCCCACCAGCGCGCGGCTCGCGTAGTTCACATCCTCGGCGTCCATCGTGCCGATTCGCCCCCCCGGGGTGCTCCCATCCTTCATCGAAAACTCGGGATCGAGCGCGAGATGTACGTACGGCCTGGCGAGGTAAGGCAAGAGCCTGGGCAGCTCCTTCTGGACCGTGCTGTGGCCGACCTGCACGTCGAGGAACAAGAGCCAACCATTCGACTCGGCCCACCCCGCCACCTGGTCGATCAATTCGTTCGGCATCCGCAAGCGGTGCATCCCGTCGCGCCCGGCCTGGCCTTGCGCCACCGTCACGATGAGATGTAGTGCCGGCTGTACCTGCATGCTCGAGTCTGCCGCCGCCCACTCCGCCGCGGTGGCGCGGAGCTGAGCCATCATTGAGTCGGGGGGCAGCTCACCCAGCACTCCCATCCTCTTGGAGTAGGGATTCCCGTAGAAAGCGACGATGCGATGTGCCGGCAGGACCGAGCCCTGAAGTGGAGCGGGGCCGACCGGCCAGTTGGCCGGTGTATGGCCGCGGGAAAGAACGTTCGTCGTCGGAGTGGTGGGATCAGCGACTACCGGGCGACGCGAATCACGCTTCGCCGGAGTCGTGGGAGGCGCCGCGACGGCTACGTTGACCGGCTTTCGCCGCGGACCTGTCGGGACGACCGGAGCGTCTCCCGCCGCAGCCGGTTCCCGAAACAACGACACCAGGCCCGCCGTGAAGACCGCGAGGATCGACAGGCGACCTGCTCGAGACCAGAGTATGGCAGAAAATTGCACGGTTCTCAGCCACCAGGGCGGATACGGTCATTTGCGCTCTGCCCCTCGCCTTGGAATTCCGCCCGGCAGCTCCACGGCGGGGCCCGCGCTCCCGTCGTGAGGGGGCAAGAACCTCGCCATCCGTCGACCTCGAGAACATGCTGGTTTTTGCATTGAACATCAGGCAACGATGCCTGTGAGACTCGCCAGCAGGAGCAGCAGCACGAACGCGGTGAGAATTACGTAGATCCGGTCGCGCTCGAGCACGAACGCGACCAGCGAGAAGATTACCCGCGCCACCGGCGTCGCGATCAGAAGTAGCAAGCCGAGCTGGATCAGTCCGCGTCCCCGCAGCGCGACGGCGGCGTGGACAATGCCGTCCACCCTGCTCAGGTCCTCCGGCTCGCCGCTGAACGTCCCGTATTGCGGGTGCTCGCCCCAATGGACGCCGAGAAATCGAAGCCCACCGATCAGAACCACGAACGCGGCCAGACCCACGCCGATCTGGAGCAGCCGTGCGAGGGCCACCTCGATTACGTGGTCGTCCAAATGATCGGGCGACCGGCCCGGCGGCTCAGAGCCGGCTGGTTGCGCCATTGTAGATCATCTCCAGGGCGAGCGCCGCGATCACCACCGCAAAGAGCAGCCGGAGCGCCGTCGGCGTTGCTCGCTTGAGTACCCTTGCGCCCAGCGTCGCCCCCGCCAGCACACCCAACATCACGGGCATCGCGATGCCGGGATCGATGTAACCACGGGCGAAATACACTCCTGCACTCGCGGCCGCCGTCACTCCGATCATGAAGTTGCTGGTCGTGGTTGACACCTTGAACGGCAGGCACATCGCCTGATCCATCGCCAACACCTTGAAGGCCCCGGAGCCGATGCCGAGCAGCCCCGATAGCGCGCCCGCACCGAGCATCAGTCCGAATCCGAGGGGCACTCGTTGCACGTGGTAGTAACGCTCGCCCTGCTTGGTGGGATACGACCCGTCCAGGCGTAGCCGCTGCGCGATCGGATCGGGCGTGCTGAGCAGATGTTGAGGGCGCGGGCGGCTGGCCGACCACGCCGAGTAGAGCAACACCAGGCCGAATACGATCGCCAGCGCGGAGGTGGAGATCAGCGCCGCCACGTAGGCGCCGAAGAGTGCCCCGATCGTGGTCGCCACCTCGAGGAACATTCCGACCCGGATATTGGTGAAGCCTTCCCGTACGTAGGCAGCGGCCGCACCAGACGAGGTCGCGATCACCGACACGAGCGACGCGCCGACCGCGTAGCGAAAATCAACGCCGAAGGCGAGGGTGAGCAGGGGGACGATAACGACGCCGCCTCCCAACCCGGTCAACGCGCCGATGAGTCCAGCCAGAAAGGAGCCGACAGCGGCGAGCAGGGTGAACGCGAGGGTGGTCAACGGGCAGGGTCGTGCGCGGTGGCGGTCAGTGTGCGCTGTAGCGTAGACGCGGCCCCCCGGCGGAGCAAGATTATGTCACACTTGTCAGTCGGCCTGGGGGGTGGATGATGTGGAAGGGCTTTCGGGCGTTCCTGATGCGGGGGAACGTGCTGGACCTGGCGGTCGGCATCATCATAGGCGGCGCGTTCGGCACCATCGTGAACTCGCTGGTCAACGACGTCATCATGCCGCCGATCGGCCTGGCCCTTGGAAAGGTGGACTTCTCGAACCTCTTCCTCTTGCTGCACGCGGGGCCGAAAGCAGTGCCGCCCTATGCCTCGGTCGCCGATGCGAAGGCGGCCGGAGCGGTGACGATCAACTACGGCCTGTTCATCAACTCGATCATCAGCTTCCTGATCATCGGCTTCGCCGTCTATCTGGTCGTTCGGCTGGCGAATCAGCTTCAGAAGCCCCCCGTGGCGCCCGCAACCAAGCCATGTCCGGCTTGTACATTGGCCATTCCGGTTCAGGCAAAGCGCTGTCCCAACTGTACCTCCGACGTGTGACCCGGGCTTAAGCTCGGCGGGTCCCGTCGTTACGGAATCTCTATCGGAGCAGGTCACCTATGACGAACACCATTGCCCGGTTCGGTAGGTCAGTCCGCCGAGCACCCCTCGCGGGTGCGTTGGTCCTCCTTGCTGGCTGCGCTTCGGTCACTCCCATCGGCGAGCTGCTGGACAACTCGTCCAAGTACAACGGCAAGACCGTTCAAATCCAGGGCACGGTGAAGGGGTCGGCAGGGGTGCTGGGGCGGGGTGGCTACCAGGTTGCCGACAAAACGGGAACGCTCACCGTGATAAGCGAGGTCAGCGAGCCGCCCCGGACCGGTGCGGAGGTAAGCGTAAAGGGGGTTTTTGAATCGCTATTTACGCTGGGCTCGAAGAGCCTGGCGGTGTTAAGGGAACAAAGTCACGAGTACAAGTAACTCGGACCGTGACCTGACCCGATGCGCCGGCAGTCCAGCCGGCGCAGCTCGGCCCCGCTCTGTATAGCAAAGTACTTGCTGACCGTGAGCCACCCCACTATCCTTCCCCTCGCATATGGCCAGCGTCCGCCCCATTCGCCAAGCCCACACCGAGTCTCCCGCGCTTCACGCCCGCGCGATGGACAATCTGTCGTTCATCCGGCAGACCATGGAGCGGGCCACCTCGTTTACCGCGGTTCCCGGATGGGGCGGGGTCGCGATGGGAATCGTCGCACTCATCGCGGCTGGCATCGCCGATCAGCATCGGGGCACCCCGGTTTGGCTCGCCACCTGGCTGGCTGCCGCCGTCGTAGCGCTGGCGATCGGGGGAGGCGCCATGGCTGCCAAGGCACGCCGCGGCGGCACATCAGTCTTTTGCTACTCGGGCCGTCGCTTCGTCCTGAGCTACATACCGCCATTCCTGGTAGGCATCCTGCTCACGATCGTGCTGGTCCACGCGGGACTCACGTCTGCACTGCCCGGGACCTGGCTCCTCCTCTATGGCACCGGCGTCGTGACCGGCGGCGCCTACTCGGTTCGTGCCGTCCCGCTCATGGGCCTTTGCTTCATGGCGCTCGGTGCATTTGCGCTGTTCGCTCCGGCTCGTTGGGGCGACGGGCTGATGGCGCTGGGCTTCGGCGGATTCCACATCGGGTTCGGCCTGGTAATCGCTCGGAGGCACGGTGGCTGAGCCGCACGCGGCCCGCCCCGATCCGGGCTCGCACATCGGTCACGTCCTGCGTGAGGACGCGCTCGAGCTCGACCGGCTTATCCACGAGCGGATGCGGCTTGCCATCGTGAGTGCCCTGGCCGTGAACGAGTCGCTCACGTTCAACGAGCTCAAGCGGCTGCTGGATACCACCGACGGCAACCTCAGCGTTCACGCGCGAAAGCTGGAGGAGGCCCGGTATATCACTTGCACCAAGTCCTTCGAGGGGCGGCTGCCTAGGACTGAATACCGGCTGAGCCCGGCAGGACGGCAGGCGCTGAAGCGGTACCTCGATCACATGGAAGCCCTCATTCGCACCATGCGGGACCGCTGAGCCGGTCCACTCGGAGCCCGACTCTGATGAAGCCAAGCGTACCGTCGCCATCGGCCCCTTCCGGCCTGCACGTAGGAATCATCATGGACGGAAACGGGCGGTGGGCAACCCGGCAGGGCAAGCCGCGGTCGGCTGGGCATCGGGAGGGGGCCGAAGTGGTTCAGCGCATCGTCGAGGTCGCGCCGGACCTGGGCGTCGGCACCCTGACCCTCTTCGCCTTCTCGGCAGACAACTGGCAGCGGCCGGCGCGGGAAGTGAAGCTGTTGATGCGGTTGTTCGCGGAATACCTCCGGGCGGAGGCGGCTCGGTGCGTGGCTCGCGGTGTCCGGCTGACGGTGCTGGGACGGCGCGACCGCCTCTCGGGACCCCTGCTCAGCGCCATCGATTACGTGGAGAGTGCCACCAACGGCGGATCCCGTTTGCTGCTCCGCCTGGCGATCGACTACTCGGCGCGGGACGCGATCCTCCGGGCGGCGCAGTGCCTCACTTCCGACAACGTGCTTTCACGGGAGTCGTTCAGCCGGCTACTCACCATCGTTGACCACGGCGGTCCCCAGGCTCCGCCGGTAGACCTCCTCATCCGCACGGGCGGCGAGCGGCGCCTGAGCGACTTCCTCCTGTGGGAATCGGCCTACGC
>DATJGL010000056.1:0-8722 GCA_035495075.1 Gemmatimonadales bacterium
CCGACCTCACAGAATGTTCTCGCCGTCTTGACGGACAGGCTCAAACCCGGGAACCGCGATGACTTTGCTCCTTGCACCCGCCGCCCTTTCCGTGGCCCTTACGCTCCAGGGCCCGGCCGCCCCGCCACCAGTGTCGGTGAAGGTGGACTCCTCCCGTCACGAAGTCGTGATCGTGGCCGGTCCGTGGAAGCTGCCGAACATGCCGCCCATGGACGATCACATGATGATGGACATGGGCGCGCACGACGCTCCGGTACAGCGTTTCGTCTGGCCGATCGACGGCTGGTACCGGGGGTTCAAGTACGAATTGGTGGATGCTCAGGGGACCGTGCTCGACCGGCGAATCCTGCACCACATGATCGTGATCAACTTCGACCGCCGGCAGCTGTTGTATCCCGCGGTGGAACGGCTCGGCGGCGCGGGCTCGGAGACCGACGATGCCTCCGTACCCAAGACGATCGGCGTGCCGCTCTCGAAGGGAACCAATCTCGGCTTCTACATCATGTGGCACAACGAGACCGGAAAGGATCTCGACGCGGTCTACCTACGCTACTCGATGCTGTGGACACCGACCAACCAGAACCCGCGGCCGGTGAGCTCCATGCCGATCTACATGGACGTGAACCTGACGGTGGGCGGCACCAATATGTTCGACGCACCCCCAGGGGTGTCCACCAAGGCGTACGAGTTTACGCTACCGGTGAGTGGCCGGCTGCTTGGCGTCGGCGGACATATGCATGATTACGGTTCGATGGTTCAGCTCGAGGATGCGCAGAGCGGCAAGGAATTGGCTCGGGTCACGGCTCAGCGCGATTCGGCCGGTCGGGTGCTCAAGGTGAGCCGTAAGCTCTTTGGGGTGAGCGGCGAGGGACTAAAGCTCGAGGCCGGACACCGATATCGGGTAGTCGCCACCTACGACAATCCCAGCCAGAAAACTTCGCCGGGGGTCATGGCGCACATGGTTGGCTTGTTCGTGCCGGATGATATGACCAAATGGCCGAAGCTCGATACCTCGGACCCAACTCTTCGAAAGGACCTCGCCTCGCTGCAGGTGCCTGGCTACGCCGATGCCGACGGCGGCACCTCGCCTGAGCACATGCACCACCAGCAGCAGTGAGCGGAGGGAACTTTAGGGTTCCACTATCCGTCGCGCTCCCACCCACCGGCTGTACCACCATTTGCCATAGGGGTCGTCCGGACTGAGCAGACTCAGCTGGACACCCCTGCTGGCACTGTGGATGAACCGTCCGTCCCCCACATACAGTCCGACGTGTGTCACCGGGCCACCGGCAGTGGAGAAGGTGAGGATGTCGCCGGGTTGGAGCGCGCTGAGAGTTCGGTCCACTTTCTCGCCTGCACGCGCCTGCTCGCTGCTGACGCGCGGCAGCGAGATCCCGTGCTGGGCGTAGGCGTACTGGATCAGCCCCGAGCAATCGAATCCCTCGGTCGTCGTGCCACCCAGCCGATACGCGGTTCCCATGGCAGCCGCCGCTGTTGCTACGACTGAATCGGTGAGCGTCGCTTCCTTACCGAGATGTCCAATCGTCGTGAGTGGTACGGCGGTTGGTGTCGCGGCTGGGACCGGCTGTGGCGCCGAACGACTGCCTTCCGAGGCAGCGGGCCCGTGGCCACCGAACACGGCGCCGAGCCGGAGAGACAACTCCGGACCTTCGCGGCCCCCGGGAGTGAGCCTCCGCCATCTCGCCTCGGCGGCGAGAGCGAGAACCGATAGAGGTAGAATCTGGAAACCGGCCCCGGCGGACCAAGACCCCCAAAAGTCGTCGGGCGCATCGCTCGCGAAGCCACCGGCCAAGCCGCCGACGACATAGACACCCTGCCTCGACGCTCGAAAGAGCGCGAGATCGACACCGCCTCCCCAAAGCCGCTGGCCCAGATCCGCAGCCTCACGCAGGTACATGCCGGACATCGCTACCGAAAGCGGCCCGACCAGCGGTCGCTCGAGCCCAGCGCTCACGACGGTCCAATCCGCTCCCTCGAAGAATCGCCCAACCTCGACCGTAGCTCCTTGGGCCTGCGCGGCCGCCGGGCTTCCCAGCACGAGTGCGGCTCCGATCACTGAGCCCCGGAGCCGCCTCACTTTGCCGTCCGCACCGGTTGCCCGGTTCGCAGGTCGACGCGGTATTCATCGCCGGGGGTGCAGCGATTCCAGACTCGCGCGCTCACGGTCGAGTCGTTGATCGCGCGGGGTACGTCGCGCGTGTAGAGCAACGGCACCGGAATCTTTCGCGATTTCGTACGAATCTCGAGGGTACGCTCGAGGCAAATCGCTCCAGTGCTGTCGTGGTCTTCGCGGGCCAGGGTATACCACACTTCGGTGCCGGAGGGAAGGCGGAGAGCCAGCGAGTCGGGTGGCGCGGTCGATTCGTTCGACACTGCGGGTGGCCCGGAGCTGGTCGTCACCTTCACCGCCCGGTCGCCGCCGCAGCCAACCAATGCCCAGACCAGCAGCGGGCTAAGACGCGGGATCGGGGGATTCCGGTACATCGGTCGCAATGTCGGGAGTGCCATCGCTCCGGACGGCCAGGGCCTCGCGAACCTGGCGCGATCGGCGGAGCACGCCAAGCCAGGCGAGAATGGTAACAAAACCGGCGATGGCTCCGACGGCTGCGGTGACCGTCACACCGGTACGCGGGTCCCTCAACCGCATCGCGATCAGTGCGCCTGCCACGGCCCCAAAAAACGAAGCTGCCCACGCGAGGAAAGGTGTGAGCAGCCAGCCGAAGATCCGTAGCAGCAGGCGGATCCACCGCATGGATTTAGCCGGCTCGCCGGCGCATCCCCGAGAAAAGTGTGGCCAGGGCCAGCCCGGGAAGAAACGCGATGCCGAACGTGGGGACGTTCCACCGGGCGCCCGGAAAGTGGATCAGCACCGCAGCCACGCCGCAGATGAAGGTGAACGCGAGCGCACCCGCCATCATGGCCGGAATGGACTGAGGCCGCCCATGCTCAGACTGGTGGGCCAGAATCCAGGCCCCCATCCATGGGAGGTAGGTGCCGACCATCCACCACACGGGGTGATACCACCAGTTGCTGAAGCCACCGATCTCCCGCCAGCGATTCGTGTAGGTCCCGATCGGCTGCAGCAGCGCGACGTCGATCAGGAGGAAGACGACGGTTGCCCCGAGCCCGATCCCGGCGGCACCGGCAATGCCCTCGATCGTACGGGCTCGGGTCCAGAGTCCCGGCAGCCCGCTCACCAGCGCGAGCCCAATGAGCAGGACCAGAGCTAGCGGGACCGTTTCGGCGACCCCATCCAGGAACCTGGTTATGAGCGAGAGGAGCAGCACGAAGACGGCTTCGAGGATGCCCAGCTGGATCGAGCGGCGGACGATGTGCGGGACATCCGTGCGGTCGTAGTCGCTGCTCAGCTCCACGGCTCCGGCCATCGCCCACTCCATTCTTCGGTTCGGCACAATAATACCCGGCCAACCGAGAACCGGCCAAGGGGGATCAGCTGGCCCAGGCCAGGACCACCACGACATCGGTTACAGCCCATGCGGCCAGCGCGAGGTACATCCGGCGCTGGTGCCCGGCAGCTCCCATCCCAGGGTGGCGGATGATCCACGGCAACAGCACGGCGCCCCAAGCTCCCGCCGCGACCAGAATCCCTGTCCACCGCGCCACATCTGCGACCGTGTGAAACCGCCACCCCGCCCGTATACCGGCCAGCACGAAAAGCCCGAAGGCCAACGCTGCGCAGAGCAGCGCGACTGCAAGGCTTCGGTGCAGTCCAAGCCGAAGGGCCAGCGTTCGGTCGCCCCGCCGGGAATCGCCTTCCATCTGGTAGATCTGAGTCAGCGGGTACAGGGCGGCAAACAGGGGGCAGAACGCGAGCAGGACCAGCCCTCGCGCGGGCTCTAACGGAAGCCCGGTCGAAGCCCAGCCTGCGAAGGGAGTGAACGTTCCGAATCCCCACATGTTGATGAGCCAATCGACCCCGGCTACTGCCTTGAGACGCACTGGTGGGACCGAGTAGAGCAGCGATAGCGCGAAGCAGAGCGCGTAGACCAGGGCAAACGCTACGGGGAGAGTGAGTGCGACGAGTTGACCCAGCAGCATGAGGGCCAGGCCGAAGGCGAAGAGATTGCGGGGCGCTGGCGGTGGATTGCGAAGGTAGGCGATGTCGTCTTCGTCTCGATCGAAGGCGCTGTTGACCGCCAGGGTCCCGCCGTTGAGCCCGACCACCCACACCAGGAGACCCAGCAATGCGCGGCCGAGCGACTCGCCTTGCGCCGCGCCGACCAGCCCGACCGCGAGGAGATACCCCAGTGCCGTATGCGCTGCCATGATCGGCCACTCGGCTGGACGCGTGTGAAGCAGGTATGCCAGGCCGGGGCCAAACATCCGGTATGCCCCGGTCCGGAACCCTCCCCGCGCCCAGCCGGGAGCGCTCACCACTCGAGGCCGAGATGACCCGCTGCAAGCATGAGCCCGCGCAGCGTGAGATCCCGGTCGACTTGCTCGATCGAGCTGCTGAGGGGTGCGATCAGCGTGGCGAG
Organism: Gemmatimonadales bacterium; assembly: GCA_035495075.1. Lineage (GTDB taxonomy): Bacteria > Gemmatimonadota > Gemmatimonadetes > Gemmatimonadales > GWC2-71-9 > DASQPE01. Next base: position 4,521 of record DATJGL010000056.1, read on the forward strand.
CCCACCGGTCGCGATCACTCGCGGTGTCGCGCCACCCGGCCACTCGGCCCGGATTCGCCGGACCATTCCGTCCACCGAGTCGGCGCAGCCAAACAGCACACCCGCCTGGATGCACTCCTCGGTGTATCGACCGATGGCTCGTGCCGGCGGCTTGAGCTCGGTAGCCGGCAGCTTGGCGGCCTTGCGGGTCAGCTGTTCTGCGGATGTCCTGAGCCCGGGCATGATGGCCCCGCCGATGAAGCGCGCGTCGGCCGTCACGCAATCGAAGGTGGTCGCGGTCCCGAAGTCCACCACGATCGTGTCCGTCCGGTACCGCTCGGTCGCTGCCAGCACGTTGACCACGCGGTCGGCGCCCACGCTCAGCGGCTCATCCACGTCGAGGACAATGGGGAGGGCTGACCGCGAATCTACAGCGAGCGGCGCGCACCCCGTCGTCGTTCTCACGCCTTCCACGACGCTCTGGGTGACCGCCGGAGCGACGGAGGCGAGGCAGGCAGCACGCACCTGGTTCGGGGACAGGCCGGCGTGGTCGAGGAACGCGGCGAGGGCGGACGCCCATTCGTCCGGGGTGCGCTCGCTCACGGTGGTGAGACGCCAGTGCGCCTCGAGGGCGCGCTCGCGAAAAAGACCGACCGTGATCTCCGTGTTCCCGATGTCGAGGGCGAGCAGCACGTTCAGCTCCCGGGAGCGTCGTTGATCAGGCGGCGCCTTCGCCGCCTAGGGCCCGCCGCACCGCGGCACCCAGGGACACGACCGTGGTCGGTTTGAAGAGTAGCTCGCGGGCGCCGAGAGCGCGGGCCTGTTCCTGATTCAGGCTGCCTCCGTATCCAGTCGCCAGCACGACGGGCAAGTCCGGCCGAACCCGCCGGGCTTCGCGCAGGAGCTCGACCCCGCTCATGGTCGGCATGGTCAGGTCCGTGACCAGCAGGTCGAAGGTGTCGGGGGCGGCTCGCAGGGTTGCCAGCGCTGCCATCGGATCCGTCTCGGCGGTGACTTGATAGCCCAGGCGCTCCAGGACCCGTGACCCCAGTTGCGTAAGGCTCGCTTCGTCATCAACCAGGAGCACGTGCTCGCCATGTCCGAGCATCAGACGGCTCGCGTCAACCGGCAGGAGCTCGACCGCTTCCTCACCCTCCCGGGCGGGAAAGCATAGCTCGAAGGTGGTGCCGACTCCGGGTCGGCTCCTCACGGTCACCGCCCCCTCATGGCTCTTCATGATCCCATGCACCACGGCGAGGCCGAGCCCGGTGCCCTCGCCGGGGCCCTTAGTCGTAAAGAACGGCTCGAAAATGCGGCTCATCACCGCGCTGTCCATCCCCCGCCCCGTGTCTGTAACCGAGAGCCGGACGTAGCGGCGAGGCTGCAATTCCACCGGCCGCGCCGGGTCCAGACTCAGATCCACCACATCCTCGCGCAGCGTGAGCGTTCCGCCGCTCGGGCGCATGGCGTGGAGGGCATTGGTGGCCAGGTTCATCAGAACCTGATGGACCTGAGTGCGGTCGGCCAGGATCGCGGGCGCGCCATCACTCAGATCGGCATCGATGACGACTTGAGCGGGGAGACTGGCGCGCAACAGCGGCAGCACCTCACGGACGACACTGTCGAGCCGCAGGTAGCGGCGTGAGTGTTCCTCACGGCGGCTGAAGGCAAGAATCTGACGCACCAGGTCGCGGGCGCGGCGGCTGGCCCGCTCGACCTGCACCAGGTTTTCACGGACCGCTGACGGCTCGCTCGCGTCGGCCATAGCGAGCTCCGTGTAGCCCACGATGGCTCCCAGGATGTTATTGAAGTCGTGCGCGATGCCCCCGGCCAGGGTGCCGATCGCTTCCATTTTCTGCGCCTCGCGCAGCTGCGCCTCCAGGCTGGCCCGTCCTCGTTCTGCTTCCTTGCGATCGGAAATGTCGCGGACCTGGACCTGTGTCGCCGCTTGCCCATCGAAGGTAACCGGGAGCGCCGACGCTTCGACGTCGATCAGCCTGCCCTGGAGATTGATCAGCTGCAGCTCTTGGAGCGCCGTGGCTTCGCTGCGGCTGGTCTGCATTCTCTCGGCGACAATCGCACGGGCTGGCGGAGCGATGTGAGGCAGGATTTGGCGGCCCAGGACCTCGACGCCGGAAGTTGCGCCGAGGATGCGGATCATTTCGCCATTCGCGTAGGCAAAGCGGCCGCCGACATCCACGTAGATGCCGACTGCCGTATTCTCGAGCAGCGATCGGTAACGTTCCTCGCTTTCGCGGAGCGCGGCTTCTACCCGACGTCGCTCGGCGACATCCTGCGCCAGACTGGCCTCGGTCTCCCGCAGCTCGGCGGTCATTCTGGTCGCCAGCACCTCGGCTCGCTCCCCGACCAGGACCTGGCCTCGCAGCGCCAGGCACACCGCCAGGCTCAACGCTAGCCCGCCGAGCAGCACTGCAAGGGGCGCGAACTGGCCGGTTGCGTGCTCGAAAGCTGGGGTCGAGCTCAGGAACAAGGTCCAGGGTCTGCCTCCGACAGTCATCTGTTCCATTCGGGCAAACTTGGGCCTGCGACCTCCGCCCACCCCGTGAATGACAGAATCGGCGTCGTAGAGGACGGCATCGCTGCGCGCGACGGGCCCATCGAACACCTCGACGTCGACCGAGGGCACGGCGCCGAGCATGCCGGCCACGAGGGACGGCGCTTGCACAACCGCAGCGACGATGCCGACCAGCGCCGCACGCCGCGCGGCCACCGTTCGCGGCTCGGGCCCCCGGCGGTAGACCGGAGCGAGAACGACCAGGCTCGGCGTCGGTGGCCGGGTCGTGTCCGAAACAAGGGCAAGGCGCCCGGAGACGGCCGGCTCTCCGGAGTCGCGCGCTCGTTCCAGCGCTTCCCGCCGGACGGAGTCCGTTTCGATGTCGATTCCGAGAGTCTCCGCTGGTACATCGCGGAGCGACTCCGCGTACACGATGGGGTAGACGTCTCCGCCAGTGCTCGCGGGCCACACCGCATACCCGGTCACCCCCTCGTTCTGCACCCGGCGGACATGGGCCGCCAACTCGGCCGGCCGCACCCGCTCGATGTACTCCAGCCCGACGACCCCCGGGAACAGCGTGTCCGCGCCTGCGTGGTGGACGTACTCTCGCCACTCGGCGCGAGTCACGTCTTCGGAGGCGGCAAAAAGGCCCGTGGCAGCCCGGGCCGCCTGAATGCAAAGTCGCAGCCGATCGGCCAAGGTCGCGAGCCCGAGCTCGGCCCGGCGGTCGAACACGATCTGTGCATCGGCCTGGGTTCGCTTGGCCGCGATCCACGCGGCGACGAGGGTGAGCTCCACCACCAACGCAAGTACCGCCCACGGAAGCCAGCGGACTACGTGCCGCCGCCGGCTCATGCCGCCTCCCCGGCGACCACCACCGAACCTGAGCTCACCCGAACGAGCTGACCATCGGGCTTGAGCACGCGCAAAGCTCCGTCAGGATCGATGCCGGCGGCCCGCCCCCGCGCTGGCTCGCTGAGCTCACGCCCGAGCAGCCAATCCCGCCTGGCGAACGCCTTGAGTTCGGCATTGGAGAGTCCGCTTCCGGTTTCGGCGAGCGGCAGCAGCGACGCGACAACCGGCCACAAGATGTGTTCGGGCTCGAGATCATGGCGCCAGTCGACCAGCCGGCCAGGTGGCACCCTGGCATCGTCGGGCAGCGCATTCCGGACGTTCAAGCCAAGCCCGACTGCCACCCAATCGAGGACGTCACCGCGCCACCGGGCCTCGCAGAGGATCCCGCCCACTTTGCGATCGCTGACGATCAGGTCGTTGGGCCACTTGAGCGACACCGGCGGCAGGCCGCCCACTTCCGCAAGAGCCTCGCTCGCCGCGAGGCCCACGCGAAGGCTGAGCACCTCGACGCCGGGAAGCCGGGTCGGTCGGCAGAGAAAGCTGAGCCAGAGTCCGCCTGGTGGCGACGCCCAACTCCGCCCCCGGGTGCCCCGCCCCGCTGCCTGTTCGGCGGCGACGACTACAGTGCCGGCCGGTGCGCCTTCGGCTGCAAGGCGGTGAACCTCATCCTGCGTGGAGGGAAGCCGTTCGTAGCGATGAACCGTCTGCATCGGTCGGGCTATCCAGGGTGCCTGGCGTACCAGAGCAGCAGGAGCGCGCCGAACGCGATTCGGTACCATGCGAACGCCGCGAAACTGGAGCGTGCGACGTACGCCACGAAAGCCCGCACGACAAGGACAGCGGAGACAAAGGC
>DATJGL010000057.1:0-2285 GCA_035495075.1 Gemmatimonadales bacterium
GCGGTCTCGACCGCGACCCGCCCAACCACCGCGAGTGCAAAGCCGGCCGTCACGGCGAGTACGGGTACCCGCTTCCGCTGTCGAAGCAGGTATCCCGCGATCAAGCCAGCGACCGCCCCGAGCAGGAGCCAGGTCGAAGCCGAAGGATTTTCCGGCATGCTTACTTGCCGGTAGGGGACGGGCCAGAGGGGCAGGCCGCAGGCCAACACCCCGGCGAGCACTGAGGCGATGATGCGCAGGTTCATAGAGGAAAGTAACTTAGGTGGCTCGATTGCCGCCTCGGCATCGCCAACCTACCTTCTCCCCATGAACACCGAGCAGGATCAGCTCTCCCCCGCGCTGGAGAACGTCCTCGGCAACTTCTCGGGCGTTCTTCGGCACGTTTCCTCGCGGTTTCGCTTCTCGGGCTCCGACGTCGATGAGCTGGTCCAGGAGGTCCGGATCCGGCTCTGGCGGGCCCACGCCCGGGACGGGGAGGGGAGTGAGAAGATCGCGGCCATCCCTGCGTCGTACCTCCATAGGACGGCCCTCTCCGCTGCGATCGACCTCCTGCGCCGGCGCCGAGCCCGGCGGGCCGATCAGATGGTTCCCCTCGAGGACGACCCGGGCGACCTGCCCGAGCCACGGAATCCCGAAGGCGACTTCGAGGAGGCGGCGCTGACCGAGCAGGTAGAGCGGGCAATCGAGAGCATTCCCGCTTCCCGCAGACCGGTGGTTCGGATGCACCTCATGGGTCATTCGCGAGACGAGATCGCTCGCGTCCTCGGATGGACCGACAGCAAGACTCGAAATCTGCTTTACCGGGGGCTGGCAGACGTGCGCGAGCGCCTGGTGGCACAGGGGGTCCGATGGACCAGCCCGACCTGAACGAGACTTCCCGTCTCCAGCAACTGTACGAGCGCCGTGTGGCGGCGCGGGATACCGGCAACCGGGCCGGGTGTCAGCCGGTGGAAGCCATTCTCGCAGTCATCCAGCGGGAGGGCAGCGAGGACGAGCGGCTGGCAGCGCTCGACCACGTGATGGCCTGCCCCGACTGTCACCGGGAATACGAGTGGTTGACTGCGGTAGAGGAAGCGGCCACGACGGCCGCGCCTCGAGCCCGGGACGTGGCGGCCAGGCGCTGGTGGCAGCGGGGCGCGCCGCTGGCGCTGGCGGCGTCGGTGCTGCTTGCGGTGGGGGTACTACTGATTCCGAAACTGAATCGGCGCGGCCCCGAACCCGTGCGCGGCCCCGAGAGCGACATCGTACCGGTCGGGCCGACAACGGGCGCCCAGGTCAAGCTTCCGTTCACGCTGGCCTGGCACCCGCTCAATGGAGCGACCCGTTACGTACTGGAGATCCAGACGTCGGATGGGACCGTTGCGTTCGCCGACACGACCGGCGACACCACCGTGACCGTTGGCGATGCCAGCCACCTGGCGGCCGGATCGGACTACCGCTGGTGGGTCCGGGAGGTCACCGACGGCGCGGCGCCCCGCAGCTCACCCTTCACCAATCTCCGACTGACTCCTCCCTGAACCGGGGCGGCCCAGCCGCCCCGCCTTCATCCCAGGCAAGTCCCGGCTCCGTGAGAATCGGCGCGACGAGGCTGCGTACACACCTCTGAGCGGCGATGAAGCGCCGACGCAAACCACTCACGGAGGAATGAGGCTACCGTGACCCGCCAGATCAACGACCGAAATTTCGATTGGGAGGATCGCATGCTCGCTCGCCCCTCGACACTCGGCATCTTCGCCGCCATGGCGCTCGCACTGCCGCCGAGCCGGGCTCCATTCTTCACCCTTGGCGCGGGAGGCGCGGTTAACCTTGCCGTCACCAGCGACGAGGCGCGGTTCGGCCTGAGCCCGGTGGATGTAGAAGGCGCTCCTTTGCTCACCATCTCGCTCGGCGCGACCAGCGCGGTCGGATCGCTGTCGCTTTCGATGACCGGCGACCGGCTGCCGGCGAAGGGGCGTTACCCGGTTCGTCCGTGGGAAGACCGGATCGCCTCGCGGCCGCAGTTCGAGGCACTGTTCGTCGCCGGATCGCCCGACCACCCTGTGGGCGCGTTCCGGGGAGAGTTCGGCTGGGTGACGATCACCGAGTCCGCACCGGGGCGGATCGCGGGTGTGTTCGAGGTGGAAGGGCGCGGCTTTGTCGCAACGGACGTGGACGATGAGGATCGGTGGGTATCGGTGCGGGGCAGGTTCGAGGCGCGGGGGGACAGCACCATCACCTCGATTCAAACCGCGTCCGCGTCCATCCAGGCGACCCAGAATTAGCGCGGTGTCGGAGCAGCCCCGGCG
>DATJGL010000058.1:0-14454 GCA_035495075.1 Gemmatimonadales bacterium
CGCTCGGGAAGCACGGCCGGATCGAGAATGCGGACGTCCGGAATCGCGCTGGCCTCGGCCAGCTTGGCCGACTCGTAGCGCTGTTGCAGGTCGTTGTATATGGACGCGATGCTCTCGACCTCGCGCTTGTAACGCTGCTCGAAGATCGAACGGGCCGGCATCTGCTGCAATTCTTTAGAGGAGGTCGCGACCAGCTGGCGTAGATCGCCCTCCTGCTGCGAGATGGCCGCGATCAGCGCGTTGGTATAATTCGGGACCGACTGCTCGCGAATCTCCTTGATGCGCTGCTTGAGCACCTGAACGGGCTGGTACTCATCCGTATAGCGGTACTGAAGTGTGCGAAGATCGGCTTCGGCCTGGGACAGCTCCTTCAGCGCACCCTGCAGGTCGGGGGCGCCGCGCACCGATGGGATCGTCTGGTAGGCGTCGATCGTGAGGTCACCCGCCTTGGCGCGAGCCAGCACCGTCTGCAAGGCTTCGCGATCACGCTTGAGGTTTTCTGCTTCCATCTTCTGCTGGAAGTAGTGGCTCACCACCGTGCCGGTGGTTTGCTCAGTCCCCGGGGACAGGACGGTTCCTTCGCCAGGCTGGGTAATCGTCTGGACCTTGAAACCCTCGAGTCGAGTCTCAGCCTCTCGCAGCTCGCGGCCCACCGTATCGAGCTGCTGCGCAAGGATCGAGGACACCTGGGCCAGGTTGCGCCGCTTCAGCTCCGCCGCGACGTCCACATAGTGGTTGATCAGCGCGTTCATCGTGTTGGTCAGGCGGACCGGGTCGGTGCCGAGCAGCGTCAGACGGAGAAAGTTCCCATCATTTTGCAGCATGGCCGTGAGCTGGGAGCGCAACAGGAGTGACGCGTCTCGGGGACTGCTGACCTCGAACGCGATCTTGCGTCCCTTCGTTCGCGTGAGACGCTCCGGCCCGGGAGTCCAGTCGAACCCGATCCTGCTGCCCACCGGCTCGCCTGTCTTGCCCTGCTGCACGGCGAGCCCCTCGGCCGACTTGAGGTTGAAGGTTCGGCCGGTCTTGTCCGTCTGCAGTACGTACGATCCGGGGCGGAACCGTTCCTTCAGCTTGAAATTGCTGAACAGGACGGAATCCTTCGGGTCGTCAAAACTGAGGTAGAGTCGCTCGCGAGCGACCACCGAATCGAGAACGGTATAGGTGGTCAGCAGCTCGACCCAGTTGGCGCCCTCGACAACGGCGTCGGCCCGGACGGGACCGCCGCGAGGCTGGGGGCTCTCAATCCAGATCGTTGCCTGCACCGTGTACTCGGGCTTCATGAACCGGGTCGCTAGCACCGAGGCGCCGGTGCCGAGCACAATGACCAGAAGCATGAGCCACTTGTAACGGCGCAGGGCCGAGATGTAACGGCGCCACGGAATCCCACCGCCCTCCGCAGGCGGCTGGAATGGAGTCAGGTCGTAATCGGGGGCGGGCGCAGGCGTAAGCGCCTGGGCTTCCTGCACCAGCGGGGCGGATTGATCACCGGGAGGAAGAAGATTACCTGCCATGACCTATTCGATAGCTCCTGGGAGATCGTTTCGTGCGAAACGCCGCGAGTCACGGAAAACGGTCCCCGCCACTGCAAACTAAGGACCGCGAAAGAACGGGCAACCGAGGTTATCGGAAGTCGTCGCCGCAGGCAAGGATATCTGACCCGGAAAAGCCGGCCGCCGGAAGGGGGCGGATCTGTTGCACGGACCTTGCAGATCGTTGCGCCCCGCCAGCAGGTAACTGTTGCCTGGGTCACACTACCCTGGTTGACACGTGCTGCAGGCTGTTGTATCCAAGTGACGCTGGTGCTTGTCTTAAGGTGTTCCAATGGGTCTTGGAACGTCGCCTGCGCCAGGGGGCTGTCGACGTCCGGGGTCTTCCCCCAGGCCAGAGGCCGGTTTGCCGGCGCTCCCCCCTCGGCCAGACTAGCGCTAAGGAGAGTCAGCATGGGCAGTTCGCTCGCATCGTCGTCCCCACTCCCGGCGGCGGCCGCTCCCGAAGCGATCGCGCGGGATCCGCTGTCGATTCCGAGCGATGTCAAAGCCAGCATCAGGGTCCTGGTCGTCGATGACGAGCGTACGCTGCGGGAAAGCTGCGCCAGCGTGCTGCAGATGGACGGCTACAATGTGACCCTTATAGGCCGCGGCGAGGAAGCGCTCGAGACGGTCAAGAGGCGCAAGTTCGACGTCATTCTGGTCGATCTGTACATGTCCCAGATTTCCGGGCTGCAGATCCTCCAAGCCGCCCTCGAGGCCTACAAGGACACCATCGTCGTGGTCATGACCGGCAATCCGAGCGTGACTAGCAGCATCGAAGCCCTGCGGGCCGGCGCCTGGGATTATCTGCCAAAGCCGTTCTCCGCAACGCACCTGCAAGTCTTGATCGGCCGGGCCTCTCATGCGGTAATGGTCGGGCGCGAGGCGCACGATCTTCGGCTTCAGCTGATGAAGCAGAACGGGCAGAGCGAGAAGATTGCCCTCATCGGCATCTCGTCGCCCTTCCGGAAGGCCGTTGACCTGGCGCGAAAGGTTGCGGGGACGGACGCTTCGGTCTTTATCAGCGGCGAGAGTGGAACCGGCAAGGAGCTGATCGCTCAATTCATTCACCAGTACAGCCGGCGGGCGCACAAGGCGCTGGTTCCGATCAACTGCGCGGCGCTGCCCGAGGGGTTGCTCGAGAGCGAGCTATTCGGCCATCGGAAGGGTGCCTTCACGGGCGCCGACCGGGACAAGCCCGGCCTGCTCGAGACCGCGAATGGCGGAACGCTGTTCCTGGACGAGCTTACCGAAATGTCCATGCCGCTGCAGGCCAAGCTCCTCCGCGTGATTCAGGACGGGGTGGTTCGCCGGGTCGGGAGCGAGCAAGTGGATGCGGTGGTTGACGTGCGCTTCATATCGGCGACCAATCGTGATCCGCAGGAAGCCGTCGATGAAGGCGTCCTGCGAAGCGATCTCTTCTACCGGCTTCGAGTTGTGCCGATTGCCCTCCCCCCGCTGCGAAAGCGCCAGGAGGACATCGCCCTCCTCGCCAATCATTTCCTGACCTATTACTGGCACCGCCATCGGCAGATGGGGGACCGCTCGCCGCGGCTCAACGACGCGAGCATCGGATTCCTCCGCTCCAGACCTTGGCGGGGGAACGTCCGGGAACTCCAGAACGTCATCGAGCATGTGGCGGTGCTGGCCGAGCCCGATCAGGTGATTCAGCCCAACGACATTCCGATCTATGAGGACAGTGCCGAATGGCCGGCTGAGGCCGCCATCCCGGCGGGCGTGATGGACGAGGCGTACCATGTGGCCAAGGACCGAATCGTCGCGCAGTTCGAGCGCGAGTACCTGGGTCGCCTCATCAATCGCGCCGGCGGCAACATGTCCAAGGCGGCCCGTCTGGCGAGTATCGATCGGACGACGTTGTACCGCCTGATGGACAAACACGAGTTTCACCGCGAAGAGACTCCCGGAACACCTGAGTGACATCGGACACCAGGGTGCCCCATTCCACCAGCGGTGAGCGGCGGATGGCCTCGGGCCCTGCCGTCGCCGCCCCGGTCAGGGTTTGGGACCCCGAAGGCCCGTCGGGCGGAAGCCTGGCGCCGGCCTTGTGGAACGCCCTGCGCGAAAGCGTCCTTGCCGTGGAGTCCCGTTGGGAAAGTGTCATCGAGCACGCCGCGTCACCTGAGGAGGTCGCAGGTCTGGTGGCGTATCTGTGCGCTGCCATCCGCCAGGCGGCGAGCGGCCAGGATCCAGACCTCGGATTGGTGCCTCGAAACGCGCTCTCGCGCCGTCTGGTCGCCTTGATTCGTAGCACGCTGCTCGATCGACTGGAGAGCCTTTCGCCACCCCCCGATAGTGCGCAGATGCTCCACCTGCTCGGCGCCATCGAGCGCATCGGCCAGCATCTCGAGGTTGACTGGTCGCAGCGGTTCACCGATCAGCTCGGCGGTCCGGACGGCCTGGAGCTGGTGGTGGAGGTGGCCCACGATCTCCGATCACCCCTGACCTCCATCCTCTTTCTCGCGGAGACGCTGCAGCGGAGCCGCAGCGGGCCGGTGAACCCCGTGCAGGAACGGCAGCTGGGGCTGATCTACAGCGCGGCGTTCGGGCTGAGCTCGGTTGCCAGTGACGTGATCGAGCTGGCGCGGGGCGGGGACCGGTTGGTCGATCTGGACCCGATTCCGTTCTCCATTACCGACATTCTCGAGTCCGTCCGCGACATCGTGCTGCCGATCGCCGAAGAGAAGTCGCTTACTGTCCGCCTCTCTCCGCCGGACTCGGATTTTCGTATCGGTCATCCGGTGGCCCTGAGCCGTGTATTGCTCAACCTGACCACCAACGCCCTGAAGTTCACCGCCGAAGGCTTTGTGGAGGTGGCGGCTTGCCAGGTGTCGCCCAGCCAGGTCGAGTTTTCGGTGCGCGACACGGGAAGGGGGATTCCGCCGCAGTCCATGGCTACGCTGTTCGAGCCCTTCCGGCGGCGGCAGAAGCAGGGCGAGTATGCCTTCTCCGGCTCGGGGCTCGGGCTCTCGATCTGCCGCAAGCTGGTCGAAGCCATGGGCTCGAGTCTGGAAGTCGAGACGGCCCCGGATTTCGGCACCCGGTTCCATTTCGCACTTGAGCTTCCGATGGCCGGCGAGGGGATGCTCGGCTAGAACCGCGTAACCGGTGAACAGCGAACGGTGAACGGACCACAGATCCACGTCCCCGTTCACCGTTTACCGTTTACCGTTTACTATTGTGGACGACGCGATCCCGGACTGGCCGGCTCAACTGGCGGACCGGGACGCGCTGGGCCGGCCCAACCGGCCCGATGGAGGCGGAAGGCGCGGCGGCGACCCGGCCGACCGGCGCTCGTTCTCCGTCGGACGGTAGCTCATGAAGGGCGCTGTCTTGGTAGGCGCTCCGGGCGACTTGAGACGGCTGGAGAAAGTTGGCGGGCCAGCGGCGGCCAGGCCAAACCTGCTCTAATACGATGGCCGCACCGGAGCGACGGTCCCGGAGCCGCTCGCCAACCGGTTGACGCAATGTCCGGCTCACTACGTCTTCGCAACTCCGCGCGCTGCTTCGTCGCATTCCCGCCGACCGGGTCCGGCATGGTGAAGCAATGGATGCACGCCGGCGTAGCGGACCTGGAACCGAGTCCCACGTGACCCCACCGTCGAACCGTCCCAGCCGGCACCTGCCGAGCCCCTCCGTACATGCCCCCAATGCAGCGCTCCTGATCGACTTCGACAACGTTACCCTCGGCATTCGATCCGACCTCACCAAGGAACTGCGCACCCTCCTCAACAGCGACATCATCAAGGGGAAGGTGGCAGTCCAGCGGGCCTATGCCGACTGGCGCCGCTACCCGCAGTATATCGTGCCGCTTTCCGAGTCCTCGATCGACCTGATTTTCGCCCCCGCTTTCGGGACCAGCAAGAAAAACGCAACCGACATCCGGCTCGCTATCGACGCGATCGAGCTGGTGTTCACCCGGCCCGAAATCGGCACGTTCATCATCATGTCGGGCGACAGCGATTTCTCGACGATGGTGATCAAGTTGAAAGAGTACGGGAAGTACGTAGTGGGGGTCGGCATCCGGGAATCCGCCAGTGACCTGCTCATTCAGAATTGCGACGAGTACTACTCCTACAGCGATCTCGCCGGACTGACGAAGGAAGTTGATACGCCGTCGGTGCAGCGCGATCCTTGGGAGCTCGCGCGCGACGCCGTCGCACAAATGGTTCGCAACAGCGACGTCATGCGTTCGGACCGGCTCAAGCAGGTCATGCAACAGATCGATCCGAATTTCGACGAGAAGAACGCCGGGTTCAGCCGCTTCAGCAAGTTCGTCGTCGAGGCGGGACAGCGCGGCGTGTTGCAGGTGACCAAGATGGACAACGGCCAGTACGAGGTCGCTCCGGCCGGCGCTGCTCCCGTCGCCCCGGAGCCGTCGCGGAACGGTCCTCGTGAGGCGGTTGACGAGGGTGAGCGCCGGGGTCGGTCCCGGGGACGCGGTCGAGGGCGCGGGCGGGAACGCGATCGGGGCGGCCCGGGCGCTCGGCCGGCTGCAGGCGAGCGGGCTCCGGTCAGCAGGAGCGACGGTGCATTGACCCTGGCCGCTGCATTCCAGCTGATCGGTCGGGCGCTATCCGAACTCAAGCCGCCGGTACCGCACGAGGCGTTGCGGCTCCGGATGGTCGCACTGCGCGGCCGGGAAGACGCTTTGCTCCAGCCCGATCGCTTCATTCAGCTGCTGCGGCAGGCAAACGACGCCGAAGTTGCCGACGTGCGGAAGGTGAGCGACACGGAATACGAGATTGCCCTACATCGTCTCGACGGTGGGGCGCCGCCGCCCGCGCCCACCGAGCCGAGCGAGAGCGCTCCGGCCGCGGTCGTGGCTGAATCCGTGTCCGAGGCCGGAGTGGCCAACGGACAGCGCGCCGGGCTTCGGTTCCGGAGGGGATCACGCGGCGGCTTACGGGTGGGCGAGATACCCCTGATTGGCGTGGTCCAGGAAGACGCTGTCAGCTCCGTGCCCGAGGTGACAGTCGAAGAGAAGGTACCGGCCAAGCCTGCGCGGCCTCGGACACGCGGGCGCAAGCGGCCGACTGCGGCCAAGACGCCAGCCGCCGAGCCGACGCCCGCCGGAGACACCGGCGGCCCACCGGCGGAAGCGGCGGCACCGAGCGCGCCGTCACGGCGACGGCGCCCCTCGAGACCTCGAGCCCGAAAGCCGGCGGAATGAGGGAACCACGACGGGCAGCCACGCTGCCCGTTGGTTTTTTCGAGCGCTCGGCGGACGTGGTGGCGCGCGAGCTGATCGGTGCGCTGGTCGTCTCGACTTCCGAAGGGCGCCCTACGATGGGTCGAATCGTCGAGACCGAGGCCTATCTGGGATATGACGACCCGGCCTCGCACGGTTACCGCCATCGGCGCCACGCCCAGAATGCCGCCTTGTACGGGCCGCCGGCGAGCTGGTACGTCTATCGGTCCTACGGCATGCACTGGTGTGCCAACCTGGTGTGCCTGTCGGAAGGTTCGGGAAGTGCGGTACTGCTGAGAGCGGTAGAGCCGCTTGACGGGCTGGATGTGATGCGGGATCGGCGCGGGACCGAGCCGGTCGAAAACCTCTGCTCGGGCCCGGGGCGGCTTTGTCAGGCGCTCGGCATTAGCCGATCGAAACTGGACGGAAGACTCATGAGGACGTCCGCCGTCAAGGTCGCGGAACCGGTGGACTGGCCCGGCGCGATAGAAATAACCCCGCGGATCGGGATCACGAAGGCGGCCGATTGGCCGCTTCGCTTTACCGCCGCGGGGTCACATTGGGTTTCCCGTCGAACAGTTACTTCGAAGCTACGCGGGGCGACTCCTTAGCACTCCCCAGGCTGACGCGCAGGCCACCATTGAGCGTGTGCGTGGTGCCGACCAGGAGCCGTCCGGTAGCCCCGCTAGCGAGCGTCTTGACACCCTGGGCGGAGGTCAGCTGATACTGACCGAAGGCCACCATGCGGCCCACCTTGAACTGAAGCCCACCCACCAGAGTTGCGAACCCAGTGCTGCCAAGATCGCGGGCGTCTTGTGTTGCCTGGGCAAGAGCCTGGGGCGTCGCGAACGTGGTGCCGGTAGGTTCCGGGTTTACGGCGTGGATGATTCCGACGCCGACCCCGAGGTACGGCTGCGCGGCCGACCGGATGGGGAAGGCGGTCAGGACAGCCGAGTACTTCCGGATGTCGTTGAACTTGACCGTCTGCACCGTGCCGGTAGGGTCGAAGTAGGCGCTCTGCTCGTTCGAGCCGACGCCCTCGTCGATCGAGAGCAGTAGGGCCGTGCGCCTGGCGGTGATGAGCGTGTGTCCGCCCGCCGAGAACATTCCGCCTCGGGTTTGGGCCGGGGTTTGGAACACCAGGACACCAGCCTCGCCGCCGACGTACCACTGGAAATCGCCCTGGACCGGAGCCTGCGCGGCCAGGTTCGCCGCGCCGAATCCGAGCGTCAGGGCCGCGACGGTTATGCTGCGGGTGACCATCCTCATCACACTTCCTCCCTCGGTAGGAACGACCGACTGCGCGCGACCGGAAAATTGCGTGAGTTCCGGTGGAGTGCGATTCGGATCGGGCTCGTTACCCGCCCAGAGTGCACTCGCCAAGTGGTTGCTGTGTAAACGCTTGCGAGATTGACCGCTGATCGACGCCGCGGTCCGGCGACCAAACTTGCACCCCCTGGGGTGCAAAGAGCGGGCCTACCTCAACCGGTCAGATCAGGCCGAGGCGCCGCCCCACTTTCTGGAAGGCAGCCAAAGCGCGGTCCAAGTGGTCTTTGGTGTGGGCTGCAGACAACTGACAGCGGACCCGCGCCTGGCCTTGAGGGACCACGGGGAAACCGAATCCGGTGACGAACACCCCTTCGTCCAGCAACTCGTCGCTTAGGCGAATCGCGAATGCCGTTTCGCCGACGATGACTGGTACAATAGGGGTTTCACCGGGGAGGGGTTTGAACCCAACCGCTGCGAGTTGGTCCCGAAAATAGCGCGCGTTCTCCCGCAGGGTCCGGACTCGTTCGGGATGGGCTTCGAGGTACTCCACCGCTGCCAGGGCGCTGGCAGCGACGGTGGGTGGCAGGGCATTGGAGAAGAGCTGTGGCCGGGCGCGCTGGGTGAGGTAATCGCAAACGGCGTCAGAGCCGGCAGCGAACCCGCCGGCCGCTCCGCCCAGCGCCTTTCCCAGCGTGGAGGTGATGATGTCGACCTCGCCCAGCATGTTGAAGTGCTCGGCGGTCCCGCGCCCGGTGGCGCCGAGAACACCGGTCGCATGCGAGTCATCTACTACCAGGACGGCGTCGTGCTTGCGGCAGAGCTCTGCCAGATCGGGAAGCTTGGCGATCGCACCTTCCATCGAAAAGACGCCATCGGTGATCACCATGCGGACTCGACGGTCACGGGCGGCGCTCAACTTTTCCGCCAGGTCGGCGAGATCGCCGTGCCGGTACACTCCGGTCTGACACTTCGTGATGGCCTTGGCGAGACGGAGGCCATCGATGATCGAGGCGTGATTCAGCTGGTCGCTCAGGACGATGTCGTTTTCGCCCAGAAGGGTGCCGGGAACTGCTTCGTTGGCGTTCCAGCAACTGACGAAGCTGAGCGAGGCCTCGGTTCCGACCAGCCGGGCGCACGCCTTCTCCAGTGCGCGGTGGATAGTGTAGGTCCCACAAATGAAGCGTACGGATGCGGTGCCGGCACCGAAGCGGTCGAGGGCGGCCTTGCCGGCGGCCACGACTTCACGCTGTGCGCTCAAGCCGAGGTAGTTGTTGGACGAGAGGATAATGACCTCGCCGCGGCCCTCCATTCGAACGACCGGACCCTGCGGGCTTTCGAGGTAGTTCAGCCGCTTGTACACCCCGGTACGGCGGAACTCCTCCAACTCGGTCACAAGTCGGCGATCGACGGGACTCGAGTCGAGAGAGCGGGTCATTGGCCGACCTCCAGAATCACTTTGCCCGCTTCGCCCTCCTTGATGACCTGGATTGCGTCGGCTATGCGCTCGAGCGGAAAGCGGTGGGTCAGCACGGGCCGGGGGTCGAGCTGTCCGGCGCGGAGAAAGCGGAGCATCTGGTCCCACGTCCCGTACATCTTGCGGCCGGTTACGCCGTAGAGGGTCAAGCCCTTGAAGATGATCTCCCGAGCGAAGTGGACTTCCGTGGGCCGACTTGGCGTTCCCAGCAAGTTCACCCTGCCGCCGAGCCGTGCTGCTGCGAATGCCTGAGCGTGTCCGGCGGGATGGCCGCTCATCTCGCAGACCAGGTCCGCGCCGTTTTCGTTGGTCAGCTCGTAGGCACGGGCGACGACGTCGTCTTTGGCAGGGTTGAGCAAGACATGGGCGCCCATGCAGCGGGCGATATCGAGGCGGCGCGCATTGTAGTCGCTGGCAACCACGAGCGAGGCCCCGGCGGCCCGCGCCACGCCGACAGCAAAGCAGCCGATGGGCCCGCAGCCAATCACCAGAACGGTGCTGCCGGCGACCTCCCCCTCGAGCACGGTATGCACCGCGTTTCCAAGGGGATCCATGATCGCGCCGATCTCGGTGGAAATTCCGTCCAGCCGCATGACATTTGAGGCCGGCATAGCGATGTAATCTGCGAACGCACCGTCGCGATCCACACCGATGACCTGGGTTCGCTGGCAGAGGTGGGCATTACCGGTGCGGCACTGGAGGCAATGGCCGCAGACGATGTGTCCCTCGGCGGTCACCAAATCCCCGACCTCGAGCTGTCCACCCGCCTGGGCTTCGGTGCCGAGCGCCGCGATCTCGCCGGCGAATTCGTGGCCGACGATCACCGGTGGGCGCATCCGGGTGCTGGCCCAGCTGTCCCACTCCCAGATATGGAGATCGGTGCCGCAGACGCCTGCGTGTCGAACCTGGATGAGCACATCGCTCGGCCCGCAGACGGGCCGAGGAACTTCTCGCAGGCTCATACCCGGGCCGGGCGAGTCTTTCACGAGTGCGCGCATGCTGGACGGCAGTGAGCGCGGGTCAGAGGGTTGGACGGCGTTCCTCCGCTTCGCGCTCGATCGAAAGCGTGGCCATGTTAGTCCAGAAGTGTAGCGCGGGTCAGCGCCGAGAGGGAGCGGTCAGCAGACGGCGGCGTCGTTCGCTCGTGAAGCGGTCGGCTCGGCTGGGGCCCGGGTGAGGACGATGCCGGCGGACCGAGCCCCCCGCCGACGCGGCTTCCCTGCCTCCTCACGAATCCAGCCATCGTAGTGATGCAAGAGGGCCTCCGGCGCCATTCGGCCACGGCCGGGGAGAAGCACGTGAACCCCCGCGTCGCAGGTGCGGCTCTGCAATGCGCTGATGAGTCCCGTCCGTATCACGGGATCCAGATCTCCCAGCTCGCCGGCATCCACGACGGTAATGGCGATCACGTCGGGCAGCGGGGGACACCAGAGCTCGAAGTCGACGACCGTCGCAATGACGGGCACGGCGAGGGATTCGTCTTCTACCCGCGATTCGACGCGGTCCACGCTGCCCAGATCGCCGGCTAGAAACGTGACCGGAATCTCGTGCGCGGCGAGCAGAAAGGCGGCACTGTCGGCCGCACCGCCGACGACGACAGCCTCGTCCTGTGGCTCGACCCGTCGAACCAGAGCAGCCACCGGACATTCCGGCTCCAACCCCCAATGAGTCGGCGCTCTCTGCGCGTCTCGAAGGTCCTTGATCCAGGCCTTCCACTTCTTGTACGGCTTGAGCTTGAGCCGTCGCTTGATCAGATCGTCCACGCTGTCGAGCATCAGGATTTCCGTCAGCACGAACTGGCCTTCAGTGGCGGCGTGAAGCTCCTGATTGGCCTCGTCGCCCAGCAGCAACAGCTGATCCCGTGAGAGCGAGTTCTTGTAAGCTTCGATTTTCTGGAGGATGTACTCGTCGTACTGCCGCTTGGTGGACGGTCGAGGGCGCCGCCGCCGGTCAAGACGGAGGGCCTGGGCAGCGGTCAGCATGGATTGGGGTCCGGCGCGCGGCACGCGCCAGCTGGTGCCAGTCTGCGGTAGTCCAAATCGGTTCTCGGGTCGTTGAGAATATCAGGCCCCCGCAAGCTGTTACGACGCCCCGTTCATGTCAACACTGAAGCCGGGCCAGCCACCCGCGGGCAGTCTAGCCACCCGCCCGGAGGACCGCGCCCTTCAGGTAACCGGTTTCGGGAATGGTGAGAATCTCCGGGTGGTCTTCGCCCTGACCGAGGACGGCCTGCAGGGTAATGCGCCGCCCGCTGTCGGCCGCGGCCGAAGCTAGCATGGCGAGAAATTCCGCCCGGTGCACATGAAAGGAACAGGACGCGGTCACCAGATGTCCGCCGGGCGCCATCAGGCGCATGGCGCGCAGGTTGATCTCGTGGTAGCCGCGCAAGGCTTGCGACACGGCGGAGCGAGTCTTGGCAAACGCAGGAGGATCAAGGACGACGGTGTCGAACCGCTCGCGGGCGCGCTCGAAGGCCCGGAGGGTCTGGAATGCGTCGCCTTCGAGCCAGGTGATATTGGTGAAGCCATTGAGCGCCGCGTTGACCGCGCCCCGTCCAAGCGCCTCGGCGCTCGAATCCAACGCGACGACTTCCTTCGACTTGGTGGCAAGGTGAAGGGCGAAGGACCCGTGGTAGGCGAAGCAGTCTAGCGCACGCGCGCCCTCCGGTGTGAGCGCCCCAGCGAGTAAACGATTCGGCCGCTGATCCAGAAAGGCGCCGGTCTTCTGCCCCGTCCACGGCGCGGCAAGGTAGCGGACGGTTCCCTCACGCACCTCGATCGATTCCGGTACCGTTCCGTGTGCAACCAGCGTTTCCTCAGGCAGGCGCTCGCGGCGGCGGGCCGGCGCGTCGTGACGCAGCAGCACGCCTTCCGGGCGGAGCAGGTCCACCAAGGCGGCGACGACCTCGTCGCGGCGGGAGTCGAGTCCTGCCGAGAGGAGCTGTGCCACCAGCCAGCGGTCGTATCGGTCTACGATCAGTGAAGGCAGGCCATCTGCTTCGGCGTGAACGATCCGGTATGCGGTGGCGTCGATCCCGGCGCGTTGGGCGTGCGCAGTCGCTATCCGTTCGCGCCACCAGGCCGCGTTCACCGGCCGCTCAGTCGGCTCCAGCAGGCGCAAGCGGATTTCGGAGCGGGGCGAATAGAGCGCCTGGCCGATAAACTTGCCTCGCGGATCGCGCACGCGCACGAGTCCGGGCTCGCCCGGCTCGTCGCGCAGCTCGGTTCGGTGGATCCAGGGATGGCCCCGCCTCCACCGCTCGGCTCCCCGGGCGGTGACGCGGATGTCGGTCACGCGCGGTCGGGTCGGAGGATAATGGCCCGGCGCAGGTAGCAATGTTTGATTTCTGCGCGCGAGCGGGTCGTGTAGGCGTGCACCAGGAGTCTGATGCATTTGGGAAGAGAGCCGGGAACGGGGATCTCAGTCGCGTGGAGCAGGGCGACGATGTTCCAACCGAAGTCTTCGGCCGCACGGGCGGGGAACGCGGCGTCGATGTCGTTCGTCACAGTGAAGAATGCACTGACGATGTCGTCCGGCTGGAGGTCGTTCGCGGAAATGAGCGCCCGCAACAGCTCGTCGGTCGCATCCAGAATCTCCTCGGCATCGTTTTGCTCTACCGTGGTGGCGCCGCGGATGCCGTGAATGCGGGGGGCCGGAATGTCTGGCATGGCGCCTAATCTAGCTTCGCTCCTGCGACTCATGCTCGTTACGGACGACGCGCTTCTGGCTGGGCGCGACCTGGTCGAGGTCGCTCGCTCGGCGGAGCGGGGTGGGGTGACGGCGGTTCAACTTCGGCTCAAGCGGGCGACGGCACGCGAGCTGGTGAGCGCCACCAACGCCCTCGTCGCGACTCTACGGATTCCCGTGTTGGTGAACGATCGGCTGGACGTGGCACTCGCGGGAGGCGCCGCAGGGGTTCACCTTGGCCCCGACGATCTGGCGATTCCCCTCGCACGTCGCATCGCACCCCCCGGGTTCATCCTCGGTGCTTCGGCGGGAACCGCCGACGAGGCCGAGGCGGGACGCGCGGCGGACTACTGGGGTGTGGGCCCGTGGAGCGCCAGCGGTACCAAGCCCGACGCGGGTGCTCCGCTGGGTGCAGAGGGCTTCCGCCGACTCGTTCTAGCCGGGCGGGGAATCCCCTGCGTCGCCATCGGTGGCGTAAGGCCGGAGGACATGGGCGCGGTAATCGCTGCGGGTGGGGCGGGGGTCGCGGTGGTGTCGGGGATACTAGGAGCACCGGATGTCGAAGCGGCGGCCAGGGAGTACTCGAACCGCGTTCACGCTTTTTGAGCTTTTCACTGCTCACCGTTCACTGCCCTCATCAGCCTCCGCATCTTCGCCACGTTTCGCAGGTGCTCGTCATAGGTGCGGCTGAAGACGTGACGGCCGTCGGGGCCGGCGACAAAGTAGAGGAAATGGTTGTCGGCCGGATAGAGCGCCGCCTCGATGCTCCGGCGGCCTGGGGAATTGACCGGCCCAGGTGGAAGGCCAGGGTGGAGATAGGTGTTATATGGTGAGGGCACCAGATAGTCCTTCTGATACAGACGCGTCTTGCGAACTCCGGTCGCGAGCAGGATGGCGTACTGTACCGTCGGGTCCGCCTGCAAGGCCATGTGTATCCGAAGCCGGTTGCGGTACACGCCGGCGATGGTTTCCCGTTCGTCGTCCGCCCGCGCCTCTCCCTCCACGATCGAGGCGAGCGCCAGCAGCTCGGTTCGGGTCAGGTGTAGAGTATCGAGCCGTGCCGTCCATTCTGGCCGCCAGGCGGCCTCGAAGCTCTGCACCATCGTGCGAGCCAGTTCTTGGGCGGAGACGCCGAGGGGTACAGCGTAGGTATCGGGCCAGAGGAAGCCTTCGAGCGATGCGCCGGTACCCAGCTCACGTGCGAGCGCCGTGTTGTGAGCTGCGGCTACGAATGAGTCAGCGGGGATCCCTACGCGCTCCGCGACGAGCGTCGCGACTTCGGG